>CAVJMM010000066.1:0-10323 GCA_963650865.1 Eubacterium sp. AM49-13BH | reverse complement strand
GGGCAGGAACTGCCCGAACCAAACGCTTGTGGATATCGTGTAAGACATACAGGTATACATCTAAGATGTATATCTTTACGCAATGGTAGATGAAACAAGAAGCTCAGACCTCTAAGCGTAAGCGTAGGTCGTGAGTAGTTCACTTTTTCAATATAACAAAGAAATACTAAAGTGAGGTTAATATGAATTCTAATAAAACAATTGATCAAAATAAATATCCTATGACATATCATAAAGTCTTATATGTGTTAGAAGGAATCCTTGTTTTTAGAGATATTATGAATATCGCAACGTCTCTATTAGCTGGGCAATCTAGTGTTTATAGAACTGTAGATCTTATTTTCTATGTTGCAATGATTATTGCAAATGTAATAGCTATAATAAAACATGATTCTAAAATTGGCGTTTTTTCTTTTTATATTTTTCTTGTTTTAGAACTGAGTTTAAATGTTTTGGTTTTTTCTTTGGCGATTACACAAGGTTTAGATATTAGTGAAATGACGACGACGATGATATCTTTAACGATTGGTTCCGTAATATGGTTTATTTGTACTTTTATCTACTATAAGAAACGCTGGAGTATTTTGAAATGATGGATGAGAAGGCTTTTGAGTTTTTTTCTGTATTAGCGAAAGATTTTTTATATCATACAATAGAAGAATTATCGTATCAATTAGATATGAGTGAGCGTTCACTCCGAGAAATTGTACGTGTATACAAAGATGAGTTTGAAGAGAAAAGTGGAGCCAGATTATTATTAAAAACAAATTTTGGATATCGTATCGATGTATTAGATATCATGAAATTTAAATCATATTTCGAAAAAATAGAAAAAGAAATCCAAGAAAACCAAATTGCAAATCCTAATACTTCAAAAGATCGTTCGGATTATATCATTAGAAAATTATTGCTTAGTAAAACTCCAATTAAAACAGAAGATATGTGTGAAGAATTGAATGTATCAAAAAGTACATTGGCAACTGATTTGAGAAATGTAAGAAAAGAACTAGAAAAGTATTCATTGCAATTAGATGTAAAGGGAAAACAAGGTTTGTATATTTCTGGTGATATGAAGAACTTACGAATGTGTGTATCAGATTGCTTCTTTTATCAATCAGATTCATTGAATGTTAATATTCCTCTACTAGAAAATTGTACAAATATTCAAGGGAAAGAATGGATTAAAACACAATTATTAGATGAAATACATAAGAATAATTATCATATGTCTGATATTGGAATAGAGAATTTATCAGTACATTTGTTTATTTCATTATTGATGTATCAACTTTATGGAGAAAATACAAATGTGAATATACATGTTGATAATTATCCAGTTGAGAAAGAAATTGCTAAGAATATAATTGAAAGAATTTATCAAAAATCAGGAATACATTTAAGTGATAATGATATAGGATATATCGTCATTCATATGATTGGTAATAAAGTGTTTACTGAAAAAGATGCAAACATATTATCTTTTGATACATTAAATACTGTTCGTAAAATTCTAACAGAAATTCAAAATATATATGCAGTAAATCTATTTAATGATATAGATCTTTTTACGATGCTTTGTATTCACATTGAGCCAATGATTCAAAGATTACAAAATCATGTTCGTATGCATAATCCTTTAGCACAACAGGTATATGAAGAAAATCCGTTGGGATATGATATGGCTGTCCTTGCATCAGAAATTATTGCGAAGAAATACGATGTTATTGTGGATCAGAACGAAATCGGTTATTTAGCATTGCATTTTCAATTAGCTTTGGAGAGAAAGAGTGATTCGAAAGCAATTAAAGTTTTAACTGTATGTGCGAGTGGAGCTGGTACATCAAGAATATTGAAGTATAAGTTAGAACGACAATTTGGAGATAAGATGAAAGTGATTGATAGTTGTAGTTTTGTGGAATTATCGACTATCGATTTAAATCAATATGATTTGATTATTTCTACAATTCCTTTGGTAAATGTAAATAAGAACGTAATCGTTGTGAATTGTATGTTATCAGATATGGATTATAGTACGATTGACGCGTTTTTGAATAAAGGTTCTCAATTGTTGGATGAAGTTTTAAAAGCTTTTGATAAAGATTTGTTTATTGAGAATTTAAATGTTTCAGATGCACAAGAAGGAATTCATGAATTATGCACAAAGTTAGGAAGCAAAGTTACATTGCCAATAGATTTTGAAAAACGAGTCATTGATAGAGAAAGAATTGCATCAACATATACAGGACATGGTGTTGCAGTTCCGCATCCATCTTCTATATTATTGGATGAGAATAAGGTGGTTATTGCGCATGTTAATAAACCGATTTTATGGTTTAACCATAAAGAAGTACAATGGATTATATTATTAGGAATGAAAAAAGGTGATGATCAGATATCGGAATCTATTGTGCGTGTTTTATATGAAGTTTTAAGTGATGCTTCTAGTATGGTGAAATTAAAAAAGAATTTCACTTATCAAACATGGATGGATGCTATTATCTCTCATTTTGATTCCAAACAACAAGAAAGTATTTTTAAATAGGTTTTTTATGAATGTTTTGATTGTATGTGCTTCAGGAATGACAAGTAGTATCATAACTGAGAAATTAAGAAAACAATTAAAGAAAGAAAATATATCTGATATTAAAGTTGGTGCATGTGGGATAACACAAATTCATAAATATGCAATCCAAGCTGATTTAGTATTGCTTGCTCCACAGATGGAATATGTAAAAAAGGAAATTGATGAATTGGGATATACAGAGTGCAGAATGCTTCCTAATGATATCTATGCGATGGATGATATGCATATTTTAGTAGAAAATATTTTACATCCGAAAGTAGAAGAGAAAAAAGAAAAGAGAAAATCAATTTTGATCTATTTACAAACGTTTATTTCTAGACTCACAGCGAATAAATGGATGATTTCTATCTATTTTGGTGTTTCATCGATACTTCCAATATCAGTCATTGGATCGATATTTACACTTTTACGTTCGTTTCCAATTGAATCATATGTGACATTTATTGATTCTGTTGGTATTGGATCATTATTAGATTATGCAATCACAATGACTTTAGGAATGATATCTTTGTATATTGTTTTATTAACTTCGAAATTTTATGCGGAAAGATGTAATCAAAGTGCACCTAATGTCATGATTTCGTCTGTTCTTTCATTTTTTCTAGTTACAGAATCAATTCAAAATGGAAGTGTAGATTTAACATATTTTGGTGTTAAAGGGATATTTACAGCTTTGATTGTTTCATTAGTGACTTCAAGTTTTGTGGTATATATAAAAGAACGAATGAAAACTTTTGGGGTTGAGAATTTAAGAAGGGATATTCAAGATTCTTTGATATCTGTTTTTCCAGTCTTACTTACAAGCATTATTTCTGTATTATTTATGTTACTTGTTCATAAATTTACAGGAATGAGTTTTCCGTCTTTTATTGTTTTATGTATTCAAAAGTATATTGATCCTTATATTGGAGCGAATATTTGGTCAAGTGTATATATACAAGCTTTTGCACATTTTTTGTGGTTTTTTGGAATTCATGGTGGGAAAGCAATTGGAACTTTGACAGATCCGATTTATACACAATATTCCTATGAGAATTTAGCAGCATATAGAAATGGAATTGATTTACCATATATTGTTACTTCTGCAACTTCTAAAATGTATACGTTTGGTGGAGCGGGTTCGACTTTATCTTTAGTGTTATTAATGTGTATTTTTTCAAAGAGTCAAAAGTTAAAAAAATTAGGGAAACTATCTTTTCCGATGGGGCTATTCTTTATCAATGAACCAATTTTGTTTGGAATACCATATGTTTTAAACCCTTTTATGATATTACCTATGATTGGAATTCCATTTATTACCGGAACATTGACTGTGTTTTTGATGAGTATTGGTTTTCTTCCAAAATGTATTGGTGTGGAAATTCCGTGGACAACACCTCCAATTGTATCTGGACTTTTAGAAGGAGGATGGCAGTTAGCTTTGTGGCAAGTTTTGATGATTTTATTTCAATGTTGTCTTTGGTATCCATTTTTCAAAATACTGGATTCAAAAGAATTAGAAAAAGAAAGCGTTTAACTTTGTTCCAGATTTTTGGCAAAAAGTCGTATTCAAAGGAAAATATAAAATTGTTAGACTAGTTTTAGAAAAAAATGGGGATGCCCAGAAAGGAGAAAATCATGGAAAAATTCATGAATTGGATGGAAGCTCACATGATGCCTATTGCTGGTAAACTAGGTAACAATCGCTATTTAAAAGCAATTAGTTCTGGTTTTATTGCGGTAATGGCAGCAACAATCGTTGGATCCATCTTTACGCTAATTGGAAATCTTCCAATTACTGCTTGGACAACTTGGCTGGCAGAAACTGGTCTATCAAGTATTTTAGCTTTACCTGGCCAATGTACTACAGATTTAATTGCTGTATATGCAGTATTCTTTATTGCATATAGTTTAGCAAAATCATTTGATGTAGATGGTGCAGGGGCTGGACTATCTTGCTTGGTTTCTTTCTTTATCGTTACAGGAAGAACCGCTTATTTCGCTACAGCTGCAGAAGATGCCACTGCTGTTAGTGCCTTGGCTACAACATATTTAGGAGCAAAAGGTTTGTTTACAGCAATGATTATTGCATTAATTGGCGCAAGAGTTTACGTTGCGGTTGTTAAAAAAGGTTGGGTTATCACGTTGCCTGAAAGTGTTCCACCTAACGTTGCTAACTCTTTCTCATCTTTGATTCCAGCAACATTTGTAATTGTAATTTTCTTACTTGTTGCATTGGTATGTAGTTTTACACCTTATGGTGATTTGCATACAATGATCTTTACAGTTATTCAATCTAACTTGATGCGTTTCATTGGAAATAATATTTGGTCATTCTTATTCTTTAACTTAATGACAAATATTCTTTGGTTCTTTGGTTTACATGGTGGAAACATTGTCGGTTCTATTACAAACCCAGTTTATACACCATTATCATTAGAAAATTTAGCGGCTTTCCAAGCTGGTGAAAAAACAATGCCATATATTATTACAGGTGCTTTTACAAAGTCTTTCACATTTGGTGGCGTTGGTACAATGTTTGGTTTAGCAATTCTAATGTGCTTCTTTGCAAAGTCTAAACAATATAAGATGTTAGGAAAATTGTCACTTCCAACAACATTCTTCTTTATCAATGAACCATTGTTATTTGGTATTCCAGTCGTATTAAATCCTATGTTCTTCTTACCATTGATGTTCATCACACCAATTTTAGGATCACTAACATACTTCGTAATGAAAATCGGTTTAGTTCCAATTCCACATGGCTTACAAATTCCTTGGACAACTCCACCTGTTATTAATGGCTTTCTACAAGGTGGAATTGGACTAGCTGTATGGGAATTACTTATGATATTAGCATCAATTGCATTATGGTATCCATTCTTCAAGATGGGTGATAAAAAAGCACTTGAAGAAGAACAAGGTATCACAAAATAATTTTGTAATGATAAAAGGATGAAAAGTTTATAATAGAATCTTCTTTCATCCTTTTTTCAATCATTGAAATGTTAAAATAACAACAGAAAGAAGGCTTAATATGAAATTAATTGTACAAGCAGATGATTATGGTATGACACCAGCAGTTGCGGATGGAATTATTTATGGAATTACACATGGTATTGTAAAAAATACAGGTTTATTTTCTAACATGCCTTGGGCAAATGAATGTGTAAAAAAAATAAGACCATATCTTGATCAAATTGCTTTTGGTATTGATCTGAATGCAAGTACTGGTTCTTCGTTACTTGGATATGATAAGGTTCCAAATTTATGTCACGAAGATGGTAGCTTTTTAACTTCAAAAGAGAATCGTAAAGCGGATGAAACTGCTGAAAATCATGATCATGTAGATCATGATCAACTCTATATGGAATTTGATACACAAGTACAAAAGTATATTGAACTTGTTGGAAAACTTCCTGACTATATTCATGCACATGCATACGGTACAGCAACAACGGAACAAGTTCGACAAGAAATCGCTAAAAAATATGATCGTCCTTATACAAAAACGTTTGGTGATCAAAATTGTGGTGGCTATGGAAAAATGGGCTGGTACATCATGGGAGCTTCACCAGAAGGACAATTACAAGAAGATTTAAAAGGATTTCTTTTAGAAGATAAAGCAGAATTCTTAAAACAAGAGTATGGATATCTTGTAACGCATTGTGGTTATGCAGATGCTAGATTGTTTGAACTTTCAAGTTTTAATCTTTGTAGAGTGAAAGATTTAGAAGCGTTAACGAGCAATGAAGTAAAAGAATGGGTAAAAGAGAATCAAATAGAATTAATAACATTTAATGATTTACCAAAAGAACTTTGGAAATAAATATCAATTGTTTTAGAAGGAAAGAAAATGACACAAATATCTTTTTTGATCAAACCTGCTTCATCATTATGCAATTTAAGATGTAAATATTGTTTTTATAGTGATGTAAGTCATAATCGTGAAAAAGAATCCATGGGTATCATGAAGAGTGATGTAATGGAAGCTTTTATAGAGCAGTCATTGAAATTACATGTTGATGAAGTGAATTATTGTTTTCAGGGTGGGGAACCATTGTGCGCAGGAATTGAGTATTACCATAAATTTATTACATGCGTGAATGAAAAAAATGTACATCATAAAAAGATACAATATTCTATTCAAACAAATGGAACATTATTAAATGATCAATGGGTGGAATTGTTGAAAGAAAATCATTTTTTAGTTGGTATTTCAGTTGATGGTTTCGTGAAAAATCATGATTACTTTAGAAAAGATAACAATGGGAAAGGTACATTAAAAAAGATATTGTACAATCTCAGAAGATTGAATCATGCTAAGATTGATTACAATATATTAACTGTTCTTACAAAGGAATTATCAAAGAAACCTGAAGAATTATATCAATTTTATAAAGATAACGGGTTTGATTATGTTCAAATCATTCCTTGTTTACCTTCCTTGCAACAAAATGAATCAACAGATATATTTTCTTTGAAACCAAAAGAGTTTTCTTCGTTTTATAAGAAATTTTTTGATTTGTGGTTTGAGGATTTCCTAAGGCAAAGATATATGTCTGTTACACTATTTGATAATGTATTAATGATGTATAAAGGTATGCTGCCTCAACAATGTGGAATGCTTGGTAGATGCCATATGCAAGTTGTTGTAGAAGGGAATGGAAATATATATCCATGCGATTTTTATGTTTTAGATCGTTATTGTTGTGGAAATATATTACAAGATTCTTTAGAAAATATGATTCAAAATGATATTGTGAAACAATTTATTCATGAAGCAAGAATAACATGTAATTCTTGCACAAATTGTGAATTTGTACATATGTGTCATGGCAATTGTAAAAGACTTTCTGTTTGTTACTATGATGAAAATTACTGTGGTTATCAAGAATTTTTGTCCTATTGTAAAGATAGAATGTCTTGGATTGCTCAAAATATTCAATAAAACAATTCGAAATGAAAGGAATGAAAATATGTTAGATAAACCAAATATACTTTATTTTGTGGCTGATCAAATGAGAGCAGATACACAACATTATTTAGGAAATCTTGCATCTGTTACTCCAAATTTAGATAAATTAGTAGAGGATGGCGTTGGATTTGAAAATGCATATTGTCAAAATCCAGTGTGTGTTCCAAGCAGATGCAGTTTTTTGACGGGTCTTTATCCACATACAACAGGTCATAGAACAATGCATTTTCTACAGGAAGAAGATGAACCAAATATCTTAAAAACAATGAAAAAAGCAGGATATGAAGTAATTTGGATTGGTAGAAATGATGTTGTTCCATCTGATCGTTCTAAAAAGGAATATTGTGATGAATATTATGATGGGATTGATCCAAATAATACAAGAGATAAAGCTACTGATGTAATGAAACTTCTTCAAAAAAGTCATGGTTCAGCAAAGACATTTCATAAAGACATGTATTCATTTTATATTGGAGAAGTGGATGAAAAGAAAAGTGGCTATGCTGATGTAGGTTGTGTTGAGGCTTGTTTGAAATATTTAGACAGAAAGAAAAAAGAAGGGAATGATAAACCATTCTTTGTGTATTGCACTTTGATGTATCCTCATCCTCCATATGGATGTTGTGAGCCATGGTTTTCTTTGATTGATCGTAATGCATTGCCACCTCGTAAAAAATGGAATCCTAATAAACCAAAAATGTTGGTGGAAACAGCGAATCGTATGGATCTTCATGATTGGAGTGAAGAAAGATGGAATGAATTACGCGCAGTTTATTTAGGAATGACAGCGAAGTGGGATCATCAATTAGGAATGGTTATTGATAAATTAAAAGAATGTGGTTTTTATGATGATACGAACATTTTCTGCTTTTCTGATCATGGTGATTATACAGGAGATTATGATATCGTTGAAAAATTGCAGAATTGCTTTGAAAATGATTTAACAAATATTCCATTAGTCATTAAACCTTCTAAAAATATTTCTTGTAAACCTCGTGTGACAAAAGCTTTAGCTGAATTGGTTGATTTATCCGCAACAGTGTCTGAAATGACAGGTGTTGATTTGGATTATGTTCAATATGGAAAGTCTTTAGTTCATGTTTTAAAGGGAGATGATGAGCACAAAGAAGCAGTCTTTAGTGAAGGTGGTAGGCCATATGGTGATAAGCCAGCAATGGAATTAGGACATGATAGTCCTGAAGATATGTATTGGCCTCGTTTATCTGTACAACATCAAGAAGATGGTGCACATGGTAGAGCTACAATGTGTAGAATAGGGAATCTAAAGTACACAATGCGTTTATATGAAAAAGATGAATTGTATGATTTAGAGAAAGATCCAGATGAACAAATCAACGAAATAGATAATCCAGACTATGCGCAAGATATCCAACATATGCAGAAAGTGATTCTAAAGTGGTATCAAGAAACATCAGATTGGGTTCCAAACAGAAAAGATAAGCGATAAATGAAAATATTTTCAGAAATAAAAGATTGCACTTACAGAAAACTAGTGATAAATTAGCTATCATTCAAACAAAAAAGCAATGATGGAGACAAACATTGAATGAAGTATATCAGAGAATGTTCGTTTGGTGAAAGAACATATACATTTATCAATGGTACTCACTCCTGAGCTGATTTGCTGAAATGAAAGGATTAAGTGAATCCGTAGACTTCATGATACGAAGAAATAAGTGCAGAAATAAATTGATTTCTGAAACCGGGTGGTACCGCGTAAGATTTTGCGTCCCGCTAGATATTAAATTCTAGTGATCCCAATTATGGATATACATTGAAAGAAATAGAAACAGTAAAAGAATGTGCTGATCAGCAATCAACAGAAAATATATTGAATTTTATGTACATTTGTCCAAATGGTTTTCAACATAAATCAATGGCAATTGAAGGGTTAACAGTTACTTCACTAAACCTTGGCTCAATTTCAACAAAAGATAACAAAATATCAATTCAATACTTTGTGAGAAGTATGTTTGAATCAGCGGTCAAAGATATCGCCAATAAAATTAAAGTATGTGCGAATATATTTCATCTTGCCTATCAAACAAGTGATTTCTTTCCAGGATGGGAATATTCGGAAGTATCTCCAATTCGGGGAAAGTTCGCAAAAGCTCTTGAGAATCATGGGAAAACACTAAAGAAAGTTGCAGAACATGGTGGATTAGAAGTTGGTGTATTTTCTTCTTTACATCCTGGTTTAGATATTACAACAGTTGGCGCGGTTTGTGAGTATTATCATACTTTCGATGAAAGATTAAATATTGAATCTTTTAACATTTTCTAGGCAAGAAATCTCCCACTTCTAAAGAATGAAAGTGGTGGGATGAATTGCCTGATATCACTTGTTTCATTTGCTTGATCATTGTAAAATATATGTATCAAATATATAAGAATTTTGATACAAATAGTCATTCAGTATACATGTTACAATACCACTTGATTATGTGCATCAAATACAGAAAAAGAGTCATTGATGACGAGATATCTGAAAGGCTGAAAGAAATATTTTTATACATTGCACCTTCTTATCATATTACTTTAGAAGAATGGAATCATGATATTGACCATGTACATATTCTTTTCAGAGGTCAACCAAACACTGAAATCAGTAAATTCATAAATGCTTATAAATCTGCTAGTAGTAGATTAATTAAGAAAGAACATCCTCAGATAAGAAAATCGCTATGGAAAGAAATGTTCTGGTCGCAAAGCTTTTGCTTGATTAGTACAGGTGGTGCAACAGTTGATATCATTCGACAAT
>CAVJMM010000065.1:0-10481 GCA_963650865.1 Eubacterium sp. AM49-13BH | reverse complement strand
GAGAAAAATGACATTAGAAGAAATTATTCGTCACAGAAATGAAATTGTGGCACAACAAGTTATTGAAGAAAAATCACTAGAGTTCTGTAAAAAGATGTTAGAAAAAAATATGGATCTAGATGCAATTATGGATTGTACTGGATTATCTAAAGAAAAAATTTTAGAAATCCAAAAGACTTTAAATTAGTATGAACAAAAATATAGCTATTATTACGGGTGCTTCGAGTGGATTAGGAAAAGAATATTTAACACAATTATTACTTGACTCATCCATTGATGAATATTGGATCATCGCTAGAAGAAAAGAAATATTAGAAGAACTCGCTAAAAAAGATTCTCGAATCATTCCTTTTCCACTAGATCTAACAAATACAAACGATATCTATGCTTACATCCATAAACTAGACCAAGAAAAACCTAATATCCAAATATTGATCAATGCTGCAGGGATGGGGAAAATCGCAAGATGTGATGAAATAAGCATACAAGACTCACAAAAGATGATTGATCTTAACTGTAAAGCATTAGTCTTATTAACACAAGGTTCTTTATCATTCATGCAAAAAGGCAGTCGTATCCTACAAATCGCAAGCATTGCGGGATTTCAACCAATGCCTGGATTTGCGTTATACGCCGCAACAAAAGCTTTTGTTCAATCCTACGCAAAAGCATTGCATTATGAACTAAAACAAAAAGGCATCAAAGTAACGACTGTTTGTCCATACTGGATCAAAGATACACAATTCATTTCTATCGCAAAAGAATATCAAAACCAAAGTTTTAAAAAACGACCTTTTTCTACAACGAGTAAAAAGATCGTTCAAAAATCATTACAAGATTCTTTAAAAAACAAATGGATTTCCACACCAGATCCAGTGAGTACAATCGATCGCATTGCGACACATATCTTACCAGATACAATCACAGTCCCTATCATGGATCTTGTCAGAAAACTCTAAAGTTTATATAGCGAATCTAGAATTTGTATTCCACATCTTGTTTGGAATACATTTTTTTTGAATGTTTGCATAACATCTTTTGTATATTGAGATTCATCCGCATTCACTAAAAAATCAGCTTCTAATAAAATACGATAATCCATTCCATCTACATCTGTATATGTATGATGATGACATACAAGATAAATAATTCTATTTTTCATATCTTCATCGAATGGAAATTCTTGTAAGAAGTCTTTTAATAATGCTTCACTTTCTTCTTCCTGATGTTTGCCATTTGTATTTCCATACTTCTTTCTACAAAGTGGGCAAGCAATATCATGTACAATTGCAGCGTACTCTAATGTTTGTTGTGTTCTAACATCTAAATGTTCACTCAAACCAATAGTTTCCGCATATGCATAGACCTTCAAGAAATGCGCTACATCATGCGTATTCCCGTCATAAAAGTCAATCATCTTTTGTATCAATCTTTCTTTCATCATTCATCTCACTTTCAATCCAACTCATCAATAAACGTACAATTTTATCTTGTTGGACTTCTGTTAATTCTACGCCCATTGGAACTCTATACCACTTATTTAGGCATCCTCTACAACAACACGCACATGCATGTTGTGCAATAAATACAGGATGGCCTTTCATTGGTGTTTGTTTCCCATCATTTTTAGGATATGCCGGACCTAATTTATTTCTCACAAAATCTCGCGCATGACTTTCAATCACATCCATGCCTTTTTCTTTAACATAATTTTTCTCTTTCTCTTTTAAATGAAAAGAAGAACGAAACTTAGATCGAGATAGCTTATATAAAGCTTCTTCTCTAGATTGCATTACAACGCAAAATCTCCTTGGTCAAATATGACTACTTCATCCCCAGATTCTGTTGTACCAACAATATGCATATCTGAAGTACCAATCATAAAATCAATATGAATCATAGAATCATTAAATGTAAATCTAGAATCTTTTGGTTGTTGAACATTGAGGCCTCTGCCTAATGCTAAGTGACAAGAAGCATTTTCATCAATCAAAGTTGTATAGTAAACACGTTTACTCATTGAGATTGGTGAATGATATTCTACTAATGCACACTCTCCTAAATAACATGCATTTTCATCCATACGAATCAAGGATTCTAACATTTCTTTTCCTTCATTTGCGATTACTTCTACAACTTTTCCATTTTCGAATCGAAAACTAAAATTCTCTACGCTTTTTCCACCGAGTACTAATGGTCTAGAAGCATATACCACACCATTTGTTCCATATTTTTCAGGCGTCGTACAAATTTCTTCTGTTGGAATATTTGGTGTAAATAAAACACCTTCATGTTTTTGATCCAATTCTTCATGAGAAAACTTAGAATCAGGTGTTAATGTAACAATCAAATCAGTTCCATTTGATGCAGTGTAATGAAATTTTGTAAAGTGATAGGAATCAATCTTTTTTCCACGTTCATGATTCTTTTGTTGTTTATCAGACCACGTCTGAACTACATCATTATTTTCATCGATATAACACAATTTCAATAAGAGTTTCCATAATTCATCTAATCTTTGACTTTCATCAATATCAGACATAATATAATCTGCCCATTCTTGTGTTGGAATCATCGCTATCAACCATTGACAATGTTTTACTCGGCTTGCCTTACGCATAATATTTCTAACTGCATCCACATGAGCAAATATCGCATTCGCTTTGTCTTCCGCAAGATCTTCCATAAGCTTTGGATTCACACCTTCTAAGCGTACATAACAAGCACCTTCATCCAAATAATGTTGATTTTGAAGAACTTCCCATTCTTCTACTTTTCTAACATCATCTAAATCACGATACAAGGAAGCAACTTTCATATTCGCTTCATCTAAATAATGTACAACTACATTCTTCGCACCAAGTTTATAACATTCTTCACAAAAGATTGGTGTAAAACTAGCACCTTCAATTGCAGCTTCAACAAGTACTGTCTGTCCTTTTTGTACGTTCAAACCAACACGTGCAAGTGTATAGGCATATTTTCTTTTCATTTCTTCTAAGTTCATAACAACTCTCCTGTTTTTGTTAATATCATACTACTTTCTTAAACATCATTTCTGGAAAACAGCTTTTTTTATAATTTTCACATTTCAAACAATGTTCTACCATTGGAATACTATTATCTTCTATGATTTTCCATCCATACTTCTGATAAAATAATGGTTCTTTTGCGCAAAGAATGATTGTTGGAATACGAATACCATTTGCGTAATCTTCCACAACTTTCAATAAGTTTTCACCAATCTTTTCACCTCTATATTCTTTCTTCACAGCTAAGAATTCTAAAACGCAATACGTTTCTTCTAATCGTAGCGTTGCTCCACCAATGATTTGATCTTTACAACTACATTCCCAATGTTGAACTTCTTTTCCTGTAAAGTCTTTTTCTAATGCACCTTCCAATTCACAATCAAAATATAATTTCGCTAAAACATCATATTCATTCATTTCTTTTATTTGATATTTCATTTTCTTCTCACTTTTAAAAAAGGAAACAATTCCTTGTTTCACTTTCTTTTGTCATATTCATCTAAAAAATGATGTTTTTCTTGATCATCTTTATACGCAATAATTGTTTTTAAACTAACATTTTCAACACTCTTGAAAATATTTTGTTCTACATAAGGATTTGTTTTCTTCAAATCCCGAATCAAGTTTTTCACTTCTACTCTTTTAGAACGAGGTCTTGTTAAACAAGCTTCTGAAGAACATGTATCTGTAAATTTACATGCACATTGAATAAAATACAAATCATTGAATTTTGCCCAAGCTTTAATATCATCTTCATGAATCAAATACAAAGGACGTATTACTTCCATTCCTTCAAAATGATTGGAATGTAATTTTGGCATCATCGTTTGTATTTGTGCACCATATAACATTGACATCAATATTGTTTCAATCACATCATCATAATGATGTCCTAACGCAATCTTATTACATCCAATATTTTTTGCGTAATTATATAAATGCCCTCTACGCATTCTTGCGCAGATATAACAAGGATTCTTATCAATATGAAATACATTTTCAAAGATATCTGTCTCAAATATTTCAATTGGAATATTTAGCTTTCTAGCATTTTCTTCAATAATCTGTCTATTTTCACTAGAATATCCAGGATCCATCACAATATATTTCACTTCAAAAGAAATGTCAGAATACTTATGTAATTCTTGAAAGCATTTTGCCATCAACATGGAATCTTTCCCACCAGAAATACATACCGCAATCTTATCCCCTTCTTTGACCAACTCATAATCACGAACAGCTTTTGTGAATCTAGACCAAATCTGTTTGCGATATGTTTTGATAATACTCCGCTCAGCTTTTGTTGCGATTTCTTTTGAAGCATTTTCTCTCATTTTATCCATGACGATAGAAACATAACCACCATGTAAGCTATATGCATCATATCCTCTATCTCTTAGATCTAAAACAGAAGGAATACTCAACTTGCCTCTATCACACACAACAATGATCTTTTTATTTTTATCAAATTCTGTTTGATAGATCTTCGATTCTTCTAAAGCAATACTTCCTTCAATAGGATTTTTCATTACTTTTTCTTCTTCACGAATATCTACTATCGTATATGTATTTTTATCGATTTCTTTTAACTGTTCAATTGTAATTTCCATACAGAGTATTTTACCGCAAATCCATCAATTGAAAAGAGATTATGCATTTAATATTTCTAGATCAGATGCATCTAAGTGAACGGATAACGCTTTAACAGTATCACTTATTCTACCAGGTTTTGTTGTTCCTACTAAAACAACATCAATTGGTTTCAGATTCCATTCCCACGCAATTAATACATCTGCTTTTGAACAATGATGCTTTGATGCAATTTGATCCAACTTTTCATTCATTTCAAATTCTTTTTCTGATAATTTCTGTGTCGAAGAACGAATTGTTTTATCATTTTCATTTCTTGATAATCTACCACCTGACAAGACTTTATACGCTGTCAAAGATACTTTCATATCTATTAACATCGGAAATAATTCTCTTTCATCTTCTCTTTGAAAAATATTGTGCGTGTTTTGAAGTGAAATGAATTTTGTCCACCCATGTTTATCTGCCGTATATTGATACTTTGCGAATTGCCAAGCTTTCATGTTCGATGCACCAATATAACGAACTTTTCCCATTCTGACTAAATCATCTAAAGCCTGCATTGTTTCTTCTACTGGCGTATCCATATCAGGATGATGCACAATATACAAATCAATGTAATCAGTTCCTAATCTTTTTAAAGATTTTTCAACCTCATCAAAGATTAACTTTCGAGATAATCCAATTGTATTTGGTTTGGCATCTTTATGCATATTGATTCCACACTTTGTCGCAATCACAACTTCTTCTCTTTTGGCATACTTTTTCAATGCTTTCCCTAAGAATTCTTCTGATTCTCCATCCGAATAGATATTGGCAGTATCAAAAAAATTAATACCTTGATCCAAACATTCCTTTACAATCTTTTCACTTGTTTCATAATCTACGCACCAATCAAACAATTTTCCTGGTGTACCAAATCCCATTGTACCTAAACAAATCTTTGATACTTTCAAACCACTATTTCCAAGTCTTACATATTCCATGATTTTTGCGCCCATTCCTTTAATTCTTCTTTTTTAATTTCTGCACCTTTCACACTGAGACCATCTAAGATTTCTGCACCTTTACACCATGAAATTAAATCTTGTTTGCTTTGTGCTAGACCACTTCCTTCGTTCGACATAATATAACGCACTTTTTTACCACAGAAATCTAAATGTTCCAATTGCGTCGCAAGTACCATAGGAAAATGTCCACACCAACAAGGTCCTACAACATAGACCATTTCATATTTCGAAATATCTTCTAACATCTCTTTTAATTCGGGTCGTCCATTTTCTTTTAATTCTTTTACAGATTCATTCACACATTCTTGATAATCCAAAGAATATTCTTTTTTTCTTTGAACTTCAAAACGATCAAAATCATCACATTCACATAACAAATCTACAATCTTCTCTACATTTCCTTGTTTCAGATTACAAATCGAACCATCCACATAATTATTTCCTTTTCTTGAAAAATAAATTACCAAGTTTTTCATACAACTACTCCTTACGTAAACAGTATATTATGATTTATTTTCATGTATTATCTGAATTTCTAATGAAATCCATTTGGAAAATTAATCAAATCACTTTTCATAAAAATATCACACCTTATGATTGATTAAATTGATACATATGCATAAAATAAATTCATGAAAACATTAGGTATATCGGTATATCCGGAACATAGCACATACGATGAAGTATTTGCATACATGAAAAAAGCTGGAGAACTCGGCTATAAGAGGGTTTTTACATGTTTCCTATCAGTAAAGGAGTCAAAAGAGGAACTCGTTAAAAACTTTTCAAAGTTCTGTAAAGTCGCTCACGAATGTGGTTTAACTGTTAGTGCAGATACAAACCCAGAAGTATTCAAACATATTGGTGCCACACCATATGATTTATCTGTATTCCATGAAATTGGATTAGATATCATTCGCTTAGATGGACACTTTTCATCTCAAGAAGATGCAGCAATCACACGGAATCCTTATGGAATTATGATTGAATACAATGCATCTGGCGTCATTGCTTATGACAATCTGATTGAAACAGGTGCTGATCAAGAAAATATGTGTTTCTGTTCTAATTTCTTTCCACAAAGACATACTGGAATGGGATTGCAAAGATACATGGAACTGACATCTAGATATAAAAACGCTGGATTTAGAGTTGCATCATTTGTATCTTCTAATGAGAAGGATACATTTGGACCTTGGCCTGTATTTGATGGTTTACCAACATTAGAAATGCATAGAGACTTACCAATTGATCTACAATTGAGACATCTCATCGCAATCAATGATTGCCAAGATATTTTAATTGGTAATGCATATGCATCTGATGAAGAATTAAAACGATTAGCTAACACTGATCTCACAAAGATTACAATGCGTGCAACATTAGTTGATGATGTTACGGACATTGAAAAAGAAATCGTTTATTGGGATAAGCATAACCAACGTGGTGACTGCAATGAAAACATCTTAAGAAGTTCTATGCCAAGAATGGTTTTCAAAGGAAAATCCATTCCTGCTAGAAGTGAAGAAGGATTTACAGCACATCGTGGTGACTTATTGATTGTTAATGATAACCTTGAACATTATCGTGGAGAACTTTGGGTCGTATGTCATGATATTGAAGTATCTAATGAATATAATCTTGTTGGTAAATTAGATGAACATGAAGATATTCTATTAGACTTTGTAGATTATGATCATCCATTTGGTATCATTTAAGAAGCTTCGTTTTGAAGCTTTTTTTATATCTTTATTTCCGTTAAAATAAATACATGAAAACATGTGGAATCATCTGTGAATATAATCCATTTCATAATGGACACAAATATCAAATTGAACAAGCAAGAAAAGAAACAAATGCAGATATCATGATTGCGGTAATGTCATCTCATTTTACACAAAGAGGAGAACCTGCATGCATTGATAAATGGAAACGCGCAGAAGCTGCTGTACAAAATGGAATTGATGTGGTTGTTGAACTTCCATATCTTTATAGTACCCAAGCAGCTTCACAATTCGCACAAGGTGGTGTAGAACTCCTTAAAATGTGTGATGTAGATTATATTTCTTTTGGTAGTGAATGTGGTAATTTAGAGAATTTGATGGACATTGCTGATACACCTGTCAATCTCAATCATATTCGTGAAATAATGGATACTGGAGTTTCTTTTCCAAAAGCTTATTCGTTATTAACAAGTCAAATGGAACCAAATGACATATTAGCTGTATGTTATCTCAAAGCAATCCAAAACACAAAGATCAAACCAATCTTAATTCAAAGAAACACAGGTTATTTTGATGATAACATTCAACCAATTGCGAGTGCTTATGCGATTCGAAATGCATTAATAAATCATGAATCCATATCTTCTTCTACGCCAATGGAAGATATATTAAATACATCATCTATTGTAACGATGGAACAATTCTATCCTTATATTCGAACATATCTAACAATGACTTCTTCTCAAACATTATCAAAAATATTTTTGATTACAGAAGGCATTGAAAATCATTTAAAGAAATGTGCAGAAATGAGTGAAACTTACCAAGATTTCTTAAATAACGCAACAACTTATCGTTATACATCCTCAAAGATCAGAAGATGCTTACTTCAAATCATGATGCAACTAACAAAAGAAGATGTCAAACAATTAGGAAAACCATCTTATATTCATATCTTAGCTTTCAACCAAAATGGTAGAAAATGGCTACATGAGAAACGAAAATCAGAATGCAATATTGCATCTAAATTCGCAGACATTCCAAAAGATTGGCGAGATATCGAGTTTCAAGCAACACAGCTTTATACAAGTGTCCTTAATGAAAAAGAAAGAAAAAGAATATTAGATTTAGAAATTAAAGGAGCTCATTTTTATGACAATCATTAATACAAAATTAGGAGATATCACTAAAGTAAAAGGATTTGACGCAATCGTTAATGCTGCCAATTCATCTTTATTAGGTGGTGGAGGCGTTGATGGCGCAATTCATCAAGCAGCAGGTACAAAACTATTAGAAGAATGTATCAAGCTCAATGGTTGTGAAACAGGAGATGCGAAAATCACTTCTGCCTATGATCTACCATGTGAATATATCATTCATACAGTTGGCCCAATTTATCAAAATAAAGAAGAAGACGCTCAATTATTACATGACTGCTATATAAATTCATTGCATCTTGCAAGCATCAATGGAATTCATAAGATTGCTTTTCCATCTATTTCAACTGGTGTATATGGTTATCCTGTGAAAGAAGCAGCTGAAGTTGCTGTAAAAGCTGTCAAAGAATTTGTTGATAATCTTCCAGAATGTTTTGAAGAAATCGTTTGGGTTTGTTTTGATCAGAAAACAAAAGAAGCATATGATCAAGCAATCTCAAAAATCATTTAGGAGTTGATTATGATTTATCCTTCATTTTTAAAACAAGGATCAACGATTGGAATCTGCGCACCAAGTGCAGGTGTTGGTCGTAAATTAGATAGCTTTGATTTATCCATTGAAACATTAAAGAAACAAGGTTATTTCATCAAAGAAACAGAACATGTTCGTGTGAATGATACGCGTGGTGGTTCTGCTCAACAAAGAGGAGATGAACTCAATCAATTATTTTTAGACAAAGATGTTGATTTTGTGATGTGTGCTGCAGGTGGTGATTTTTTGAATGAAATGTTACCATACATTTCTTTTCAAACATTAAAAAAACATCCAAAATTCATCATGGGAGCATCTGATCCTACTAGTATTTTATATCCATATACAACACTTTGTGATGTCGCAACGATTTATGGTTGTAATGCTGGTTCCTATGATTTAAGGCCACTTCCAAAATACTTAAAAAGCAATTTACAAATCATTCAAGGAAATCTCATTGAACAAAATAGTTTTTCAAAATATCAAAGTGATAAACCTTGGGAAGTAGAAGGCTATGTTCCTAAAACAAAAGTACATTATAAAGCTACCGTAGATTCATTAGATGTTACGGGAAGATGTATTGGTGGATGCATTGATGGATTAAAAGATATCATTGGAACACAATTTGATGGAACAAAACGATTTATTCAAAAATATAAAGATGATGGTTTTATATGGTATTTTGATAATTTCGCATTAAGTGCAGAAGGTCTATATCGTACATTGATTCAAATGAAGTACGCAGGTTGGTTTACATACACCAAAGCAATCATCGTTGGTAGAACGCTCATAGAATCAAGCGAAACAGGTATGACATATGATGAAGCACTACAAAATATCACAGAAGATATCCCACTCATCTATCAAGCAGATATTGGTCATACTTCTCCATCCTTGACAATGATCAATGGAGCACTTTTACATTTCAATTATCAAAATCATAAGGCTACATTCCAATTTGAATGCAAGTAAAATGTTTTTAAAAGTTGTAGAGTTCATTTTCTACAACTTTTTATTTGTATCTTGTATAAATGGCACATTCATCTATCAAATTATTGAAATTATGCACATTTTTCAACTGTAAAATATTGAAATTATGCACATTTTCGTGTTTATAAAAGTTGAAATTATGCACTTTCAAAAATTTTCTAATAAAAGAACAGCACCTTTATAAAAGCCTTATATCTTTATTTCTGATTTTCGTGTGCGTTTTTGAGATACTTTCTCATATTTCGTACTATAAAACTTGGTTTTGCTTTTTCCGAAAGATATTTTATGAATTCTTAATTTTTCTTAACGATCCTTTTGTAAGCGTCAAATAGGCCCGTGGTGTTTAAAAGGTCCTCTAAGTTGGATAATTAATCCACAAGGAGGACCTTTAAATATGGATAAGAGAGTTAATAGTTCATCTGCTGCTCCGATGAATAAACAACAAG
>CAVJMM010000064.1:0-11055 GCA_963650865.1 Eubacterium sp. AM49-13BH | reverse complement strand
GATGAAGCAAGAAGCTCAGACCTCTAAGCGTAAGCGTAGGTCGTGAGTAGTTCACAAGAAATGAATGAAACAATCATTGAGAATTGGAATTCTATTGTGAATGAAGATGATATTGTCTATGTATTAGGAGATGTCGTATTTGGTGATTTAGATGAAGGGAAAGCATATTTAGAAAGGTTACATGGCTCTATCAAACTTGTTTTGGGCAATCATGATGGAAATACAAAAATTGAGATGTATCGAACATTACCAAACATCGAAATTTTAGGATACAGCACAATCTTCCAATATAAAAAACATCATTTTTATCTCAGTCATTATCCTTCGATTACAGGAAATTTTGATGAAGAAAAACCATTAAGAAGTAAAGTGATCAATTTGTGTGGACATGTACATACAAAAGATTGTTTTTATGATTGGGATAAAGGAATTATTTTTCATGTAGAATTAGATACGCATGATTTTACGCCTTGGACATTAGAGGAAATCTTAGAACGTGTTCGTGAAAGATATGAATTAGATAAGAAATTATGAAAAGAATTATTTTAGCTGGAGTTTGCGTGAAAGAAGACGCAAATGTATTTCAAATGAAGATGGAGGAATGCATTGCTTTGTGTGAAGCATGCCAATTAGAAGTTGTAGAAACAATTACACAAAACTCTAATACTATGGATACAAGACATGCTTTTAGAACAGGAAAGTTAGAAGAGTTAAGTATTTTAGTGAAAGATACGAATGTGGATTATGTTGTATTCTACAATGATTTAACAGTACAAATGGCAGAAAGAATATCTGCATGTATTGGATGTAATGTTATTGATCGTACTGCACTCATTTTAGATATTTTTTCATCACGCGCAAAGAGTCGACAAGCAAAATTACAAACGGAAATGGCACGCTTGCAATATGATTTACCTCGACTATTGAATAGCGATAATGATCGTGAAAGAGAAAGAGGCGGATCTGTAAATAATAGAGGTTCTGGTGAAATGCGTTCTGCAATCGTAGCACGTAAATATCAAAGACGGATTCAAGACCTTAAAGAAGAATTAAGTCGTATTGAAAAACAAAATGCTCAAGATGAAAAAAGAAGATCAAAAACCTTGTTAAGAAGAGTGGCTCTTGTTGGGTATACAAATGCTGGAAAATCTTCTTATATGAATTATTTGTTAGCACATTCAAGTGCAAGTGGGAATGAAGTGTTAGAAAAAGATATGTTGTTTGCGACATTGGATACTTCAGTCAGAAAGATTAGCGCAGAAAAGAAAACGTTTTTCTTATATGATACGGTTGGTTTTGTTTCTGATCTTCCACATACGTTGATTGAAGCGTTTAAAAGTACATTATCTGCCGCAAAAGATGCAGATTTATTAGTTGAAATCATTGATGCATCGGATTTTGATTATGAAACAAAGATTGATGTAACAGAACAAACATTAAAAGAAATTGGTGCAGAACAGATTCCGTTATTTAAGTTATTTAATAAATGTGATTTGTTAGAAGAACAGAAAGAATTTCCTGGTTTATGTATTTCTACATATACGGGTGAGAATATGGAAACATCTTTACAACGGATTCTTGAAATGTTGTACCCAAGTGAAGAAAGTCTGTATTGTTTTCTTCCTTATGATAAAATGAGTATGTTTGATGAATACAAACAAGTGTTAAGCATGAACATTTTGAATCAAGATGAACGTGGTATGACATTAGAAATAAATGGTCCATCTGATTATGTACATGCATTTGATTTGTATCGTGTAGAAGGGAAATGAATATGAGTAAAACAGTATGGGAAAAATTGAATGAATCCGAAATGACAGATTTAATGCATTTCAATGATGATTATATGGGATTCCTCAGTGTTTCCAAAACAGAAAGAACATTTGTAAAAAACAGTATTGCGTTAGTTGAAAAGGCAGGTTTTAAAAATCTAGATGAAGTGAACGAATTAAAACCTGGTGATAAAGTCTATTCAACAAATAAAGGAAAGAATTTTCTAGCATTTATTATTGGTAAGGAACCAATTCGTAATGGTATGAATCTATTAGGTGCTCATATTGATTCACCTAGAACTGATTTAAAACAACATCCATTATATGAAGCTAATGGTTTAGCGTTATTAGATACACATTATTATGGTGGTATCAAGAAATATCAATGGGTTGCTAGACCAATGGCATTGGTTGGCGTTGTTGCGAAAAAAGATGGAACGGTTGTAGATATCAATATTGGAGATGATGATAATGATCCAGTAGTTGGTATTTCTGATTTGTTGATTCACTTAGCTTCTAGTCAAATGGAAAAGAGTGGTGCGAAAGTTGTAGAAGGCGAAGCTTTAGATCTATTAGTTGGTTCGATTCCTAAGAAGGATACAGAAAAAGATGCAGTCAAAGCATATATTCTTGATTTATTAAAAGAAAAATATGATATTGAAGAAGATGATTTTATTTCTGCTGAAATTGAAGTTGTTCCTGCAGGTAAAGCTAGAGATTATGGCTTAGATCGTTCTATGGTTTTAGGCTATGGTCATGATGATAAAGTTTGTGCATATACTTCTTTAAGAGCTGTATTAGATTTTGAAGGAACACCAGATAGAACTGCTTGTGCAATCTTAGTTGATAAAGAAGAAATTGGTTCTGTTGGTAATACAGGTATGCAATCTGCTTACTTTGATCATGTGATTGCCAAGATGCTAGCATTGCAAGGAGAAACATCTTTAGTTGCATTCAATGATGTAATGGATCATTCTAAGATGTTATCTAGTGATGTATCTGCAGCTTTTGATCCTTTATATCCTGAAGTGATGGAAACAAAGAATGCTTCTTTCTTTGGAAAAGGTATTTGTTTCAATAAATATACAGGTTCTAGAGGAAAAGGTGGATCCAATGATGCCAATGCAGAATACATGGCACAGATTCGTAAAGTTATGGATGATAATAACTGTTATTTCCAAACATGTGAACTTGGTAAAGTTGATGTTGGTGGAGGCGGTACAATTGCTTACATCATGGCAAACAAAAACATGGATGTTATTGATGCAGGTATTGCGGTACAAAATATGCACGCTCCATTTGAAGTTGTTTCGAAAGCTGATGTATATGAAGCATACAGAGCTTACATTGCTTTCTTAAAAGATATGAAATAATGTTTGAAACAGTATCGTTACGGTACTGTTTTTTTGTATAATGGAAACTAGAAAAAAGAGGTAGAAATTGTGGGTAGACCAATTGTTAGAATTAGTGATAAAGGTGCAGAATTTTTGAAAAAGGGACAAATGTGGATGTATTCCAATAATTTAGATTCTGATATTTCTGCATTAGAAAATGGATGTGTTGTTGATATCATGATGCAAGATAATACATATTTAGGAACAGGTTATTTGAGTAAAAATTCTCATATTACGGTTCGTATCTTTTCAAAGAAAAAAGAAGATCTTGATCAAAATTTCTTTACACAAAAGATACAAGATGCATTTGCATATCGAAAAACTGTTGAACCAAACAATCTAGATAATTGTAGATTGATCTTTGGAGAAGCAGATGGATTACCAGGATTAACAGTTGATCGTTATAACGATGTATTAGTCACACAAATCACTTGTTATGGATTAGAAAAGAATAAAGATATTTTATACAAAGCATTATTAGATGTATTAAAGGATGAAAAGATTCATGCCATCTATGAAAGAAATGATGTGAAGTCAAGAGAAAAAGAAGGTCTTTCTTTGTACAAAGGTTTCTATTATGGAAATACTTCTACGATTCAAGTGATTCAAGAAAATGGTTTAAAACTGAATGTGGATATAGAAAATGGCCAAAAGACAGGTTACTTTTTAGATCAAAAATCGAATCGTGTTATTATTCGACATTTATCCAAAGGAAAGAACGTTTTAGATTGTTTCACACATACAGGAGGATTTGCATTGAATGCAGCACTTGGTGGAGCTAAACACGTTACTGCAGTAGATGTTTCTGCTATTGCGCTAAATGAAGGTGAAGAAAACGCAAAACTCAATTCCTTAACAAATTTATCTTTTGTACAAGCAGATGTATTTGATTATCTAGATACATTAAAACCAAATGCATATGATTTGATTATCTTAGATCCACCAGCTTTCACAAAGTCTAGAAGAACAGTTATGAAAGCATACAATGGTTATAAAAGAATTAATATGCAAGCAATGCAAGTTTTAAGAAATGGTGGTTATTTAGCTACTTGTTCTTGTTCGAGATATATGGAATGTGATTTGTTTGAAAAGATGTTAAAAGAAGCTGCATTAGAAATTGGTGTTCAATTAAAACAAATTTCTGTTACACAACAAAATGCAGATCATCCGATTCTATGGAATATGGATGAAAGTTCATATTTAAAGTTTTATGTTTTTCAAGTTGTTGATGGAAAGTGATAGCTAGATTCTAAAATAATACAAAACGATCATTAAAAGTGATAAGTTTTTCTATTCAAGATAGTGAGCAAAAGTATTATGAACCATCTATTCAGAATGCGTTCAAAATAAGTATCGGAAGAGTTGTATGACCTAAGCATTCTTCTGATTAGTGTAAAAAAGTACAATGATTCATAAGTATTATTATAATATAATTCATTAAAACATACGAAAATATTTTTGGGAAAGGATAAAGTATTCACATGAAACTTGTAATCATTCGTCATGGAGATCCAGATTATATTCATGATTCTCTAACAGACAAAGGAAAAATAGAAGCAGAATTATTAAGTGAAAGAATAAAAAATATGGAGGTAACAGAATTCTATCAATCTCCATTAGGAAGAGCACAATTAACTGCTTCTTATACACTCAATAAAGTTGGTAGGACTGCAGAAACGTTGGAATGGTTAAAGGAATTTGATCCACGCATCTCTAGACCAGATCGTTTATTTCGAAAAACAGTAGCTTGGGATTGGTTGCCACAAGATTGGACAAAAGATAGTCGTTTTTATGATTATGATCATTGGTATGAGCCAGAAACACTGCAAAGAGCGAAAGTGAAAGAAAGATATCAATGGGTATGTGATAACTTTGATGCTTTTTTGAAAGAACATGGATATGAACATGTAGATAACTATTTTAAAGTCATCAATTCTAATCATGATACGATTGTGTTTTTCTGCCATTTTGGGTTGGAATGTGTTTTGTTATCTCATTTATTACATATTTCACCAATGCCATTATGGCATGGATTTGTTGCGGCACCATCTTCTGTAACCATTGTTCATACAGAAGAAAGAAAAAAAGGAATTGCTTCTTTTAGAGTTGCACAATTTGGTGATATCTCACATCTTTATGTTGGACATGAAGAACCATCTTTTGCGGCAAGATTTGCTGAATGTTTTGATGATTCTAGTCAACACTGATAAAATATTATTTAGAAAGTTGAAAGAACTCATATGAAAGTTACATTGTATTTTGTTAGACATGGTGAAACAAGATTTAATGAAAAAGGAAGAATGCAAGGTGTATGTGATTCTCCATTGAGTGTAAGAGGAGAATTACAAGTAGATCAAGCACGTGTTTCCTTAACAAATGTTTATTTTGACCATGCATATACTTCTCCTAGTGGTAGATGTATTAAAACTTGTAAAAAGATATTAGAAGGTAGACATATTCGACCACGTATTGTTCAAAATTTACATGAAATGGATTTTGGTAGTTTTGAAGGAACAAGATTTACTTCACATCCTGATGAGATATCTTATTGTTTTGAAAGAAATGATTTTACAAGTGTGAATGGGGAAAGTCATGAACAAGTATTATCTAGAATTGAAGAAGCAATGGATTCTATTCTATCTGATAGCAAAGATGGGGATCATGTTTTAATTGTTACACATGGTGCATTACAACTTGTTTTATTGAAGTTATTTTTTCATATTGATGTTGAAAAAGAAATGAAACGCATTCCAGGTAAAGGTAATCCAATTCCAAATGCTGGCATTATGAGAGTTGTATATGAAGATGGAGAATATACAGTAACAAATCTTCCAACTGAACCTACAAAGTTTGAAAATCCAGTAGAAGATAAGATCATTCATTTCTATTATGTGAATCATGGTCAAACTTTCTTCAATCAATATAATCGTATGCAAGGTGTCAGTGATTCTCCATTGACACAACGTGGTATGGAACAAGTTGCTCTTTGTGCGAATGCATTGAAAGATATTCCATTTCAAACAATCTATACTTCACCATTAACACGTTGTATTGATACCGCAATGGTAATCTCACATGATCGCAATATTGAACCAATCATCTTAGATGGTTTAAAAGAAATTGATTATGGACAATTTGAAGGTGTTGTTAGAGATAATTGGTTAGATGAAATCAAAGAACATCGTAACAAACATGATGATTGGAGTGATGTTGGTGGAGAATCACAGAAATCATTTGAACAGAGATTTGAACATGTAATGTTTAAAGTGATATCTGCTTCTAGAAATGATTCTTGTATTTTGTTGGTTGGACATTCTGAATATTACAAGAGAATGTTAGAACTCTTATTTCATAAAAATCCAGAAGAAACAATGATGGAATTAAGGAAACAAGGAAAACAACCACATCCATATGGAGGAATTTTTCGATTTGATTATATAAACGGACAATATATTTTCAATGATTATATGCATTCTGTAGAAGAATAAGAGAGATGTATTATGGGAATTAATAAAAAATTAAAGAGTTTGTATTATCTGTTTGAAAAACAAGATGATGTACTTTGGAAGAATGAAATTGAAGCAAACCAACTTGTTAGTTCAACTTTATCTGTTAGTTGTATTATTTTGTTGATTGTTTGGGCTATTTGTTATTTAGGATTATTTGGATCAGCAGAAGATATTTTGTTATCGATGATTTCACAAAGTGTTGTTGATTTAGCGATTCCTGTATTTTTATGTAGATTTTTCAATGTACAAAAGTCATGGGTGAAATATGTATTGTTGTTTTTTGTGACAGCAGTTCTTGCGAGATTGAATTGTTACTTGAATTTTAATGTTGTTTTAGTAATGGTCATTCCTGTTGTTTTATCTTGTCGTTATTTCAACAAAGAGTTTACGATTACAATTGCAGTATTAACAGCGTTGTTTTTCGGAATGAGTTTATTTGCGAATGCTTATTATGATTTTGGATGGTTTGATTTGAACTATTATCAAGTTCCTGTAGGTACAACGCTTACGATTACAAAGTCACTTTCTGAAAGTATTCGTGCGTTAGGAATTGATGTGAATAATCGTGTTTATCAAACAATGATTTATAACTTCTTACCAAAATTATTTGTATATTTTATTATCTCTTCGGTTTGCGTTAGAATTGCAGAAACGGGTAAGAGTCTTGTTACATCACAAAAGACAATTACTGAAAAAACTGCACGTATTGAATCAGAATTAAATCTTGCACAAAATATTCAAGCACATATGCTACCAAGTATATTCCCGGCATTTCCTGAAGATGAAGAGTTTGATATTTATGCAAGTATGGAACCAGCCAAAGAAGTTGGTGGTGATTTCTATGATTTCTATAAATTAGATGAAACACATATTGGACTTGTTATTGCGGATGTTTCCGGAAAAGGAATTCCTGCCGCATTATTCATGGTCATCGCAAAAACAATTATTAAAAATGAAATTCATATGGGTTATTCTCCTGCAGAAGCATTGTCTAGAGTGAATCACATGTTGTGTGAAGGAAATGAAGATGGCATGTTTGTTACAGCTTGGGTTGGTATCTTTGATTCTAAGACTGGTGAATTAACATTCTCAAGTGCAGGTCATAATCCACCACTTGTATTAAGAGATGGTAAATATAGTTATTTGAAGATGCGTTCTGGCTTTGTTTTGGCTGGAATTGATGGATTTAAATATCATCAAGAAACAATTCATTTAAAACCAGGAGATAAATTATTCTTGTATACAGATGGTGTTACAGAAGCAATTGATGGTCAAGAACATATGTATGGTGAACAGAATCTTTTGGATTTTATGAATGCACATAAAGAATTAGGACCAAAAGATATGATCAAGAGTGTTCGTGATGATGTTCGTAAATTTGCCAATGGTGCAGATCAATTTGATGATATTACAATGTTAATGTTAGACTTTATTAGAGAAAAACATGTGTTAGAAATGAAAGAAAAAGAATTGAATATTTCAAAAGATTCTGTGGAAGATATGAATGCTTATTTAGAAAGTGAATTAGAACAAGCAGAATGTTCTATGAAATATGTTCAACAAATATTGATCTGTGCAGAAGAAATCTATGTGAATGTATGTAACTATGCATATCCAAATGGTGCAGGAACTGTACTTCTTAGAACGTCTATCAATCAAGAACGTGCAATCATACAATTCAAAGATCAAGGGATTCCATTTAATCCATTAGAAAAGAAAGATCCTGATATTACTTTAGATATTGATCAAAGAAAAGAAGGCGGACTAGGAATCTATCTTGTGAAAAAGATGATGGATGAAGTAAAATATGTATACC
Source organism: Eubacterium sp. AM49-13BH (assembly GCA_963650865.1). Lineage (GTDB taxonomy): Bacteria > Bacillota_I > Bacilli_A > Erysipelotrichales > Erysipelotrichaceae > Bulleidia. Next base: position 2,564 of record CAVJMM010000064.1, on the reverse strand, counting down.
AGAATGGTAACAATGTATTAACGATAGAAAAGAGGTTTGATGATGGATGTTCTAGATAAAGCAATCGCATTTGCGACAAATGCACATTCAGGTCAAGTACGTAAATTAGCAAAAACACCTTATATTCTTCATCCAATGGAAGTAGCTTGTATCATTTCTACAATGACAGAAGATCGAGAAACAATGGCTGCTGGTTTATTACATGATACGATTGAAGATTGTGATATTGATCCACAAGTTATCTATGATGAATTTGGGAAAAGAGTTTATGGATTAGTATTAAGTGAAACAGAAGATAAACTATCAGAAAGACCACCGGCTGAAACATGGATGGAAAGAAAAGAAGATTCCTTGTTGATGTTAGAAAATACAACAGATGAACATGTTCGAATCTTATGGCTAGCAGATAAATTATCGAATATTCGTTCGTTTTATCGAGAATATTTGAAAAAGGGGAATGATATTTGGAGTACATTGAATCAAAAAGATCCAAAGATGCAAGAATGGTATTATCGTTCCATTGCCAAATCACTCAAAAGTTTAGAAAATACCGCAGCGTATTTAGAATACATTACATTGGTCGATAAAATATTCGGAGAGGAGTCAAGTGATGTTAAGTAAAAATGAAAATGGCGTTTTAACGATTTATTTAGAAGGACGTATTACTGCAGATAATGCTCCAAAAGTACAAGACAATATTCAATCCATCTTACAAGAAAAACATTCTAGTCTTGTATTGAATTGTGAGAAATTAGAATATATTTCTAGTGCTGGTCTTCGTGTGATTTTAAGAACAAAGAAGAATGACCCAACATTGAAACTTGTAGATGTAAATTCTGAAGTTTATGAAGTATTTGATATGACTGGATTTACAGAAATGATGGATATCGAAAAAGCATATCGTCATATGTCTATTGAAGGTTGTGAACAAATTGGTCAAGGTTCGAATGGTAAAGTATATCGTATTAGCGAAGATACGATTGTTAAAGTTTATTACAATGCAGATGCATTACCTGACATTCATAGAGAAAGAGAACTTGCTAGAAAAGCATTTGTATTAGGAATTCCTACAGCGATTCCTTATGATGTTGTGAAAGTAGGGGATACTTATGGTTCTGTATTTGAATTATTGAATGCAAAGAGTTATATCAAAATGATCAATCAAGATCCTTCACAAATTGATGTTTATATTCAAAAATTTGTAGATTTATTAAAGAAGATTCATTCTACAACTGTTAAACCTGGTGATTTACCAGATGTAAAAGTAACTGTATTAAGTTGGGCAAACTATTTGAAGGATTATATTCCTACAGACAAATATGAAAAACTAAGATCATTGATTCAAGATGTACCAGATACACATACAATGATCCATGGTGACTATCATATGAAGAATGTAATGATTCAAGATGGAGAAACACTTTTAATTGATATGGATACATTATCAGAAGGACATCCAGTTTTCGAGTTAGGAAGTGTATTCAACGCTTATGTAGGATTTGGAGATGTAGATGAAAGTGTTGTACAAGACTTCTTAGGTATTTCTAGGGAAACAGCACTTTATATCTGGAATCAATTTGTTCCACTCTATCTAGAAACAGAAGATGCTGATCTCATTGAACAAGTAAAGAAAAAAGCAATGCTTGTAGGTTATACAAGATTGCTTAGAAGAACGATCAAACGTGAAGGATTTGAAAAATCATCAAAAGCAATTGAATTCTATAAAGAGAAAGTATTAAGTTTGATTGATGAAATAGATACGTTAGTATTCTAAAAGGAGGAAACTATGACAATTCAAGAAATCAGAGATAATGAGAATCTAACATTACAACTAGGTGGACGCTTAGATACAACAACAGCACCAGACTTAGAAAAGGTAGTCAATACACAATTAGATGGTGTAAAGAATCTCGTATTAGACATGAAAGATCTAAAGTACGTTTCTTCTGCAGGTTTAAGAGTCATTCTTTCTATCCAAAAGAAAATGAACGTACAAGGTAATCTCAAACTCACAAATGTTTGTGATGAGATCAAAGAAGTATTAGAAATCACAGGCTTTACTTCTTTCTTAACAATTGAATGATGAAGAGATGATGCAGAAATGTGTCATCTTTTTTTGTGAATTTCAATTTCAACTTAAAATATAACCGCCGAATAACCGTAGGGGGGGGATAATGGAATCGCTTATAGAAAAGAGGGGAATTAAGCGATGAATAAAGATAATACAATTAAAAAGATTTCATCTGCTGCACTAGCTGCAACTATGACAGGTAATTTCATGGTTACGGCATTGGCAAATAATAAAAAAGATGCAACTGATGAAAATCTATCCGTTGTAAATGTTACAGATCTTTCTACAAAGGAAGCTTTACAAAAAGCTGTAACAAATGCAGAAAGCGGAGAAAAAGCTTATCAAGAAGCAAGCGCAAACGCTGAAGAAGCTAAGAAAAATTTAGATGAATCTTATGAAGATGCAATTGAAGCAATGAAGGATGCTGAAACAGCAGACACAACTGCTAAAGAAGCATATGCTAGTGCAAAACAAGAAAAAGAAACTGCACAAA
>CAVJMM010000063.1:0-11224 GCA_963650865.1 Eubacterium sp. AM49-13BH | reverse complement strand
TATTAGTTACTGATGGTTTTTGTTGTTGAGATGTACCATTGTAAACTACATCATCCAGTGTTCCTATTTGTACATCACTATATGAATCATCCTTTGGATCAATTGATTGATTTGAAATTGTGAAGTCTGCAGGATTTGTTTCTACTTCGTAGTTACCATTTGCTGTATAACTTACTGTCAAATCATCTTTATATGTTCCAACGGCTTCGCTATCACTTGTTCTAGATACTGTAATTGTTCCTAGATCTGTTCCAATAATGCTATCTGAGCCTTCAGCTAATGTGTATCCAAATTCAGGGTTAGCTGCTCCGTATACCTTGCTTGCTGCTGTCGCATTGATTGTTACATTTCTCTTTGTAATGCTGTATGTCTTTGTAACTGTTCCAGCGTAGTTGCCTGCACCTGTAATTGTTACTGTGATTGTACCTACAGTTGTGAAATCTGTTGTTTCAGTTTCACCTCTCTTGTATGTAACTGTATAGTCTGTTCCTTCAGTTAATGTTGCTGCATCTTCTGCAGATGTTGCTTTCACTGTTGGTGACCATTTATGTTCAGTTCCATCATATTTGCTATTTGATGGACTATTGATTTGTACATCACTATATGAATCATCCTTTGGATCAATTGATTGATTTGAAATTGTTACAGTTCCATTACCTGTCCATGTAACATAACCATCTTTGCTAACCTTTACATAAACAGTTTGAGCATCAGTCACATCAGTCCAAGTAGGAGCTTCTGTACTCCATTCCTTATTATCAGTACTATATTGAACTGTAGCACCATCTAAAGCTTTATCATCAGCCTTGATATCTTTTACTGTAACAGTATGGTTTTGTCCATCGTATGCTGCACTATAAGAAGTTACATTTGCTGAAATAGCTGATAACTTGTACTTAACAACTAATGTATGACCATCTTGTACTACAGTTCCTACTGCTCCATCTAATGTAGAATTTGCAGTATCTAAAGTATAGTGTTTACCATCAATTGTCTTTTCACTAGGTTGATTGATTTTAGCGACTTCACTACCTTCAAGACCTGTACTTGTGATAGCACCTTGTTTATCTTCTACATAGCCGCCATCTTCATTCATATAATAGTAACCTGTTGTGTAGCTAATATAGGAACCTTCTGTTGTTTCAGACCAAACTGCAGTTAATGTAATAACATTGTCACTACCTGCTGGAATTGAATCGAGACTAGAAAGATCAATCTTGCTACCAGGAGTGTATGTTGTTCCATTGAAAGACCATCCTTGGAAATAATATGTTTTTCCATCTGTACCAGTCTTTGTTGGAACAGTACTTGATACTAAGATTGTAGAAGAACCACCATCTCTAACATTATATTTATTAGAATCTGTGATATCTCCTTCTCCACCATTCAGCTCATAGTTAACTGTATAATCAACTTTACTTGCTGTAACACTTAATGCACTAACATTCACATTAGAATGCTTTGTAAGTGTGAAGTAATAGTAATCTCCACTTTGTGTAAATGTAACAGAACTATCATTATCCGTTACTACTGGACTTCCATAACCTTTATTTACTTTGAAACGGAAATTCATCTTGCTGTTGGAAAGTGTAAATGATTCATAGGAAATTGGAGCGGCAGCACTTACGGATTCCCAATCACCATCTTTTGATTTTTGGCATTCAACTGTAACACCTTCAACCTTTACAGGCATAACTTCTTGCCATGTATAGTTACGTAAGTTCATAAAATCAACACTTACATCAGTCTTAATATTGCTTACTGTAACTGTATGTGTATAAGTTGTTTTAGCGTTTCTATCCCAACGACTTGGAGTATTAATAGCTGTTAATTCAACTGTAACAACCATTCCTTTATTTTTACCATTTTGTAAAGTTGTCGTTGCAGATGCACCTTTTGTTGAGAAATCTGTTGGAAGAACAATATCTTCACCATTAATATTCAAACTATTCAAGCACCATTGATAGTCATTCTGGCTTGTAATTGTCCAAGAAGCTGTTCCACCATTCGCAACCGTTTGTGTTGTTTCGGAAATTTTTGCGTTATGTGCATTTTCTTCAAATGAAGATTTAATAGATGCATCAACTGTAAATTCTGCTTGTTTGCTATAAGCAATAGAAACGTTTTGATTAGCACTTACATTTTCTACTGTATAAGAATATGTCAATCCATCATTTTCTTCTGTACCATTTAACTTAGTTCCATTTGCTGTAACTGTAACTGTATAACCTTGTGCTAAGTTAACTTTGAAGTTTAGTGTAGCGCCTTCTTTTACAGAAGTCACACCTTCATAGTTATTATCTGCTTCACTATCTTTTCCAGTTTCAGTATAAGTTACTGTATATTTTGTAGTATCTTTTTCATATTCAAATACTACAGTTTCACCATCCGCTAATTTTTGGCAAGCATCTGGATCTGCAGCTTCTGCATAATATGTAGAAGCTTTATATGTCGTTAAATATTGAATTGAATATTGAACTCCACCTTTTTCTACATATGCTTTCTTGAATGTGTTTCCATCCCAAGTTGGAGCAGTTTCAGCATTGATTGTTCCACCATCGAATGTAAGTGATGCTGTATCACCCTCATCATTCTTTGCTGAAACAGTTACACTATTTTCTGTGTTTGCTGCTGCAATCGCATTGAAATTTTCAACATCTGCTTCTGAGTTTCCATATTTACTAGCTAGCTGATTTTGTTGTTCTTCTGTAAAGTTAGACATCAATTCATCTAAGTTAGGATATGCGTCATATAATGCATCTAACTAATCTCCATCCAATGAATATACATATGCAAATAATTCATCAGATGTCATTTGATCGACTGTCTTTTCACCATTATCTTGTTCATCTGCAACAGGTTGTTCTGTTGCTTCTGGTGTTGTTTCAGGTGTTTGAGTAGGTTCAACTGTTGCCTCTGGAGTTGGATCTACCGTTGCATCTGGCGTTTCTTCAGGTGTTGCAGTTTCTTCTTGTTCTGACTCTTTTTCAGATTGATCTGCGCCTTCCTGAGTTGGTTCTTCACTTGGTGTTTCAACATCAGTTACTTGTTCAGCAACTTCAGGTTCACTGTAATTTGCGTCTTCTCCATCTTCCGCTCTAATACTGGAGATGTTCACACAAGTGATGACCATTAAGAATGATAATACAAGCTTTGTTAACTTATTCATCGTTCTTCCCATATTTGTCTCCTCCTTTTTCTTTATACAAGGCCCCTATTACCTTGACACATTTATATAGTAATTAGGAGTGGTTATAATGAAGTTATAAATTGAGGGAAATGCTAAAATAACTGAAAAAATAAGATGAAAGCTTTGTTGTTATTCTATATAATAGTGACGATACGGGAGAAGAATATGAAAAAATTATTATTGATTCTAGGGATCATTGTTAGTAGTATTGGTTGCTCAAATAATACAAGTACTACTTTAGATCCAAATAATCCAATTCATTTAACAGTATGGCATTACTACAATGGTGCCTCTCAAGCTGCATTTGATGATCTATGTCAAGAATTCAACAATACAGTTGGAAAAGAAGAAGGCATTGTTGTAGAAGGTTATTCACAAGGTTCGATTTCTGACTTAGAAAGTGCAATCAATGCATCTTGTAATAAAGAAGTCGGTGCCGAAGAACTACCTAACATTTTTAGTACATATGTTGATACAGCTTATTCCATTCAAGATAAAACTGAACTTGTTGATCTCAAAGATTATTTTAGTGATGATGAATTAAGTGAATATGTAGATTCCTTTGTTCAAGAAGGATATATTAATAATGATGATCATTTATATTTATTCCCAATTGCGAAGAGTACTGAAATATTCATGATCAATAAAACAGATTTTGAAGAATTTGCCAATGCATACAATATTTCATACAAAGATTTAAGTACCATTGAAGGCATTATTGATGTTAGTGAAAAATACTATGAATATTCTAATGGAAAAGCATTCTATGGTAGAGATTCTATGTCTAATTACTTCATCATTGGAATGAAACAATTAGGCACAGAAATCTTTGAAGTAGATGAAACAGGAAATGTTACATTAAACATTGATAAAGATAAAATCAAAAAACTATGGGACTGTTATTATGTTCCTTACGTAAAAGGATATTTCACATCTCTAGGTAAATTCCGCTCTGATGATGTCAAAACAGGAGATATTCTAGCTTATACAGGTTCTTCTAGTTCTGCAGTCTATTTCCCAGATACCGTAGAAAATGGTTCTGAATCCAAAAATATTGAATATGTTATTTTACCAGCACCAACATTTAAAGATGGAACAAATGCTGTGGTACAACAAGGTGCAGGTATGGTTGTCACAAAGAAAAGTGAAAAAGAATCTTATGCTTCTTGTGTATTCTTAAAATGGTTCACTGAAGCAAAGAATAATATTTATTTTTCTAGTGAAAGTGCTTATTTACCAGTCAAGAAAGATGCATTTAATACAGATACATTTTATTCTGTTATCAATGAAAATGATCTAGACATCCAACAAAAGACAGAAGATGTGATTGAATATGTCATTGAAGATGGTTCTTTATTAACATCTGGTTATACAACAAAACCATTTAAGAATGGTGCAGATGCTAGAAAAGTATTAGACTCTAGTTTATCTGATCAAGCCATTGCAGATAAAGAAGAAATTGATGCTCTTGTTGAAAGTGGCAAAGATCGAGAAGAAGTATTAAAGTCTTATACAAGTGATGCCTCTTTTGAAAAGTGGTATGAACAATTCTCCCAAACATTAAATGAAAAAATAAAGTGATTTTATGAAGAAAAGAAAGAACATATCGATTGTTACACTCATTTTATTACCCCTGCTTCTATTAGCTTTGATCCAGGGGATTTTACCTATGTTCATATTACATACATTGAATGTAAAAACAACATTAGAAACAAATCAAATTGAAAGTGATGTTCATAATGTAGAATTACACGCAAATACATTAATCAATAAAATGAAAACAGAATGGACTGCTATTTCATCCTGTTCACAAATCCTCACATCACAATATGAACAACTATTAAATGAGAATGCCATCGATACTTCTACATTCTTATCTTCAACACAATACCAAAATCAATTCTTAAATAATATCTATTCTACATTCCTCAATACAACACAAACAAATTCAACAAGTGGATCATTCATCATTCTCTGTAATAATGATTCCATTCAAGAAGCATCTTCTTATAATGGATTCTTTCTCAGAGATTCTGATCCACAAATCATTACAGATTCCAATGCAGATCTATTACTCGAAAAAGGAAATAAAGAACTCGCACAAGGCAACAATATCGCTTTAGATAGTGCGTGGTCTACACAATTCAATTTCCAAGGAAATACGATTCGAAGCTGTGATGATTTCTTCTATCAACCACTTCTAGCAGCCAATCAAACAAAAGACACTTCAAAACTAGGTTATTGGTCACAACCATTCATCTTAGAAAACTCTTATCTCGATAATCACCAAATGATTACCTATTCCCTTCCATTTGTTTATGATGATCAAGTTATCGGTGTCTATGGTGTAGAAATCAGTATCAAATATCTTAATTCATTCTTTTCCGATAGTGATCTACCAGGAGATAACAATGGTTATGTCTTAGCCATTCAAAATGAAGATCGTTCCTATACATCACTCTGTGGAAGTGGAACACTCTATTATCGAATCGAAGAGATAACCAATTTCACTCTCGCACAACAAGATTATTCTGATCTCTATTTAGTAGATGATTTATTATTAGGAACACAAAAAGTTTATGCGGTAACTTCACCACTACAAATCTATTATTCCAATGTTCCTTATGAAAATACAAATTGGGTATTAATTGGTTTAGTCGATCAATCTTCGATCTTTGGTTTAAGTACAACACTTAATCGTACAATTATCCTTGTCATATTAGCCAATGTACTTTTATCTTTGATTGTTGCGTTAATCGTCTATCAAACAATTTCTAATCCATTCGATCAATTGATGGTATCTGTACGTGGTGGTTTAAGTGGTCTGAATCAATATCAGCCATCCAAAATCAGAGAACTTGATAATTTACATCAAGTCATTCAAAAACTATCACAAATTGAATATACTCAAAAAGAACAACTATCCGAAGAAAAAGAAAGACTCTCTCTTGCGATGTCTTCCACAAATGATATCTTCTTCACGTATGAAATTGATACCAACACATTACACATAACCAATCGTAATGGTCAAAGGCAAACCTATCTATCCACAGATGATTCCTATATTCAACTCATTCATCCATCAGATAGAAATAGAGTACTTAATTATCTACAAACAAATTATTCTTCTTTTACCATTGAAATACGATTCAAAGAATCCTTAGAACAACCATATCACTTCAGTCGATTAACAGGAAAAACAATCGGTAATAAAGTTGTTGGTTCTATTCGTGATATCAATGAACAAAAACTATTAGAGCTCAAAAAAGGAAGAGATGAATTATTAGATTCCACAACAAGTTTCTATAAATATCTTCCTGGTATTGAAATGTTGACACAACTTAGAAATATTTCTCAAGATGGATTCTTAGTCTTATTTGATATCGATGCTTTCCATACGATCAACGCATCATTTGGTCTCTGTTTTGGTGACATCGTATTAGAAAAACTAGCGAATTTAATCACAACAGAATTTGAACTCAACGATGCTTTCTATATTCGTTCTGGTCCTGATAGAATTCTAATTTGGGTACATGGTTGTTCTAAAAAAGAACTTTTAAACAAACTCAGAAATATCGAGCACAACTTCACATGCATCACAAAATCAACACGCCTATCATTCACAACAACTTATACAATTGCGGATGAACATTCCAGTATTGATGATTTGATCGCTCAAGTTTGCGCTGCTAGAGACTATGCTAGAAAACATAACCTCTCATTTATCCAATATAACAATATTATGGATATCACAAACGTTACATTTAAATCAGATGAAATTGCTTCTTTAGCTGGTCTATCTCATTTATCTTTATCTTCGATTGCATTAAATCTATATTCCCATTCAGATGATATTACAACGACTACAGATGTATTATGCATGAAGATACAAGAAAAATATGGCATTGATAATATGATTATCTGTAATTTCAATCATGATTATTTATCCATTTCTGTAGATTATATTTGGAAACAAGATGTCATTGAGAAACAAGATCGTATCAAACACGTATCTGAACTAGAATTCAAACAATTCATTCAAACGATACATGAACATGTACTCTTGCCACTCAATGAGAATCTATTAAACAATGGTGTATTATCTATTATTCCATCTAACACAACAGGTCTACTCATGCCAATGTTAGATAATGGTGCATTTGTAGGATATATCATCTTCTCTAATGCAGATCAAAATATCTTGATGCATGATGAACTAAAGAAAGAATTTATCGAATTTGCATCTATCTTACAAAATCAATCCATCAAAAAGAATCACGATATTACCGCCCAAGCAAAGAGTGAATTTCTTGCCAGAATGTCCCATGAAATCAGAACACCAATGAATGGAATCATTGGTATGACAAACATTGCCTTACAAGATAACATCACAGAATCACAAAGAAAAGAATACTTAGAAAAAGTACAAGTATCCTCTCAATACATGTTATCTTTAATCAATGATATCTTAGATATGTCTAAGATTGATTCTGGCAAGATGGAACTCAAACAAGAATCTTTCTCCATGCAAAAAATCATAGAAGACTTGCATCCAATCTTAGATGAAAGATTCTCTGAAAAGAAGCAAACATTCAAAGTGAACCTGCAAATAAAAAATACAAACTTCATTGGAGATCCACTTAGAATATCGCAAATTCTCATCAACCTATTAGGTAACGCAAACAAATACACACAAGATGGTGGACATATTCAATTAAACATCCAAGAAATACAACTTGGTGATACATCAGAATTACACTTTGCGGTCACTGATGATGGTTATGGAATCTCCAAGGAGGATCAACATCGAATCTTTGAATCCTTTGAAAGAGCACAAAATGCTATTTCTACAGGTACTGGTTTAGGATTATCCATTACTTCTAGACTCATTCATTTAATGGGTGGTGAAATCAATGTATCCTCTCAAATCAATGAAGGTTCTACATTTACCTTTAAGATTACATTACCAATTACACAAGATGTAGAAGCACAAGATACAACAAAAGTTCTCAAAACAAACTTCAATGGTAAAAAAGCACTTGTTGCGGAAGATAATGATTTAAACGCTGAAATCATTTCTATCATTCTCAATCAATATGGAATTGATGCAGATATCGCAACAAACGGAAAAGAAGCACTTGATCGATTCCAACAATCAAAACCATTCACTTATGACATTATATTCATGGATATCATGATGCCTGTCATGAATGGTCTAGAAGCAACACAAAAGATCCGTGCACTAGATAAAGAAGATCATATGATTCCAATCTATGCAATGAGTGCGAATGCCTTTATCGAAGATGAAAAGAGATCGATTGAATCCGGTATGAATGGTCATCTTTCGAAACCACTAGATACACAAAAACTATTAGAAGTCTTAAACAAAGAATTAACCACCTAACGGTGGTTTTTCATTTTCTATGGCTTTTCTCTTAGTGGTTTCATTTTGGCATTGTACCATGTCAAAACAATTAGCTTTTTTACAGGTTAGCGGAATGTTATGAAATTCTTATTTGTTTGTTTGATCCTTTGTGACAAGCTTTGCGATAGTTTCTATGACTTTCTTTGTATCTAATGGTTTTGATAAGTGTGCATTCATTCCTGCTTGCATTGCGGATAGTTTATCTTCCGCAAATGCATTCGCTGTCATTGCGATAATTGGAATTGTTTTTGCGTTTGGTAGATTGCATTCACGAATGGCTTTTGTTGCGGAATAGCCATCCATGATTGGCATCATAACATCCATCAAAATACAATCAATATCACTAGATCCTTGGAAGCGTTCCACTGCTTCTTTCCCATTCCATGCTTCCATTACATTTGCGCCTCTTTCTTCTAACAAGAATTTCGCAATTTCCATATTCAATTCATTATCTTCAACAAGTAGAATATTCATTCCTTGAATCGAATATTCTGTGTTTTCTTTTGGTGATGTTGTTGCTTTTGAATGATCAATTTCAAATGAAAGTCTTACATCAAAAGTTGTTCCTTCACCTTTGATACTTTCTGCAGTAATCGTTCCTCCCATCTTATCTACAATACTTTTTGTAATAGACATCCCAAGTCCTGTACCTGTATATTTTGTACGAGCTGAAGTATTTTCTTGGGCAAATGGTTCAAATACATGTTCTAGAAATTCAGGACTCATTCCAATTCCTGTATCTCTGCATTTAAATTGTAGGTTTGCATGTATTCCATCATCATCTAAGATTCGACATGTGATATAGATTTTCCCATGGTCTTTATTGTATTTCACTGCATTACCAACAATATTCATCATGATTCTTTTTAAATGTACAGCACTACCTATCAAATGCACTCCTTTCATATCACAATGATCTTGAATGATTGTAATATCTTTATCATCTGCTTGTTTTTTCACAGCGTAATATACTTCTTTTGCGATACTTAACATATCAAAAGATACGGAATCTAGTAAGATTTCACCTGTCTCTAACTTGCTCATATCTAATACTTCATCAATCAAATCAAGTAATATCTTTGAAGCATCTCTGATTTTTCTTCTACATTCCGATAACTTCTCTGTATCATCAGCATACTTATCTTCAATATCTAACATTCCCATAATGCCATTGATTGGTGTACGAATATCATGAGACATACGCATCAAAAACTCAGTCTTAGCAGCATTTGCACGATCTGCATTTTCCTTTGCGGCAATGAGTTCTTTTTGATGTGCTTCTTCTTTTTCACGTTCTTTCTTTTCTTCTAATTTATGTTCTTCAATGATCGCATCAATATTTTGGAAAGCCAAAATACCAGTATCAGTAGAATCTGAAATCTTACTAATGTTGTATTGAAAATAACGAACATCACCATTTGCGATACTACGATAGTTTCCAACATATTCATCCTGCATAGAAAGCTGATATTGCATATTTTCAATACTTAACGCATGTAATAACATTTCTCTATCATCTGGATGCACCAATGTTGCAACCCATGGTACGATCAAATCATCATAAGTACATTCTTGATTTTCATCCATATCTGGAAGTTCTACATAAGTTGTTTCAAACTTCAAAACCTTTGCGGTTTTCTTCTTTAGATTCACCAAATAAACATTCTTAAAGTTTCGAGATAATACATTGAAAACATCTTTTGATTCTTCTATTTGATGCCCTAACGTACGTGGAAACTCTTCATTTTCCATCTGTTCTTTATCAGGTACAGAATGATGGATATGAATTACTTTCCATTGATGATCAACTCTACCATATAAGATTGTAAATCTCGTATCCATATCAACGACAACTGATCCACTTTCAAAAACACCTAATATCAAAACCGTTCCATAAACAAGCACATAATTGTCATCTAAAACTTGTTCTTTTTGTTCGAAATTTTTCCATTCAAAATGAACTTTTTCACGTTGTTGTACATCCACAATAAAAGATTGTAAAAATTCATCTAGTGTTTTAAAGAATTCTTGTTTTCCTGTTCCAATAACACTCAAATGATCATCTAACAATGATACAATTTTCATATCATCATCTGATGCAGAATTTAAATAGGAATTGAGGATATGTTCTGTTAATTGTTTGAAATCAACATCAAAATGATTTGTTGATACTTGTAATTCTTTTTCCATATTCCTTACCTACCTAATTTGTTAAAACGAACTTTTTTGTACCTTCATTATACATGAGATGTGATTTATCCTACAATTCAAATTATTTCTAATGCGGAAATTCGGTATTTAGCTATTGTTTTCAGTGTGGGAATTCTGTCCAATTGAAGTCAAATCATCAGCATACAAATCACATGTATCATTAGATGCATTCACAAAGAAGTTTTCAAGTAGAATTTCAAATCGTATATCATTCATACAAAAGATTTCTCAAAAGATCAAGATATATTCTGTATTCCAATCTATCTAACTTCTTTCATTAATAATTAAAATTCAGTATATGCAAAAAGCATTCCATCATGCAACGTTATGCATAAAGAATGCTTTTTTTCTACTTTATAAATTTACGCGATGATCTGGTTTTTCACCTTTACTTACTT
>CAVJMM010000062.1:0-11773 GCA_963650865.1 Eubacterium sp. AM49-13BH | reverse complement strand
CCTTTATTGTTTCACGTGAAACAATAAACAACAAAAATAATGTTGAGTCAAAATCAAAACTCATATATAATACTTGTGGCACAGCAGTCATGTTTCTAACCTGGTCAGGACCGGAAGGTAGCAGCCATACGAGCCTCTGATCGCGTGTGCCATTTTTTATTATGATGAATGCAGATGATTATATGAAAATAGCCTTAGAAGAAGCACATAAGGCAGAAGATATAGATGAAGTTCCTATTGGAGCAATCGTTGTAAGAAATGGTGAAGTGATATCAAAAGCACATAATATGAAGGAACATGATCAACAAGCTTCATCACATGCGGAATTTCTTGCGATTCAACAAGCATCACAGAAACTAGGCACTTGGAATTTATCAGATTGTGATTTGTATGTCACTTTAGAACCATGCATGATGTGTACAGGTGTGATTCAATTAAGTAGAATCAAACGATTATATTATGGTGCTAGTGATATGAAAGGTGGATGCGTTGAATCATTGATTCATATTAAACAAATTCCTCGTTTAAGTATTTATCCAAAAGAAATTTATAGTGATATTTTAAAAGACGAGTGTTCAGAAATATTAAAAGAATTTTTTCGAAAAAAAAGAATAAATAAAACGCATAAATAAATGAAAACCTACATTCGATTGTAGGCTTTTTTGTTATAATATAGAACAAGGAGAAATTCATGGCGAAAATAGCGTTGTATCAAAAATATCGTTCTTCAACATTTGAAGAAGTAGTAGGACAAGAATATATTGTTAGATCCATCAAAAATGCAATACATGAAAATAAAGTTGGACATGCATATCTTTTTTGTGGACCAAGGGGAACAGGAAAGACAACAATGGCAAGATTGCTTGCAAAGTCAGTGAATTGTACAAATCCATTGGAAGCACCTTGTGAGCATTGTGATAATTGTATTGCGGCAAATAATGGAACCCATCCAGATATTATTGAAATCAATGCGGCAAATGAAACTCATGTAGAAGATATTCGTGATTTGATTGAAAGAAGTAGACTTGCGCCAATGCAAGGAAAACATAAAGTTTATATTATAGATGAGGTGCATCAATTATCGAGTGCAGCATCTTCAGCGTTATTAAAAACACTAGAAGAACCACCTGAAAATGTCATATTTATTTTGGCTACAACAGATCCGCAAAAATTATTACCAACGATTATTTCTAGATGTCAAAGATATGATTTTACAAAAGTAAAAACAGAACAAATTCGAGATCATTTATTAAATATTGCGGAAAAAGAAAATATAACAATGGAAAAAAATGCTGCAATGATGATTGCAGTATTAAGTGATGGTGGTATGAGAGATGCATTAAGTATTATGGATCAATGTGCATCTTATACAAGTGACAATATCACTGTAGAATCAATTGATCGTATTTATGGATTAACGACAACAAGCGAAAAGATAGCGTTGATCAAAGATATTGTTCATAAAGATATGGCATCTATTATTACGAGAATCGCAACCTATGAAGATAAAGGAATAGATTTCATTCGATACACAGATGGAATGATTGATATTCTGAAAGATGTTGTTATTTATGCTTCAACAAAGAAAGATGAATTATTAAAAACAATTTCAAAAGAGGAAGCAGTTGATTTAAGCAATGAAATCTCACAGTCAACATGCATGCATATTTGCGAGAAATTGATGGATACAAAGAATCAATATCGTACTTCTACTTCAACAGCTAGAGTATTTGAAGTGACTTGTTTATCACTATCGATTGATGAACAACCAGTTGAAATAAAACAAGAACAAATTGTTCAATCACAACCAACTCCAGTTAAGAATACTGAACCTTTTGTGACAATACAAAAACAAGAGAAAAAAGAAGAAGCACCTGTCGCAATACAACCAATCGAAAAAATCGATAAAGAGAAAGTTTTGTCAATACTAAGAGCTTGTGATAAACAAAGTAAAGTAACAGATGAAAATACATTTTCAATGTTAGATTCTTATGGTGATTTAACAAATCGAAAATACACAAGTTTATTGAAAGAATGCAAGGTTGTGGCAAGTGGTAAAGATTGTATTTTGATTACTTCTGATATGTCTTCCATTGTGAATCGAATCAATTCAGAAAAGATGAATAAAGAATTGTATGGTTTTATGAAAGACATCTTGCATACAGATAAAATACTATTTGCGATTTCTAATGAAGAATTTGTAGAAGCGACAAAAGTATTTAGAGAAAAAATGTATACAGGTGAATTACCTGATCCAATTCAAATAACAAAATATGAAGAGGATGTATCTGAAGAAATATCAACGATTGATAAAGTAAAACAATTGTTTGGTGAAGAAAACGTTAAAGTAGTATGAGGGAGAAAAAAATGGATATTAATATGATCATGAAGCAAGCACAAAAGATGCAAGCTGATTTAAAGAAAACACAATCAAAATTAGAAGCAACGATTTATGAAGGACAATCCAATGGTATTGTTGTAAAAGTAAATGGAAAAAATGAATGCCAAGAAATTACAATTCCAGAAGAATTAATGGAAGATAGAGAAATGTTACAAGATATGTTGATGATTGCGTTTAATAATGCAGTAGAAAAAAGTGAAGCGGATCGTGAAAATCAATTAGGAGGTCTTGCTTCAGGATTGAACCTTCCTGGGATGTAATTCATGTATCCAAAAAGTTTACAAGAATTGATTGAAAGATTTCGTGATCTTCCTGGTGTTGGAGAAAAAAGTGCAGAAAGATATGCTTTGAGTATCTTAGATCGAAAAGAAGAAGATGTTGAAGCATTCGCAAATGCACTTGTTCAAGTGAAGAAAAATCTGCATTACTGTAAAGTTTGTGGCAATTTAACAGAAGAAAATACCTGCGAAATTTGTAACAATCAAAATAGAAACCAAGATGTTATATTCGTTGTACAAAGTCCAAAAGATATTATTGCGATGGAAAAAACGAATGAATATCAAGGTGTATATCATGTATTAAATGGCTTGATTTCCACAACAAAAGGAGTCATGCCAGAAGATTTAAATATTGATTCATTATTACTTCGGGCAAAACATGCCAAAGAAATTATATTGGCAACCAATACAACAATGGATGGTGAAATGACTGCGATGTATTTAAATAAATTAATCAAAGAAGATTGTCCAGAAGTTTTGGTTACAAGAATTGCACATGGTCTACCATCAGGTGGAATGCTCGACTATGCTGATGAAATGACATTAGCACATGCATTATCAGACCGTAAAACAATGTAAGGGAGAAAAAAGATGAATAACGATTTAAAAATTGCACAAGAAGCAACATTAGAAGATATTTATGAAATTGCAAAAAAAGCAGGAATTGATGAATCTGCATTAGAACCTTATGGAAGAGATAAGGCAAAAGTAAATGTTCAATCTTTAGACTTGAAAGATAAAACAAATGGTAAGTTGATTCTTGTTACGGCAATTACTCCTACAAAAGCAGGTGAAGGAAAATCCACAACAACAATTGGTTTAGTAGATGGTTTATCAAAGATTGGAAAAAAAGCAATGGCTTGTTTAAGAGAACCATCATTAGGACCAGTGTTTGGCTTGAAAGGTGGAGCGACTGGTGGAGGTTATGCACAGGTCATTCCAATGGAATCCATTAACTTGCATTTTACAGGTGATATGCACGCAGTAACAACAGCGAATAATTTAATTGCGGCAATGTTAGATAACAGCATTTACCAAGAAAATCCACTTAATATCGATCCAACAAAAGTTGTTTGGAAAAGATGCTTAGATATGAATGATAGAACATTACGTGATATCACAATTGGACAAAAGAAAAAGACAAATGGTGTTGAAAGAGAAGATCATTTTGTAATTACAGTAGCGACAGAAGTAATGGCAATTCTTTGTTTATCCAAAGACATTCAAGATTTTGAAAAGAGAATCTCTGAATGTGTTGTTGCGTATACATATGATGATCAACCAGTTACTGTCAAAGATATTGGTGCTTCCGGTGCAGCAACAGTGGTAATGAAAGAAGCTCTAAAACCAAACTTAGTTCAAACATTAGAACATACACCTGTATTGATCCATGGTGGACCATTCGCAAATATCGCACATGGTTGTAATTCAGTCATTGCGACTACAACGGCTTTAAAATTAAGTGATTATGTTGTTACAGAAGCAGGCTTTGGTGCAGATCTTGGTGCAGAAAAATTTATGGATATTAAATGTAGAGCTGCTGGTCTAACACCCAATGCCGTTGTTATTGTTGCGACAGTACGTGCATTAAAGATGCATGGTGGTGTAGATGTCAATGAATTAGGCACTGAAAATGTTGAAGCTTTATTAAAAGGAACAGAAAACTTACAAAAGCATATTGAATCTGTACAAGCATTTGGCGTTCCTTATGTGATCGCAATTAATAAGTTCGCAAAGGACACTCCAAAAGAAGTGGAAGCTTTACTCAATTGGTGTAAAGAAAATCATCATCCAGTTGCGGAAACAGATGGTTGGGCAAATGGCGGAGAAGGTATGGTTGATCTCGCAAATATCGTTGTTGAAAAATGTGAAGAAGAAAATCATTTCGCTCCAATTTATGATGTAAATTCTAGCATTGAAGAAAAAGTAACTACAATTGCACAAACAATTTATGGTGCAAAGGATGTAGAATTCTCTGATGAAGCAAAAGAGAAAATCAATCAATATCATCAATATGGTTGGGATACATTACCAGTATGTATGGCAAAAACACAAAACTCTTTAAGTGATGATGCGAAAGTTGTTGGTAGACCAACAGATTTTACAATTCATGTTAGAGATATCAATATTTCTAGAGGTGCAGGATTTGTGGTTGTCTATACAGGAAATGTCTTAACAATGCCTGGTTTACCAAAAGTACCTGCAGCAGTTAATATGGGAATTGACGAACAAGGCGAAACATTTGGATTATTTTAAAAGAGATTAATATGAGTTCTATAGCGTATGTAACGGACAGTGAAATGCTAGAATATCATCGATTGTGTAGAAATCGTACAATTATATTCTGGCGTTTATCAAACAAAAAGAAATTTTCGGATTTTAGAAAAGGAGATCTCCTTTTCTTCTTTTCGCGTCCAAATCATGGCAGAAAAAAAGGACTCATAGGATATGCACATTACGATTCTGTAAAGCGATTATCTTTGAATCAATTGTGGAATCAATATAGTGAGTCTACAGGTTATGAAACAAAAGAACGGTTAGAAGAAGCAATTCGAAAAGCAGGAAAAGGAGAAATTCCTAAAACGATGCGTTGTTTATATCTAACGGATGTAGTGTTCTTTGTTTCACCTGTTTATCCAGATGAAATTGATTCTTTAGAGATTCCGAATCATTTAGAGTCATATACATATTTAGATAGAAGTGATCCTTCTGTAACAGTAAAGATATTAAAAGTAGCGCAAAAACATGGCATTGATTTATGGAGTGCAGATCCTTCTAAAAATCCAGATGAAATATTTAGAGATGATGTAGTAAGACATCAAATTGCATTGATTTCTAGATTAATTGGAAAAGAATCTGGTAGTGAAAAAGAAAGAACAATGTGCCATAAATTAGCAGAGTTAAAAATTAAAGAATCTAATTGGGACATGATTCGTGGTTCTAATTGTGATTGCTTATATATGGATAAAACAAATATCAAATTAGCTTTTCCTTTGTATTATCAAGCAAATGATCGTGATTTAAGAATTCGAGAATTTGTTGGAAAGTTAACAATGTATCGTTATTATATAAGTCAGTTAGATTTTGAAAGAAAGTTATCTTTTGAAATTTTAACAAGCAAAGATAAAGAAGTATCTGAAGTAGAAAAAATGGTGGAAGAAATCAATCATGGTAGATTTTGATATAGTAGTAATTGGTGGAGGGCACGCAGGTATTGAAGCTGCATTAGCTGCCGCAAGATTAAATAAAAAAACGTGTCTATTAACTTTAAGCATTGATAACATTGGTAAAATGCCTTGTAATCCTTCTGTAGGTGGACCTGCCAAAGGAATCGTTGTTCGAGAAATTGATGCCTTAGGTGGACAAATGCCAATCACAGCTGATAAAACAGCTTTGCAATTTAAAATTTTGAATAGCGCAAAAGGTCCAGGTGTTAGAGCTTTAAGAGTTCAATCTGATAAAATTGCATATAAAAAGATGATGCAAGAAGTATGCATGCATGCTGAAAATCTAACCGTGAAAGAAGGTATGGCTGTTAAGATCAATGCAGAAAATAATAAAATTACAGGGATTACTTTATCTGATGGATCATTCATTTCATGTACGATTGTTATCTTAACAACAGGAACATATATGGCTGGTGTAAATATGATTTCTGCAGAAGTTAGAGATGGTGGTCCAGATATGGAAAAGACAACAAAAGATCTTTCCCAATCTTTAAGAGATCTTGGATTAAAAACATTCCGTTTAAAAACAGGTACACCACCAAGAATCTTAACTTCTTCCATTGATTTTTCTCAAACAAACTATGAACCAGGAACTGATGCTTTTTTACGTTTCTCTGAAACAACAAAAAGAGAAGATGTACGATCATTTCAAAACCAAGTACCATGTTATTTAACTTACACAACTCCCGAAACACATGAATGGATCTTAAACAACCTTAATAAATCTTCTATGTATTCCGGTGTTGTCAAAGGTGTAGGTCCTAGATATTGCCCATCCATTGAAGATAAACTTGTTCGTTTTAAAGATAAGCCAAGGCATCTATTATTCTTAGAACCTGAATCTTTAAGCATGGATACAACATATATTCAAGGATTTTCAACATCTTTACCTAGAGATATTCAAGAACATATGGTGCATTCTTTACCAGGATTTCAAAACGCAATTATTAAAAAATATGCATATGCGATTGAATATGATGCGATAGATCCAATACAAATGAAACCATCTTTTGAATCTAAGATTATTGAAAATCTATTTACTGCAGGACAAGTGAATGGAACAAGTGGTTATGAAGAAGCAGCTGGACAAGGTATTATGGCTGGAATCAATGCGGCATTAAAATTAGATGATAAAAAACCACTCATCTTCCAACGAGATGAAGCATATATTGGAGTGCTTGTTGATGATCTTACAACAAAGGGTACTTTAGAACCATATCGTTTATTAACGAGTAGAGCGGAATTTAGATTATTATTAAGACATGATAACGCAGAAGAAAGATTGTTGAAAAAAGGATATGACATTGGATTAATTTCAGATGAAAGATATGAAGCTTATCAAAAGAAACAAAAAGATTTAGAAGATTTGAAGTTCCATCTACAAGAATTAACATTTGAATCAGATGATCCTAAAGTACATTCATATTTGTCTGAATGTGGATATGAAGAAGAGGGACATAAAGGATTAAAAGGTTTTGATTTAGTAAAACGTCCAAAAATCGAAACAGAAAAATTATTACAAACAATTGATGAAGAAGTAGATTCTTTTATTGCGAATAAATGTGATATTGATATTAAATATGAAGGATATATCGATAAGGCAAGAAGAGAAGCAGATAAACTTAACGCAATGGAATCTATTCCTTTAGGTGTGGATTTTAACTATGATGAAGTCGATAATTTATCCCTTGAAGGTAGACAGAAGTTATCGAAATTCAAACCTGCAACAATGGGTCAAGCTTCAAGAATCTCAGGTGTTAATCCTGCTGATCTTGCCGTACTTGCCATCGCAATCAAACAAGGAAAAGGAAAATAATATGAGATATGAAGATGTAATTAGTAATGTAGAAGTATCTGGATTTGAATCTGCAGTTAAAGGTGCAAAATATTCTTATGCGATTGATACAAATGCGGTAACAGATGAAGTGACAAAAACAACCCTTTCCTTAGCGAACAGTAAAGCAGGAAGTGGGCATGATCAATTTATGACAGGAATCATTGTTACATTTGATTTAACTTTTTCAAATAAAGCATGGGTTGAAGCAGAACGTTATAAATTTTTAAACTTTATTTCATCACAATCCACAATGCATCGCATTACGAAGTTTAATTTAGATGATGCGTATATGGAATATGTAGATTCTAGAATTATCGCTATCATGAAAGAAAAAGTAGAAGCTTATAATGCATTACAAAAAGAAACGACTTCCGCAAAAAATGAAGGTAAAGATGTTTCTGAAATGATGCAAGAATTAAATACAAAGTATCTAGAAATTCTATATTCTAATCCAGCAGGATTCCGTTTGACTGCGAAAATGACAACGAATTATCGTGCGTTGAAAACAATTTATCATCAAAGAAAAGATCATCGTCTTCCTGAATGGAGAGCTTTCTGTGAATGGGTAAAAACATTACCTCATTCAGAGTTTATAACAGGAGATCAAATAGAATTATAAAAATGTGGAGAAATATTCTTTCCACATTTTCTTTTAAAAGTGCATAAATAAAGGATATTTTAAATGTGATTGTGGAGAAAAAAATTTTCCACATATTTTGTTCTTTTATTTTTATTGTAGTCTGTTAAAATTATGCATGGAGTAAAAAAAATGACGTCAGAAGAATTTATTAATGAATGTAAAAAAAGAAATATCGTTATTTCCGAGGAAATGATAGAACAATTTCAGTTATATGCAGATTTGTTAAAAGAATGGAATGCAAAAATGAATTTGACCGCAATTGATGAAAAAGAAGAAGTATTTGAAAAACACTTCTTTGATTCTATTTTGCCTTTAAATGAATCTATTCAAGGAAAGATTGCGGATGTAGGAACAGGTGCAGGTTTTCCAGGAATCGTTTGGAAAATTGTAAGACCAGAGTTACAAGTTTCTCTTATCGAACCAACAGGGAAAAGATGTAAATTTTTAGAAGAAGTCATTACACAATTAAAACTGAAAGATATTCAAATCTTCAATGAAAGAAGTGAAGAACACGTTAAGCAACATCGTGAAGAGTATGATATTGTGACAGCTAGAGCTGTTGCGAATCTAAGAGTTCTTTCAGAGCTTTGTTGTCCATTAGTAAAAAAAGATGGCATCTTTTTAACAATGAAAGGCAGTCATGGTGATGATGAAGTCCTTGAAGCGAAAAACGCAATCAATCAATTAGGAATGAAATTAACAAATCGAGAAGAAACTTCATTAACAAATGGTGATCCTAGACAAATCTTTACATTCACAAAAATCCAAGAAACACCAATGATGTATCCAAGAAATTATGGTCAAATTAAGAAGAAACCACTATAGGGAGTGTTATGAAAAATAGTATATTTGATATCTTTACGGAAGGAAATCATGAAAACGAAGTCATTCAGATTCCTGTAGAAAAAATAGAACCATCACGTTATCAACCAAGATTGAAGTTTGATGAAGAAAAGTTAAATGAATTATCAGATTCCATCAAACAAAATGGATTGATTCAACCTTTGACTGTAAGACCTATGGATAATCATTATGAATTGATTGCGGGTGAAAGAAGATATAGAGCTTGTAGAAATGTAGGCTTTACGACTATTCCTTGTTATGTACTATCTCCTACAGATGATCAAGCAGCACAAATGGCTTTGATAGAAAACGTACAAAGACAAGATCTTTCCGCAATTGAGGAAGCAAAAAGTTATTTACAAATCATGAAACAAGCACATTTGTCTCAAGAACAAGTTGCGCAAAAGATTGGTAAATCACAATCTACAGTAGCGAATAAGATTCGTTTATTAAATCTTCCTGATGAAATACAAGATGGTGTGATTGATGGAAAAATAACAGAAAGACACGCTAGAGCTTTGTTGACTGCTCCAGAAGAATCACAGAAAAAAATATATAAAGAAATTTTAAAGAAAGGATTCAATGTAAGAGAAACAGAATCTTATATTGAATCATTGAATAAACCAAAGAAAGTACATCCTAGACAAAAAACAAAAGGTTATTCTAAAAATGTACAAATTGGAATCAATACAGTCAATCAATCTATCAAGATGATAGAAAAGCTTGGTATTGAAGTGAAAACAGAAACAAAAGAAACAGATAAAGAAGTATATATGCTTATCCGTTTCCCAAAGAAGTAGAGGATATAGAATATGGGAAAGATTATCGCAATTGCCAACCAAAAGGGTGGTGTAGGAAAAACAACAACAGCTATGAATCTTGCAGCTGGATTATCATATGTAGGAAAGAAAGTATTACTTGTAGATTTTGATCCGCAGGGAAACGCAACACATGGTATTGGAGCTAATAAGGTTGGATTTGATCAATCTGTTTATGATGTTTTATTAGGTAGTGAAACTGTGAATGATGTCAAAGTATCATTACAAATGCCACCTTTAGATGTATTACCTTCTACCATTGACTTATCTGGTGCAGATGTTGATATGGCAAGTTATGAAGTAGGAAGAGAAAAATTATTAAAAAATAAATTGGATCAAGTAAAAGATAACTACGATTATATTATTATTGATTGTCCTCCTGCTTTGGGATTATTGAATACAAATGCACTTACTGCAGCAGATTCTGTTATGATTCCCGTACAATGTGAATATTTCGCACTAGAAGGATTAACACAATTATTATCAACAATTCGTTTAGTTCAAAAATTATTTAATCCAAACTTATCAATTGAAGGTGTACTTCTAACAATGTTTGATGTACGTACAAAGTTATCTGTAGAAGTACAACAAGAAGTTCGAAAATATTTTAAAGAAAAAGTATATAAATGTTATATTCCAAGAAACGTTAGATTATCAGAAGCACCATCTCAAGAAGAATCTATTTTTGAATATGATACAAAATCAGAAGGTGCAAAAGCTTATGCACAACTTGTAAAAGAAGTGATTACACAAAATGAAAAAGGAAGGAGATAATTCATGCCAAAAGCAAAAACAGGTGGTTTAGGAAAAGGTCTGAATGCCATTTTCGGACAAGATGTTGGACAATACTTAGAAGATATTCAAAATAATTCTGCAGAAGCACCAGGTAGAAAAGAAGTTGAATTACCAATTGAAGAAATTCGACCAAATCCATATCAACCTCGAAAAGAATTTGATAAGAAGGCATTGGAAGAATTATCTGAATCCATTAAAACACATGGAATCTTTACACCACTATTAGTTAGAAAGAGTGTCTCTGGATATGATTTAATTACAGGTGAAAGAAGATTACGTGCCGCAAAGATGGCAGGTTTAAAAACTGTTCCAGCTATTCAAGTGGAATTCACAGAAGAACAAATGATGGAAATTGCCATCTTAGAAAACGTTCAACGTGAAGACTTGAATCCAATTGAAGAAGCAGCAGCGTATGAATCTTTAGTAAAGAAATTAGGATATACACAAGAAAAGCTCGCAGAAAGAGTTGGAAAGTCTAGAGAATATTGTGCAAATATCATGCGTTTATTAAAGCTTCCAAATGATGTACAAAAGATGGTTGTGAATAAACAACTAACAATGTCACATGTTAGACCTCTTCTATCTTTAGATGATGAAGAAAAAATCTATGAAGTGGCAGAGAAAATCAAAAAAGAAAAGATGTCTGTACGTGAAGTAGAATCTTATATTAGAGATTTGAACGGAAAACCAACCAAACCTCAAAACCAACCAAAAGAAAAAGATCCTATGATTCGTGATCTAGAAATTCAACTATCTGAAAAACTAGGAACACAAGTAACTTTCTCAAAGAAGAATTTTACAATTTCTTATCATGATACAAATGATTTAAATAGAATCTTAGAAATCCTAGGATGTTTAGATGAATCTATACATGAGTAAGTGAACTACTCACGACCTACGCTTACGCTTAGAGGTCTGAGCTTCTTGCTTCATC
>CAVJMM010000061.1:0-12364 GCA_963650865.1 Eubacterium sp. AM49-13BH | reverse complement strand
GTATTTATATGTATAATGTTCGAAAAATTAATGAAGATATTTACTACTTAGGTGCAAATGATAGACGTATTGAATTATTTGAAAATGTATATCCAGTTCCAAATGGCATGTCCTATAACAACTATTTGATTGATGATGAAAAAACATGTTTAATGGATGGAATTGATGATTCCGTTTCTAGACAATTTCTAGAAAATTTAAATTATGTTTTAAAAGATAAGAAATTAGATTATATGGTCATTCAACATATGGAGCCAGATCATTGTTCTGTAATTCCTGATCTATTTCATCAATTCCCTGAAATGAAACTTGTTGCGAGTGCACAAGCATTTAAGATGATGGAGAACTTTTATCACATCGATGTAAAAGATCGTTCTATCATCATCAAAGAAGGAGATACACTTTCTTTAGGAAAACATGAATTACACTTCATTTCTGCACCAATGGTACATTGGCCAGAAGTCATGATGAGTTATGAATCTACAACAGGCACACTATTTTCAGCAGATGCTTTTGGATCATTTGGTGCAATGAGTGGAAATATCTTTGCGGATGAAGTCAGATGGGATCACGATTGGAGAGATGAAGCAAGAAGATATTATGTCAATATCGTAGGGAAATATGGTCCTCAAACATTAGCTGTATTAAAGAAAGCAAGTGCTTTAGATATAAAAATGATTTGCCCATTACACGCACATATTTGGAGAAAAGATTTTGAACAAATTATTTCTCGCTACTATCATTGGGCAGCATATGAACCTCAACGTTATTCCGTAGCGATATTCTATGGATCTATTTACGGAAATACACAAAACGCTGCAGAAATCCTCGCTATGAAACTTGCGGAAAATGGAATGCGTTCTGTCATGATCTTCGATACATCAAAAACAGATACTTCTGAACTTGTGTCCCGTGCTTTCCAATATTCTACGCTTGTATTCGCAAGTGCAACCTACAATGGTGAAGTATTTGATTCTATGCAAAATCTATTAACAGAATTAAAGAATCACAATTTATCTGATAGAACGATTGGATTAATTGAAAATGGATCATGGGCACCAATGGCAGCTAACAAAATGAAACAACAATTAGAATCCATGAAAAACATGAAAATCATAGAACCAATCATTAAGATTCAATCTTCTGTATCTGAAGATAATCTACCAAAATTAGAACAACTTGCAAAAGAATTGTCCGATAACACAAAGTAATCCAAAACAAGGATTACTTTTTTTGGATCAATCTCGAAAATTGTGTATGAAAGTAAGTGAATTGTAGAAAATGAAGGAATGATTATGGAAAATATTGTTTCTCAAATGTTGAGAAACAATCGAAAAAGATTGTATTTTCTTTCTCGTTCCGACAATTCAAAAAGAGAAAATAATATGGAAATTGATTTTCTTATTACACAAGGGAAAAAATATATCCTATAGAAGCAAAATCAGAAAATTATCGTTCTCATTCTTCTTTAGACAAATTTCGTAAGCACTATTCGAATGAAATTGGTAACTCCTATATTTTGTATACAAAAGATGGAATTATTCATCTACCTCTATATATGGCTGAATTATTGTGAGTATGGAATTTTAAACAAATTTCATACTTTTCTTTAAAATTTTATATTTTTTAAGTAAGCGCTATCATTTAGAATGTTATACGGAAAGCAGTGGTTACTAAACAATCCTATTCACCTTATGTTTTCTCACATTCCTATAACCTATTTAGGTTCGCGATTGTTCTACCGCTTTCTTTCCCGTTTGGTAAAGTATATGAAGAATTGGAAGAAATGGATAGATAAAGATGTAATCGTGACAATGAAGGATGGAGAACAATTATCCGGTGTTTTAAAAGGACCTGTCATTCCTTCCAAAAATACGATTCCTGATGAATTTAGACTTCTCAATGGTGTCTTTGTGACAAGAATCAAAACAAAAGACATCTCTACAATTCAAGATGCCTTCTGATTGCCTCTACATGTTTGATTCAGCATTCATGTAGAGGTTTTTTATATTTTTTCATTTGCGGGAATTCCATTCCACAATCTATAATAAACGTTCTTATTTGCGAGAAGTTGTTCATGATTTCCTTCTTCCACAATACCATTCTTTCCTAATACGATGATTCGATCTGCATTACGAATCGTAGTTAAACGATGGGCAATCGTCAATGTCGTTCTACCAACAGAAAGTTTCTCCAAACTTCTTTCAATTAAGATTTCACTTTCATTGTCTAATGCAGAAGTAGCTTCATCTAATAATAGAATTGGAGGATTCTTTAAGAATACTCTAGCGATGGAAATTCTTTGTTTTTGACCACCAGAAAGCTTTACACCTCTTTCACCAACATAAGAATCATATCCATCTTTTAATTCATTGATAAATTCATCCGCACCTGCAAGTTTTGCAGCGTGGATAATTTCTTCACGTGTTGCGCCTGGTTTACCATATTCAATATTTTCTGCGACTGTTCCAGAGAATAAATAAACATCTTGTTGTACGATACCAATCGCACTTCTTAAGCTTCTTAACGTAACATCTCTTACATCTTGTCCATCTACTTTTAATGCACCACATGTAACGTCATAGAAACGTGGAATCAAAGAAGCAATCGTTGTCTTACCTCCACCACTTTCTCCAACAAGTGCTAAGTTTTCTCCTGGATGAATCGTCAATGAAAGATCATGTAATACACGATTATGATCATCTGGATATTCAAACGTCACATTTTCAAAAGAAATTTCACCACCATCTACTTTTAATTCTTTCGCATCTGGTGCATCTTCAATATCAATTGGTGTATCCATGATTTCAAAGAATCTTTCAATACCTGTAATACCTTGTGAGAATTGTTCCGCAAATTCTACCAATCTACGAATCGTCGCAATCAATGTAGAAACATACAACATATACATGACTAGATCACCGGCATTGATCTTCCCATATACTAAGAATAGACCACCTGCAATAATTGTGACACTATACATCAATCCATCAAATAAACGAATACACATATTTAAATTTGCCATAGCGTAATAACGTTTCTTTTTAATAGATTTTAGTTTTACATTTCCATCCGCAAACTTTTTTAATTCTGTTTCTTCTGCAGTAAATGCTTTAACGATCTTTTCACCTAACAATGAATCTTCTACTTGCGCATTCAATTCCCCAATTTGAACACGTTGTTCTTTTGTTGCGGCTCTAAAGTGATGATTCAATTTAATGGATCCCCAAATCATAAAAGGAACACATATAAAGATCAATATCGTTAATGGAATAGAAGCATTGCATAAGATAATAAAAGAAACAACGATCTTGATTCCTGCAATAAAGAATTCTTCTGGACAATGGTGTGCAAATTCTGTTACATCAAATAAATCGGATGTAATTCTACCCATAACTTGTCCAATTTTTGTATTTGCGTAATAGGAATCTGATAACTTCTCTAATTTATCAAACGCATCACTTCTCATATCCGTTTCAATATAGACACCCATAATATGTCCTTGTGAACACATAAAGAAATACGCAGCAGCATCAACTAATCTTAAAACGATATATAAAATTGCCATTTTCGCAACTAAATTCACGGTTAATGATAATGGTTCATACATTGCTGTATTTGTTAATTGTGACATGATACGAGGCAATACAATATCACATAATGTCGTTAAAGAAGCACAAAATAGATCCATAAATAATATCTTTTTGTACTTCATTAAGTAAGGAATAAATCTCTTTAATAATTCTTTTGTACTATATGTTTTTGTTACTGTTTCCGACATATATTTTCCCCCCTAATATTTTAGAATCTATTTTAATGAAAACAGATGAAAAAAGAAATGCTTTTGATCATTTCTTTTTCATATACTTCACATATTCATTCATACAATTGGTTTTGAAAGCTTCTACAGGTAGATTCTTTAAGGTATCCCACCATGCATATTGATCTCCTAAATTTGAAAAAACATGAATCTCCTTTTCAATCAATTTCCATACATCTTCTTCACTAAACTTCCATGCATTCAATCCAACTTCATACAAATCTTTATCTGCAATATATACCATTGTTTCTTCATTTAAAACTCTGATATTCGCACCTAATCTTAGACTTTCTGGTTTTGGATGCTCTTTAAAATAAGCTTGTATTTCATCAATGATTTCTCTTTCTCCAGAAAACAAGATACAACGATCATATGCATGATAATATTCTAAAAGTTTCATGACTGGTTTTATTAAACCAAGTTCTTTGCATTCCACTTCCATGAAGAAATCTTTTCTCTGTTGTATAATCCATTGTAATAAATCTTCAAACTCTAAAATATGTGCATAACCAATCCCCTTCCCACTTCGATACTCTGGTTGATAATACCAATCTTCATTCGTATAACCACCTTTTGGAAAAGGACCTAATATATTTCCACGAAATGGGATTTCTATTTTACGAATTTCTTCTAACGTGCATTCTGAAATTTTCTTTTGATTGATTTTTTGGTGCTCTTTCGGTGCTAAACGTTGCACTGTTTCATCATGAAATACAATGATTTGATGATCTTTGGTTTGTCGAATATCAATTTCAATTCCATCTGCACCATGATCATAGCTTGCTTGAATTGCTTGCATTGTATTTTCAGGTGCGACACTAAAATCTCCTCGATGTGCAATGATTTTATTCTGAAACATAAACAATAAGAACACTGGTTTCCCAGTGTCACTTTCATCCATTCCTTCCTTTTTCCCAACCACTTTCTTTCATGTTTGTATAGACATATACACTTGCGGAAAGAGCAGAGAATAAGAACATGATGACAGATAATGCTGCAGCTAGTTCATAATGCATGTTATTGAATTGGTTGTATAAATCAATTCCTAACATTTGTGGATGATTTCCATCCATTAAATATGGTGTTGTAAAAGATGAAATATTGGACATAAATACAAATGTCGCTGCGACAAACATATCACGATATGTTAATGGAAAGATCATATCTTTTAAGATTCTAAGTTTTCCTGCACCCGCATCCCTTGCAGCTTCAATCGTAGAATCGTTGATTTTCGACATACTTGCGGCTAATAACATTGTTGCGAATGGAATATTGAACCAAAGGTTCATTAACGTAATCCCTTTTCCGTTATACATTAAACCAAGTTGAATGTTCCAACCAAAGATCTGTGATACGCGATTAATCAAACCAGAATCACGAATGACAGTGATCATTCCGTTTACTGCAACAAGACCTGGAATAAAGCGTGGTAATAAATACAACTTTGAGATGATTTGACTAATTTTAGAATGTGAGAATCGTAAATAGATTGATAACAAATAGGATACACCAATTGCGATCACAACTGTGGCAATGACGACTTCCAATGTATAAATGATATTTTCACGTTCTGTAGAATCTGTAAAGAAATAAATATAGTTATCCCAACCATACCCTCCACCTTCTAGCTGAAAACTTTGAAGAATAGAAAGTATGACTGGATATACGATAACTAATATCATGAGTGCTGCAGAAGGAAGAATCAAAAGATATGGAAGTATCTTATGAAATCTTGTTTCTTGCATACTTAATTCAATGTTCCAATTTCTTTATCCCACGCTTCATAAAGGGCAGTACCAACTTCTCCCATAGAAGATACACGGAATTCTGTGATCTTAAGATCTTTGATATCAGCTGTTAATGAAGAATCTAATTCATCAAAATCAATGACTGGAATTGCGGACATTGTATCCAATGCAATATTTTGTGCTTCGGCAGAAATCATATAATTGATGAATGCATATGCACCTTCTGTATTGCTACCCATTGATGGAATTCCTAAGCAAACAGCATTACCTGTAAAAGATGGTGTGATTTGTGTGAATTTAATAGAAGAAGGCAATGTTCCTTGTTTCAATTGCGTAAATGTCATATCAGCCCATGCTGGAATCATATCTACTTCTTTGTTTGCAAGTAAATCTAAAGTACCTTGGTTCTTGTTTGGATACACAACTTTGCCACTAGATTGATACATATATGGATGCAATTCTTTTAAGAGGTTGAATCCTTCAGTCCATTGGTCTTCCCATTTTGTATCACTCGATGTCAATGCTTCTTCAGGTAAGAAGTTATAGACTGCAGTTGTAACGAAGGAACCACCTGCACCACCAGAAGATGGAGTGTTATAAGCAAATCTACCTGGGTGATCTTTGATCCATTGATAAAGTTCTTCAGCAGTTGTAGGTACATCTGTAACTGTTTCTGAGTTATATGCTAGACCAACTGTTGTTCCACGATATGGAATGACAAGATCATCACGATACGTTGCTTTGACGGTTAGATTAGAAGAATTTGGGATTTGTTCTTTATCTAAAGAAACAAAGAAATCTTCTCCACCTTGTTCTACATATTTTGTAACTTCATCCCCACCAAGTTCAATGACATCAAAATCTGTATCTGTCTGCCCTGCTTTCTTTGCAGCAATTAAACGATCATATAATGATTCTGCACCTGTACCAGAAGTAATAAATTGTAACTTTGCTTCATATTGATCTTGTGATGCATTGAATGTTTCAATTTGTTTTTCAAATTGTACACGTACATTATCTGAACCAGATGCCCATACAGTCACTGTGGATTTACCACTGTTTGCACTTGTGCTACCTGCAGAACATCCCATAAGCAATGATGCACTTAACATCATTGGAACACTTGCTTTTACTACTTTTTTGAAATTCATTTTCTTTTCTCCTTACGCTGCATAAATAAACTTTTCAGCAAATTTCATAGATACTTGTTCATGTGGAGCGTAATTCCCCACTTCGTTCTTATTAATATATGCTTTTATAATTTGATCATTGTAATCAATGGATACTTCTCCATAATGACCAAGTACCATAATGGTTCGAATTGTTCCTTTCATGGAACTCTCTTCTTTTGTTAGAATTACATTTTCAGGTCGTACCGCAATCACTTGATCTCCTTCATTGACAAAATTCATTTCTCCAATAAATCCTGCAACAAACTTACTTTCTGGATGATCATAGATTTCAATTGGTGTACCAATTTGTTCAATGACACCTTTGTTCATTACAACAATTCTATGAGATAACATCATTGCTTCTTCTTGATCATGTGTAACAAACACAACTGTTATCTGTAATTCTTCTTGAATCTTTTTTAATTCTTCTCTCATCTGCATTCTGATCTTTGCATCTAATGCACTAAATGGTTCATCCAGTAATAATACAGATGGTTCTAAAATCAATGCCCTTGCGATCGCAATACGCTGTTGTTGTCCACCAGATAATTGCGTTGGATACTTCTTTTCTGTACCACTCATATTCACAAGTGCTAATCCTTCTTTGATTTTCTTTTGAATTTCTTCTTTTGGTAATTTTTTAATTTTCAAACCAAATGCGAGATTTTGTTCTACGGTCATATGTGGCCAAAGATTATAACTTTGGAAAACCATAGAAGTTGGTCTTTTTTCAGGAGGTAAATTTCGAACAGATTGTCCATCAATCAAAATATCTCCTTCATCAATGGATAAAAAACCACCTAATGTTCTAAGAATCGTAGACTTTCCACAACCACTAGGTCCTAGCATTGTAAGAAATTCTCCTTTCTGTACTTCGAAGTTGATATGATCTACACCATCTCCATTTGGATAATGTTTTTTCATATCTTTAATTTGTAATTTGATATCATTTTCCATACTACATTCCATAACCTTTCGACATCGTATCTGCATTCATATATTTTCGAACAAGGAATAAGATCAATACCGTTGGTATAATCAAGATCAATGAAAGAACAGGTCCTGCAGTCAATGGATATTCCATAATGACTCCATATAAAGCTACAGGCATTGTTTGAATTTGTGGGAAACCAACAAGTAATGTTCCTTGTGCTTCTTCTAAAGAACCTAAGAACGTAAATACACTTCCTACAACGATTCCTGGCATTGCCATTGGTAAGGTTACGTGAAAGAACGTCTTTATTGGTCCTGCACCAACATCTCTAGCACTTTCCTCTTGTTGTTTATAAACAGAGCGAAATGACCCACTCGGAATCCAAGTCATAAACATCATTGAATTCACTACATGAATAATGACAACCCCTAAGAATGTTCCCATCAAATTTAATTTGTAAAACAATATCGCAATGGATATATACAACCCCATTCTTGGATACGCATTACTAAGTAAGAAAGATAATAAGAATAACTTCTTTCCTTTAAAGTTGAATCTCGCTAATGCATAAGCTGCAGGAATACAAATCAAAGCAGAAACAATCGTCACAACCGCTGCCAATACAAATGAAGTAACGATAGAAGATAATAATGAACTTTGTGAGAATACAAACTCCCACCACTTAAATCCAAATTCTTGTGGAATGGCAGAAGGCGCTTCATATTTATTCGCAAATGCCAACATAAACAGATTCATTAATGGTAAATAGAAGAACAATACAAATAAGGCAAAAATGATATATTCATAAAACTTCTTTTTCCCCATCATGTAATAAAACTTCTTTAACATGCTTTCTTCACCTCTAATGCTTCTTTCACATTCCTTGTTGTCATATTTTCAACAACTTCTTCATTTAAAAATCTTTCCATATCATCTGTTTCATTCACTGTCCAAACACTTGCCTTCAAATGCATTTGTTCCATCAATGAAATCAAATAACTCTTTAAAAAATGATATTCGATATTCACAACATGAATCCCTGATCGATGAATTTTTAATAATGCAGTTTCTAAATCATCTGTATACTTTCTTTCTTCATAGATATTCGTAACTATGTTTTCAATATTGAAATACACTTCAGCTTTCTCAAATCCTTTTTGACCACACTTACATTTATGAATATCAACATATCCTGAATAAATTAATTGATCTACAACATCTATTTCTAATGCACATGCATAAACCAATTCTTCTAGATTTTCATTCTTTAAATCACAATTCATTTTCTTACCAGGATATTTCTTCAATAAAGAAAACGCTTGTTTTAAAGTAACACCAGAATCTTCATCATGTCCTAAGACAAGTACTTCATCTTGTTTCCTAACATCTACTTCTACACAATCTGCATTTGTTTCCAAAGCATATTGTAAGAATTCCAATGAGTTTTCTTTTGTTCCATCACATCCTGAATGTGCTGTAATTTTCATATCTGACCCCTTTCCGCTAATAAGTCTATTCAGCATGTGTTAATTCAAAAATCATGTTTTCTAAAAGATATTGTTAATTTCTAGAAGTATTTGTTAAATAAAATTTACATATTTTTGTTTCACAATTCTTTTACACAAACATCATCAAATACAAATGATAGCTATCTATAATAACAACACAGAAAGGAAGATTTTATGAAACAAATAGCTAAATTTCATCAAGCATTAAAAAAGGATTTCCAGGGAAATTATGCATATTCATGCCAACTTCCTAAAAATCTCAAATCCATTCATATCAAATTACAAACAAACAAAGATTATATTCAAAATATCAAACAATACATGTACGAATATCAAGAAACTTTACTTCCAATATTAAAAAAATACTTAGACCATGATCCAAGTAATCAAGAATATGAAAGTTATGTTAAGAATATGAAAACAGAAATACAACTATCAGTATTCTCAAAGAATCAATTCATTGGAAATGTCCATAAACCAGGACTCACAAAAGAAATCATTCTAGCCAAACAACATAGAAGTCAAGGATGTTTATCAATCAATGGAATACCAAATGAAATCAAAGTCATTGTGAATGTATTTCAAGTTGTAGAAGAAAATACATACTTTGAAGTCATCATAGAAGGAGAATAATATGTGGAAGAAAATTGAATTACATAATCATACCAACGAATCCGATGGAAACATGACACCAACAGAATTAGTAGAATACTTGCATCAAAATAACATCCAGTCATTTTCTATTACAGATCACAATACAATCTCAGCTTGGTACCAAATCAAAGATCTCTGCAAACAATATCATATGGAATATATCCAAGGATTTGAACTCACTTCTTTCTATGGACATCTATTGATTCAAAACTTAGAAGAATACTTTCCTTGGGATGATATTGATGAAAATAATGGAGATATCTTATTTGAAAGAGCACATCAAATGGGAGCACTTGCTGGAATGGCACATCCATTCTCTATTCCAACTCCATTTTCGAATGGTATGAATTGGACACTTAAAATCAAAGCCAAGCATCTCATTGACTTTATTGAAGTGATTAATAATGCACACAAAATGGAACCAGATAATCGAAGAGGCATTAACTATTGGGAAGAACTTATCTTTGATGGATATCACATCGCACCAGTCAGTGGCATGGATCTTCATCGTAAAACAGATCTATCCAATTACTTTACGACTTACATCGAAGTAGAAGATGAAACTTTACCACTTCATACACAACTTGAACAAGCAATTCATGGTTGTAAAACACAAGTCACAAAAGGACCAATTATGAAGTGTGAAATACAAGATCAACTACTGTCCATCTCTTTAGAACAAGTACAAACCAATCAAAATCTGATATTAGAGTTACGTACCAAAGATACCAAAACCATCAAAGAATACAATCAACAAAAGATTCTATTTCCAATCAACAAAAATGAAATCTATACAATTTTCTTATATGAAAATGAGATCAATTGGAATCACTTATTAACAATCAGAAGTCTAACCATTTAAAAACGGGGCATTTTTATTAAAATGAAGTTAAAAAACGGGGCATTTTTCTATAAATTCAATTGAAAAAACGGGGCATTTATTATACAGTTTCATTGTGGAGAAGAAAATATGTATAGAAAAGATGCAATCGTCATAGAAGAATGGATTCAAAATTCAAACAAAGCATTACTTGTAACAGGTGCTAGACAGACTGGAAAAACTTGGCTTATCAGAGAAGAAATTCGAAAAAGTAAATATGTAAAGTTTGAAATCAACTTCATTGATCAACCAAATTTAATTGATTATTTAAATGTACGAATGAGTGCAGAAGATTTTCTTGTGAAATTGAAAATGATTATGCCTGAAGAATGTAAACCTCATCAAACAATAGTTTTTTTTGATGAAATACAACAATGTCCTGAAATTGTCACGAAAATCAAATTTCTTGTAGATGAAGGAAGTTTTAAATATGTAATGAGTGGTTCTTTATTAGGGGTAGAACTGAATAGAATTACTTCTGTTCCTGTTGGTTATTTAACAACACTAAAAATGTATCCAATGGATTTTGAGGAATTTATGATTGCGAATTCCATTTCAAATACAACTTTAGAAACATTAAAAGAAAACTTCAAAACATGTCAACCAATTGATGAATTCATTCATCAAAAACTGCTATCTTTATTTTTCATCTATCTAATTGTTGGTGGAATGCCAGATGCAGTAAATGCATATATTTCTACAAAAGATATCAGAGAAGTTGATAAAGTACAGAAGGATATTGTCGAATTGTATAAACAAGATTTCTCTCAATATGAAAGTAATGATAAAAAATTAAAATTATTATCTATTTACGATGTGATTCCAGAAGAATTGAATAAACAAAACAAAAAATTTATTTTCACGATGTTAAATAAAGAATTAAAATTCAATCGATATGAAAATAGCTTTTTATGGTTAAAAGATGCCGGTGTTGTGATACCTGTTTACAATGTTGAAGCACCAATCATTCCTCTCAAAGCTAGTAAAAGTAGTAACGTATTTCGATTATTTTCTAATGATACAGGATTACTTACATGTTCTTATCCTGCAGAAACCAAAATGGAATTAATCAACCAAAACAGTGAAGTAAATAATGGCGCTCATTTCGAAAACGCTGTAGCGCAACAATTGACTGCAAATAGGTTAGAACCATATTTCTGTAAAAAGAAAAATTTTGGTGAATTAGATTTTTTAGTAGAAATCAATGGAAAAGTCATTCCAATTGAAGTGAAATCTGGAAAATCTTACAAATCTCATAAAGCATTGGATCATTTTATGAATTCACCAGATTATCATCTAAAAAAAGCATATGTTCTTTCTTGTGCAAATATAGAAAAAGAAGATAACATCATCTATCTTCCAATCTATATGTGTTATCTTCTAAAAGAACCTAAACTAGAAAAATTAATTATCAATTTAGATATGCAAGAATTATGAAATCCTTGCATATTATTTTTTCTTAACAATACATCGTTTCTTGAAAAAATGAAATTCCATAACAAAGAATATCATCATAATCATCTTCATATTCTTTGGCATACATTTTCTGATCTATTTGTTGAATTGCCTTATCACAATCTGGTTCTAAATGATGTGAACTACTCACGACCTACGCTTACGCTTAGAGGTCTGAGCTTCTTGCTTCATC
>CAVJMM010000060.1:0-12416 GCA_963650865.1 Eubacterium sp. AM49-13BH | reverse complement strand
GTTCATAAAAACCATTTACCCGTTCTCTTTATTTCTTATTTCGGTGAATAGTAACCCTCTTACGGATATTTATGAAAATAATGAAAATTATTTCACTGTTATTTTAGAATGATCAATATCTTTGATTGTATGACATCCTGTCATACGCATTGTAGATAAAAGTTGGTCTTGGTATAAACGTATCGTTTTCTCTAATTCTTCACTTCCACCTTTAACACAACTTAACGCAAATGGTCTACCAACAAGTACACCATCCGCTCCTAATGCCAAACACTTAAATACATCCATTCCACTCCGAATACCACCATCCACTAAAATGGTCATATTATTACCAACAGCTTTTACAATTTCTTCTAAAACTTCAACCGTTGCTAAAGAATCATCTAGTACTCTTCCACCATGATTGCTCACTACAATTGCATCTGCACCTGCTTCTAAAGCAACTTTAGCGGCATGCACTGTCATAATACCTTTCACAATAAATGGTTTATTTAAACTTTGTTTCACATATCTGAGTTTCTCTGCATTTTTATTTTCAACAGGCGTTTTTCCTTTTCTTAATAATGGTAACCCTGCAGCGTCTACATCCATTGCGACTGCCATAAATTCCATATCTTTAATGGCATCTATTCTCTCATCGATACCTTCTTTTATCCAAGGCTTAATTGTAATAATGCCTTTTCCATGATGATCATTGACTGCAGTAGCTGGTTTGATAAATAGATTTTCCAAATCAATTCCATCACCTGTAAATCCGACAATACCACACTTTTCACATGCTTCTAGCGCATTACAGTTATAATCATATTCGCTGATATCTGCTCCATAATTCCCACCAATTCCAGCAATAGGTGCCATAAAAATTGGTGCACTCATTTTCTTAGAAAAGATTTCCGTTTCGGTTGTAATTGGGGCATCATCTACTAATACATCCATATTAATTTTAATATCTTTCATCTTTTCAACATTTCGAATAAAAGATCTACCTGTATCTTTCCCACCTAATCCTGGTATCTCTCCTCTACAAGCAATACCATTACATTCTTTGCATTCTCTACATTTCAAGCTCATATTTCACCTCATTTTTCATGGATATGTTCTAAAGCCATTCGATAGATATTTTCAATATGTTCATCCGCCATAGAATAATAAACCATCTTTCCGATTTTTCTTGTCGTAACAAGTTTCGTCTTTTTTAGATTTGATAATTGATGTGAAATTGCTGAAGTACTCATTTCTAATAGTGCAGCAATATCAGATACACATAATTCATGTGCAAACAATGCATTCATAATCTTTAATCTTGTTGAATCACCAAACATATCAAAGATTTCACTCATCGCATCTACATCTTTTTCTGCAATCATTTGTTGTTTCACAATTGCCACAGCATCTTTATCTGTATATTCCATATTTTCACATATCCTTTCCATATCTTTTATTTTTCTTCATTTTATTTGGAACATGTAATTCCATTTCTTTTTTGATTGCATAAAGAGAATACATTTCTTGTATTTCACAACTACCATCAATCAATTCAACGACCATTTTGTCATATGTCTTATACCATTCATAATGCCAACTCACAATTTCATCCCAATATACTAAAGTACATTCATCTTTATGATGTCGATTAAATAAAACAAGATAATCTTTTGTGAAACGACATAATTCTTTATCGGGCATAACGACCAAACAAAACAATGATAATACAATCATAGAGATTCCACTCATTGCTAGATACGGTTTTAAAAATGTAATCAAAACACCACTAATCAATGTTACGATCAATAATCCAATTGGTTTTACATTTATCATTTTTTCATAAGTCTTATAATCTTTTGGTAAATTACGACTTTTAATAACTTGCGATTTCATACAAATAGTATTATAACATTTGATTGGCTATGATTCTCAATAGAATTTGTTATACTTAATAGGCAATATTGAGGTATATTATGAATCCAATTACATTTGAAATAACACATATTGATAAAAATTCAGGTGCAAGAACAGGTATCTTGCATACACCACATGGTGATGTAGAGACACCAATGTTTATGCCTGTAGGTACACAAGCAACTGTTAAGTTTATTTCCCCAGAAGAACTCGTTGAAATGGGAAGTGGTGTTGTACTAGCGAATACATATCATCTTTGGTTAAGACCTGGAGAAGATATCGTCGCAAAAGCTGGTGGCGTACAAAACTTTATGCGCTACCCCGGACCAATGTTAACAGACTCTGGTGGGTTCCAAGTTTTCTCATTAGCGAAGACACGTAAGATTACAGAAGAAGGCGTTGAATTTCGAAATATATTAAATGGAGATAAAATGTTTCTATCTCCAGAAAAAAGCATTCAAATTCAAAATAAGATTGGTGCTGATATCATGATGAGCTTTGATGAATGTATTCCTTTCCCTGCAACCTATGACTACGCAAAAAAGAGTATGGAAAGAACTTTGCGCTGGGCTGAGCGTGGGAAAAATGCAAATCTAAGACCAGATGAACAAGGTATCTTTGGTATCGTACAAGGTGGAGAATATGAGGATTTGCGTCACTATTGTGCGGAAAAGCTTGTAGAAATGGATTTCCCTGGTTATGCCATTGGTGGAACTTCTGTTGGTGAAGATAAAGAAACATTCCGAAAGATGGTTCAAATGTCACAAGAAAAACTACCATTTGATAAACCAAGATATTTAATGGGGGTTGGTGCAGTTAATGATCTATTAGATGCGGTGAGCATGAATATAGATATGTGTGATTGTGTATTACCTACTAGAATTGCGCGTCATGGAACATTGATGACCTCACAAGGAAGAATCAATATTCGTAAAGCACAATATAAAGAAGACTTTACACCATTAGATCCAAATTGTGATTGTTATACATGTAGAAACTATACACGTGCATATTTAAATCATCTTTGTCGAGCAAATGAAGGTTTTGGAACAAGATTATTTTCCATTCATAATATTCGTTTCTTGATTAAACTAATGGAAGATGCACGTACTGCAATTAAAGAAGATCGTTTCAATGCATTTAAAGAAGAAACATTAGCATCTATGAAATTTGATGAAAGAGGTTTTTAAGATGGACTTAAATGATATAAAAACAACAGATTTTGATTATGAATTACCAGAAGAGTTGATTGCGCAAACACCTTTATCTGATAGAAAAACTAGTAGAATGATGGTTTTACATATTCCAACTGGAGAATATGAACATAAACATTTTTATGATATTGTTGATTACTTTCATGAGGGAGATGTCATTGTAAGAAATAATACACGTGTTATTCCTGCTCGATTATTTGGTACAAAAGAAGAAACAGGTGCACATGTAGAATTATTATTACTAAGACAAATGGAAGATGATGTTTGGGAATGTTTAGTTGGTAATGCAAAAGTTGTAAAACTAGATACCGTTATATCCTTCCATGATGGAAGACTACGTGCAAAATGTGTAGAGATTGGTGATAAAGGTCTTAGAAAATTCAAAATGATCTATGATGGAATTTTCAATGAAATCTTAGATCAACTTGGTGAAGTACCTTTACCTCCTTATATTCATGAAAAACTCAATGATCCTGAACGTTACCAAACGGTTTATTCAAAAGTAGAAGGAAGCGCTGCTGCCCCTACTGCTGGCTTACATTTCACAAAAGAAATCTTCGAAGCTTTACGCAATAAAGGCGTTACTGTTGTAGATGTCACGTTGCATGTAGGTCTAGGAACATTTAGACCTATGGATACTGAACACGTCAAAGATCATGATATGCACGCAGAAGTATGCATGATGAGTAAAGAAGCTGCAGATACACTAAATCAAGCAAAAAAAGATGGACGTAGAATCTTTGCGATTGGTACAACATCTGTTAGAACACTAGAATCTGTATGGAATGTTTATGGTAAATTTGAAGAATGTTCTTTAGAAACAAAACTGTTTATTTATCCTGGATACAAATATCATACAATTGATGGAATGTTAACAAATTTCCATTTACCAAAAAGCACTTTGATTATGATGATTTGTGCTTTAGCTGGATATGAAAACGTAATGAATGCTTATAAAGCAGCTGTTCAAGAAAAATATCGTTTCTTCTCTTTTGGCGACTGCATGTTATTAACAAATGAATGATTTAGAAAAAGAAGAATATATCCAATATGTTCTTTCTAGAAAATCTTCGAATAAAAGAAATTACTACAAAGAATCATTAAAAGAAATCAAAGATTTTTATCAAATAAATCCAGAAAAAAAGCCAACGATCTTACTACATGCTTGTTGTATTGTATGTGCATGTTGGCCCATTGATTTCTTAAAAGAAAATGGTTTTGAAATACAAATCATGTATAATAATTCAAACATTTGGCCAAAAGAAGAATATGATCACCGCTTATCAGAGTTAAAACGATATATCAAAGAAAAATGGAATGATTCTATTCCTATCATAGAAGAGTCATATAACTATGATGAATATGCTTCTACAATCTTAAAAAATAGAGGATCAGATCCAGAAGGATGGAAAAGTTGTTTTAGATGTTACGCAGAAAGAATGAACGTAGCATTTCGCTACGCAGATGAACATCACTTTGATTACTTTACAACCGTTATGACATTTTCTAGACAAAAAGATTCTCAAAAGATTAATGAAATAGGACTTAATTTATCTAAACAATATCCAA
This sequence comes from Eubacterium sp. AM49-13BH, assembly GCA_963650865.1. Classification (GTDB taxonomy): domain Bacteria; phylum Bacillota_I; class Bacilli_A; order Erysipelotrichales; family Erysipelotrichaceae; genus Bulleidia. The sequence goes on along the minus strand of CAVJMM010000060.1, from coordinate 7,734 downwards.
ACACAAAATATTTTGTTTCTGATTTCAAGAAAGCAAATGGTGCATTAAAATCAGAAGCGATTTGTAATGAATATTGTTTATATAGACAAGACTATTGTGGATGTGAATATTCTTATCATGAAAGACATGAAAATGATTAGAAAAGTGTGCAAAAGTCCTTTAAATATGGTATTATTCGTAGGTGCAAAAAGGAGGAAATAATCTTGAGTAAAGAAGATGCAATCCAGATGGAAGGTGTTGTAGAAGAAATTGCTTCTAACGCATTTAAAGTAAAGTTAACAAATGGAATGGATATTCGTGCTACTTTAGCAGGTAAGTTAAGAATCCATCACATTAGAATTCTACCTGGAGATAAGGTAAAGGTTGAAATTTCACCATACGATCTAACAAACGGTAGAATTGTATACAGAAACAAATAATAAAAAGCAGGTTTCTCTGCTTTTTTCATTTACTTTGTTTTATTCGCTAACTGCGCTAATGCTTCTTTAGGTTGGAAACCAACGATATTTCCTACAAGTTCTCCATTTTTAAAAGCAAGTAATGTAGGAATAGACATAATGCCATAACGTTGTGCAACATCAGGTAAGTTATCTACATTTACCTTTGCGAATTTTACATCTGTCATTTCTTTAGAAAGTTCTTCTACAAGTGGTCCTACCATTTTACATGGTCCACACCAATCTGCATAGAAATCTACAAATACAGATTGATTGTCTTTTAATAATGAATCATATTCATTTGTACTATTAATAATATCCATAATATCTCTCCTTTTGACTAAAAAGATAATAAGATAAATAGCACAAAAAAACAATTCATTTGCTTAGACGAATTGTTTTAATGTTGATAAATATTTTTGATTCATTTCAATTAACTTTTGATACTCTTCTTCACCAATTGCTGCATAAGCTTTTCGATCAAAATCCAATACAGGATCTAATTTTTGATGTAAATAAGTATTCCCTTTTTCAGTCAATTGAATCATTTTATTTCTACCATCATTTGGATCTTTAATGAATGTAATATATTCTTTTTTTAGATAATCTTGAATGAAATTATTTACAGTTTGTTTAGGAAGATGATGGGATACAGAAATACTTTTTTGCGTGCATTTTTCATGAATATACAATTCATATAATATCAACACTTCAATTGGATGAATATCATTCTCTTCATAGAATTTTTGATATACAGCTGTAATTTCAGATAAAATACTACCAAGTTGCTTTAAATCTTCTTCTCTTTTGTTCATCAAAATTATTTTATCAAGCAATCGAATCTTTTGTCCAATGATTTTGCAACCAACGAATCACTCCTGCAATCATACATAACACCCAAGTAAAAATCGTTGTAATCCAAATTCCTGTCATTCCAAAGAATGATGAAGTAGTCAAAAGAAACCCAAAACCAATTCTCGAAATGATTTCAATACCACCACAAACTAACGCAAATGTAGAATCACCACATCCAGTTAATACATGTCGATATGTTAGATAAAGCCCTTCTACCACAAAGAAAATACTCGTTAGTTTTATCATATCAGTGGATAAAGAGATAATCGCACCATCATTTACAAACATCGTCATAATATCATTCCCAAATACAAATAAAATAATTACAGAAACAAAGGAAATACAAGTGTTGATAATCAACCCACTACGCATACCAACTTTTACTCTTTCGATATTTCCTGCGCCTTTATTCTGTCCAGCAAATGTCGTTAAAGCAGTCCCAATGGAAATGAAAATCGTATATAAAATTTGTTCAATTTGAGAAGTTGCACTAAATGCACCAATAACAATTTCTCCAAAGTTGTTAACAACACCTTGTAAAAGCGTAGAAGAAAGATAAACTAGCGTATATTGTAGTGCACTAGGAATACCGATCTTAATAACCGATCGTATCATTTCTATATTTATTTGATGTTGTTTCAAAGCATTTGATACTAAAGAAACTTTATTTACACAATAGATCAAACACAATATCGCTGAAATAAGTAGCGCAATGACTGTCGCAATTGCTGCACCAGCTACACCCATTTGTAATGGAAGTACAAAAAGCAAATCTAAAATAATATTCAATACAGAACATAATCCTAAAAACAACAATGGTGTTTTTGCATCCCCTATCGCTTGTAATATAGAAAATGGTGTATAGTATAACGCTACCGCAAAAGATCCAGCTAAATAGATAATCATATAGATCTTTGCTTCAGAAAAGATTGATTCTGGTGTGTTTAATAAATGTAACAAAGGACCACAAAATACAATTCCAATTAGTGATACCAAAATAGATAATATAGCAGCAATCAATAATCCATTAAATGCAGCAAGTGATGCCTTCTTTTGATTATTTGCACCAAAATATTGAGAAACAACAATCCCAGTTCCTGCAGACATCCCAATACAAATTCCCATAAACATATTCGATATTGGCATTGCAGCACCAACTGCACTAAACGCTGCAACTCCAACAAATTGTCCAACAATAATTCTATCTACGATTGCATACAATTGTTGTAACAAATTTCCAATTAAAACTGGAATTGCGAATTGTAAAATAATTTTAAATGGTTTTTCAGTTAACATAGCGCCTCCTATATAGTCCTTGAAGAGACTATATAACCATTTTAGTCTTTAGAGGGACTAAAATCAAGCAACAAACGCTTACTTTCCAAATATTCATCAACTTCTCAGGAATTTTATACATCTATCAAAAAAGAATCAGATTTTATTAGTCTGATTCTTTTTTTATGATTCATTAAAAGTATTTTCAATATTTCATTCCACTCTATTACAGAAAAAGTGAATCACTCACGGCCTACGATTAGAGAACTGAGCTTCTTGCTTCATCTACCACTGCGTACAGGTATACATCTTATATGTACAACTGTATGTCTTACACGATATCCACAAGCGTTTGGTCTGGACAGCTCCTGCCTTACTTTTTTTATTTGTTGTTTATCACTTAGATTTTTGATGCTGCTGCTTCATCCATAATAACTGTTACATCAGGATGATCTTGTAAGATAGATGCTGGACAGTCTTCACTCTTTTCACCTTTCAACATGCCATATACTGCATCTGCTTTATTTGCGCCTGTAGCGATTAAAATAATCTTCTTAGAGCGCATGATAGAAGCTAATCCCATAGTTACAGCTTTTGTAGGAACTTGTGACATATCACCATCAAAGAAACGTGCATTATCACGAATCGTTTGTTCTGTTAAATCCGCAACATGTGTTAAAGATGTAAATGGTGTACCTGGTTCATTGAATGCGATATGACCATCAGAACCAATTCCTAATACTTGAACAGAAACAACATGCTTTGAAAGTTCAGCTTCATATTCATCAGCATTCTTTTGTGGATCATTTCCTTCACCAGATGGAACATGAATATTTTCTTCTGGACAATCTAATTCATTAAATAGATTTTCATGCATAAATGTCCAATAAGATTGTTCATGTGTTTTTGGTAAACCAGCATATTCATCTAAATTAAATGTCAAAATGTTCTTATAAGATCTACCAGTTTCTTTATGATCTTGAATCATATTCTTATATAGACCAACAGGAGTGGAACCTGTTGCTAGACCTAAAACAGGATTTGTTTCATGATCTAATACATCTTTCATAACTTTGAAAGCTTCTAATGATACTTCATCATAATTCTTACATACGATTGTTTTAAACATTTCTTTTCTCCTTAAAATATTGTAATTGTATAGTCCGTATGGAATACTCCATGTGGCTCTAATTTTGTTGTACCTTCTCTTTGTTCAAAAGGAACTTTTACTTCTTCAAAATCAGCATGCGAATGCCATGGTTCAATGCATACAAATGGAGCATTTGGTTTTGTCCAGAATGCAAGCCATTCATATCTTTCATACCCAACTGTTACGCCATGTTTTCCATTTGTTAAAGTTGCAGAAGTAGATTGTGGATTCGCAATAATAATTGTTTTTTCTAATGCTGGTCTATCTAGTTCTAATTTAGAACAATGTTCTAGATGTGTTTCATAAAAATCAGAAGTTTCTTCATGATTCAAAGAAATATAATAATCTTCAAAATCACCACCATCACATGGACAATTAAATGCAGGATGTAAACCAAAATTAAAATACATCGCTTCATCGTTCTCATTTGTAATATCATAATGAACCGATAATGTTTTATCCTTCAATTCATACGTAATATGCATTGTAAAATGATATGGATATTCTTTTAATGTAGATTCACTATCTTTTAATTCCATAACAATTTTATGATCTGTATGTTCAACACAAGTAAAATCACTATTTCTAGTAAATCCATGATTTCCTGTGAGATATTCTTTTCCTTTAATATGTAGCTTTTTATCCCATGTACTTCCTACCATAGGAAACAATGTTGGATTTCTTCCAGTCCAATACTTTGGATCCCCTTGCCACATATATTCATTATCTGTTTCTAAATCACAAAAACTATGAATTTCGGATGCGTGTTCATCAACAGTTACACTTACCTGTCTATTTTGAATCGTAAATGAAGCCATAAATCCCCCTTTTTTGAAAGCAGTTACATTATACACTATTTCATTCTGAATTATCGGGAAGATTTTGTATTTCCAAGATATTTTTCCAACAAAACAAGTTCAATTCCTTCTATACCATTAAAGTCTGTAGGAATGATACCAATTTCTTCATAACCACGTTTTTGATACATATTTCTTGCGACAAGATTTCTCGCATTGGTATCTATTCTTAACTCTATACAGTCATGATTCATCGCATATTCTTCGTAGTAAGAAAGAAATGCTTTTCCATATCCTTTTCCTGCGCGATTTGGAGATATTACAAGTGTATGCAATACACAAACTTGTTCATCACTAACAGAATGTTTCCAATTCCCTTGTTTGTAGGAATCTACTTGTATTTGATTAATGATTGCAGTTCCTTGAATACTTCCTTCATCCTCTAAAACAAATAAATCATCTCTTTGACAAGCATCTTCTGCAGTTTTGCGAATTGGATAAATTCCACGGATCCAACCAATTGTTTGTTTACCAGTTTCTTCTGCGCTATGAATTTCATCATATAACCTTTCTATTGCATCGATATCTTTTTCTGTTGCCTTACGAATCGCCATGTTATTACCTCATATGGCAAGCAGTATATCATGACTGGATAAGGTTTTGGAAATATTATGACGCTTACAGTGAACTATTAAAAAAAGCACATACTTCCTTAATGGTAGTATGTGCTATCTTCAGAGCATCAAATTGTTTGTATCTGATTTTTACCTCACTTCGGAAATTTTAAAAACATAGTTTTTTTATTCATTAAGCTTGATGTTTTTTCTTTAAAACGATCACTCCAGTTAGAGCACCTATCGCAATGATTAATAATCCGCTATAGAACATCACATTAGAAGAATCTGAAGTATCAACTGACTTACTTTCTGCTTTAGCTGTTGGAGCTACTGTAGCAGAAGGTGTTGCCGTTGGCTCAACTGTTGATTCAGGAGTATTTGTTGGCTCAACTGTTGATTCAGGAGTACTTGTTGCACTTGGCTTTGTTGTAGATTGAGGCGTAGCAGTAGGTTTTACTGTTGGAATTGGCTTTGCCGTTGGAGTTGGTGAAGCGCTAGGTTTTGTTGTTGGAGTTGCATTTGGTGTAGGTGAAGCTGAAGGTTTAGCAGTTGGCGTATTATCAGCTGTAAATACCCATTTTCCTGTAATCGTTGTATCCTCTGTAATATCAAAATTTCCTTTATCCCAACTAAATGTCCATGTACCCTTAGTACCATCACTTGACTTTGTATCTGTTGTTGTTAATGCATCAACTACAGTCACTGTAGCACCTTCTGCATATTCTGTTGGAGTTGGAATTGTACCTACAACTGTAGTAGGTAAACCATATTTAGAATCACCTGTCACGTTGTATGTTACCTTATATGATTTTGTTGAAGCAACAATCACATATGTAGAAAATTTATTAGATGTAAATGTTAAAGAATTACCTACTAATTGTGCATTACTAGAAACAACATCATATTTTCCATCATGAATACGAACAACCTTTAAATATTTTCCTGTCAAAGATTTAACAGCATCATCTGTTAACAATACTGTTACAGTAACAGCATCTTGATACCCAGTAATTGTGGCTGTTTTATTATTTGAATCAGTAGCTTGTAATGTAATATCTAAAGGTAACACTGTAGAAATCGTTTCATTATCTGCTAAAGCAGATTCTGATTTAAGAGTTGATTCTACTGATGTTTTTTGTTCATCAGTTAAAGTAGTATCTGTTACTTTAACATCTACAGATTCAATCTTTGACTCCTCAAATCCTTCAGCTTTATCTTTAAATTCTGTTATATTTTCAGTAACTTCTTTACTGACAGCAGCAGTATTTTCATCTACTTTAACTTCAGTTGTATCATTGCTCATAACTTGGTAAGTTGTTCCAATCTTTGCAACCTTATATCCTTCAGCTAGATATTCAGAAACGTCGGTACTATATGTTCCACCTGAAACTTTTGTACTTGGCGTTCCACCTGGATAATTTGCAACTGTATCATTATATACAGCAACAGAAGGGACCTTTATTTTAGAATCACCTACGTAACCGATTTGAGAGTCACTTACTGTAATATTAGCATTTGTAATACTTGTTGAGCCTGATCTCGTTAAAATACCAACACCTTTTTCAATATTGAATGTTCCACCAGTAATGTTAAGATTACCGTTTTGAGGATGATAAACACCACAAGCTATATAACCTTTAGAATAACTTTCATCCGTAATACCACCAATAAAGGTGCCTCCACTGATATTGATTGTTGTTCCACCTTCATCTATATCAGTATTTTTAGTTCCATTACCACCAACAACAGCGTTATCAGTTGCTTTCAAAACACCACCATTAATATTCAAGGTTCCACCATTGCCAACTACATACGCAGCAAAATAAGCATTATTAACAATATATCCATCATTAATAGTTATTGTCGAATTTACCGCTTCACCGTTAGGTTTAGTGTCACCTTCTGCAAGCAGTCCAAGTTTTTTCGTTTCAATTGTTCCACTTTCCAATTTAATTGAAGCATTTTCTGTAGCAATAACATCACCAATTATTTTCCCAGAACTGTAACTAACAACATTTCCTTCAACAGTAGGGCTATTTTTTACCGTAGAATCTTTAATAGTAAGATTACCGTAACAATAAAAGCCATCATTTTCATCTTTAATGGTTAGCGTATGTCCATTCAAATCCAAAGTAATGTTATATCCTGCTGAAGCAACAATCCAGTTATAAGAATAGTCTTTGTCTAAAACAACAACTCCATTTTTTTCAATATAACCTCCAGCCCCATCTAAAACAAATGCTTCACTAAAGTTGTACGTTTGAGTTTCTCCAGTATCAGAAGTAGTTTGAATACCTTCCTGACCTTCTGCATGAACTACAAAATTCATAGTTAAGCACATTACTAATGATAATATACTTACCAATATTTTTTTCATATCATTCCCTCTTCTTTCAATATAACCGTATTATATCCCCCCCGCTCGTGCGGCGCAAGTCCTTAAGTTAAATAATCATGTATTTTATGCAAATATTTGATGTTTTGTTTCATGATTTTTTCATGAAGTTTGAAAGTGAATTTCATAATAAAAACTTCTCTTTGAGAGTTTGAATATCCAAAACTTGATGAGGTTTTGATGAATTACAAAATTACATGAGGTTTAT
>CAVJMM010000059.1:0-12451 GCA_963650865.1 Eubacterium sp. AM49-13BH | reverse complement strand
AATGCTTCACCATTGTAAGAAACAAACACTGTAGGAATACATAAAACACCTTCTTTAATAAATACTGGTGAAGTAACATCCCAATATGTGTAACCTCTTGCTTCAAATGTAGCTCTTAAACCACCAGATGGGAATGAGGATGCATCAGGTTCACCCTTAATCAACATCTTTCCTGAAAATCTCGCAATTGGTTCTCCATCTGCACCTGGTTCAACAAAGGCATCATGCTTTTCAGCTGTACCACCTGTTAAAGGTTGGAACCAGTGTGTAAAATGTGTAGCTCCATGTTCCATTGCCCATCGTTTCATTGCGTGTGCGATTGCATCTGCAGTTGGACGATCGAGTTGTGTTTCAGAAGCAATTGTTTTCTTCCAAGCATCATAAACCGGTGAAGGAAGTCTTTCTTCCATTTCAACTTCTGTAAATACGAGTGATCCGAATTCTTCAAATGGTCTTTCCATAATTCTTTAATCTCCTTTTTCCTATATAGCATCTGTCTATTAACAGTTATGCCCTTTAAAATGCACTAGCTCCATAGTTGGATAAATAACGTGCGCTTGGGTCATTGACATCACAACCCTGCCATTCTTTGTTTGGCATCCAATAATCCGAAATCATTTGATCCATGTTTGGATAGAATCTTGTAAAGATTTCACGATATAACAAACTTTCTTTTGTGAAAGGTGTTTTCCAAGTAAACTCTTTCCTCTTTTCTTCATAGGAAGTTTCATCATATTGTTTTTCTGCATATGCTTTTAAATCATTTACTAAAGAATGTCCTACCGCATCAGAAAATGCAGCTTTATCTCTAAATAGAATTTCTTCTGGTAATAATCCATCCTCTTTAAATGCAGCTCTCAACAAATATTTTCCCATGTTATGATTGTTCATCTTAATGCTAGGATCTAAATCCATGACATATCTAACAAATGCGAGATCTCCAAATGGAACTCTTCCTTCCATTGAGTTAGAAGAAATACAGCGATCTGCACGAAGAACATCATATTCATATAATTCCTTCACTCTCTTTTCTGCTTCTTTTTGGAAAGCTTCAGGACTTGGTGCGAAGTCTGTATATTTGTAGCCAAATAATTCATCACTCACTTCACCCGTCATGAGAACTTTGATATCTGTTGTTTCATGAATCTTCTTACAAAGTAGATACATTCCCATAGAAGCACGGATTGTTGTAATATCCCATGTTCCTAAAATGTGAATCACAACATCTAATGCTTCTAAAACATCTTGTTCTGTAATGATAAATTCTGTATGTTCACTACCAATAAACTCAGCAACTTTTCTCGCATATTTCAAATCGATTGCATCTGTTTCCATACCAATGGAGAATGTTCGAATTGGTTTATCAGAATGCTTTGCGGCAATCGCACAAACAAGTGAAGAATCTAAGCCACCACTTAACAAATAACCACACTTTGCATCTGCATCCATTCTCTTAACAACTGCATCCACCAACAAATCATGGATATTCTTTTGTGCTTCTTCTTCTGTAACTTTTAATGTTTTATCTGCTTCAAAGATTTTTGTATACGCAACAAATTCACCATCTTTGTAATAACATCCTGGAGGAAATGGTGTCACATCCTCAGCAATTGTCATAAGTGAAGCTGCAGTTGAAGCGAAACAAATTTTATGGTCTTCTGTGTATCCATAAAACAAAGGACGAATTCCAATTGGATCACGTGCCGCAATCCATCCTGTTTTTTCAGAATACATTGCAAGAGCGTATTCTGCATCAAGCATTGCGAACATCTCTGTTCCATATTCTTCAAATAAAGGAATCAACAATTCACAATCACTATCTGATACAAATGTATATTTCTTTTCTAATTCTTTTTTTGTCTTGCGGAAATCATATAATTCTCCATTACATACAACAGAGAATCCATCACGCATAAATGGTTGCATGCCATCATCACTCAAATCCATGATAGACAATCTCGCAAATCCCATTAAACCTTCTCCAGTGTCAAACACTCTAGAAGCATCTGGTCCACGATCATATAGTCTCGCTAAACCTTCTTGAAATTTCTTTTCATCTGTTTTTTTATCTGTTGAAACAATTAAACCGCACATATTCTTACCTCCCTCATAGTGAAAACATGTTTAAAGAAAAAAGCAGTCACTCCATCCATAGTATTTATACATGGGACGAAGGACTGCTAAGTCTCCGCGGTGCCACCCAGATTACTAATCTATTGATTAGTCGCTTAGTCTCCGATCATTTCCTAATCGGGGTCAGTGATAACGGTCTGCTTCCGGCGAAGTCTACTCATACTTTTTCGATTCGCAGCTGTTCAGGTGTTCTTTGGCAGAGAACATATCATGAAGTTCCCACTATCCTTCACTCACTAAAGACTGTTTTCTCTGTTACTTTTCCTGGTCTTTGCTTGATGCATTAGTTATACGCCAATGCAAATTGCTTGTCTATGTTTTTTCAGAAATAATTTTATTATTTTTCAATATTTCTATGAAAATTATTTCATTTTGTTACAGAAAGCGCTTTTATTTTAGAGTTTTTCAATTTTTTTGAATATTTTCTTCATTTTGCATAAAAAAATTCTGATTTTTCTTCAAAATCAGAATTTTATTTATTCAGTTGCTCCATATTCTTCATAATAAGCATTGATTCTTGAAAGTAATTCATCATCTAATTTATTTTCTTCTTTCAAGATTTCAACAACTTCAGGCATAGAAACGATAGCTGCTGTTGGAAAGCCATATAATTCACTCACTTCTTTCAATGCTGTTTTATTTGATTTCCCTTTTTCATTACGATTCAAAGAAACAATCAAACCTTTAATTTCTACATTTGCTTGTGCTCTTACAATTGGAACTGTTTCTTCCATCGATTTACCAGATGTTGTGACATCTTCAATCATGATGACTTTATCACCATCTTGTAATTTTGAACCTAATAAGATTCCTGTATCGCCATGATCTTTGACTTCTTTACGATTGGAACAATATCGAACTTCTTTCCCATAAAGTTCATAGATTGCCATGGCTGTAGCGACGCTAAGTGGAATACCTTTATAGGCTGGTCCAAACAAAACATCAAAATCTAAGCCAAATTGATCATGAATTGCCTTTGCATAAAAACAAGCTAATTCATGTAATTGTTTTCCTGTTACATATGCACCAGCATTCATAAAGAATGGAGACTTTCTACCAGATTTTAATGTAAAATCACCAAACTTTAATGCATTACAAGATAACATGAATTCTACAAATTCTTTTTTATACTGTTCCATTAGTTCATTGCCTCTTCAATCATTTCGTATGTTGCTTTTGGATCTTCACTCTTTGTGATACTTCTACCTACAACGATCATATCGCAACCTTGTTCTTTTGCGTATTCTGGTGTAGCAACACGCTTTTGATCATCCACAGAATTTCCAGCTAAACGAATACCAGGTGTGACTGTTAAGAAATCATCTCCACATGCTTCATGAATAGCTTTTGCTTCATGAACAGAACAAACAACACCATCTAAGCCTGCTTCTTTTGCGTTCTTTGCGTAATGAATAACTGTATCGATAACTTCACCTTCAATACCTAATTCTTGATTCATTGCTTCTTTAGAAGTACTTGTTAAAACTGTAACTCCAATCAACTTTGCTGGTTGTTGGCCAACAGGCGTTCCTTCTAAAATTCCTTCCTTAGCAGCTTTCATCATTTCAATACCGCCACCACAATGACAATTCACGATATCAACACCTAATTTGGCAAGGTTCTTCATACCACCTTTAACTGTATTAGGAATATCATGTAATTTAAGATCTAAGAAAATCTTATGTCCCATTTTCTTCACTTCTTTTACAATATCCAAACCACAAGCATATGTTAATTCCATTCCAATTTTGACATATACAGGTTCATCAAATTGTTTCAAAAATTCTAAAACTTGTTCTTTGTTTGAAAAATCTAACGCAATAATTGTTTTACTCATTTTATGCTCCTTCCAATTGCTTCTTGTATAGAATTTAATTTGTATTTTTCTAACGTATTTGGTAATTCTTCAATGATTTTTTTACAGATAAATGGATCTTTGAAATTTGCAGCACCAACTTCCACCGCACTCGCTCCAGCATAAAGATATTCTAAAACATCTTCACTACTTGAAATACCACCTACACCAATAATAGGAATTTTCACTTCTTTTGCGCATTGATAAACGCAACGAATTCCAACTGGTTTTACTGCTGGTCCACTTAAACCACCAGTCGTATTGGCTAAAATTGGTTTTCCTGTTTTTAAGTCGATGCGCATGCCAAGTAATGTGTTGATCATCACTAATCCATCTGCACCACCTTCTTCAACCGCTTTTGCGATAGAAACAATATTTGTAACGTTTGGGGATAGTTTCACATAGATTGGTTTTTTTGATACAGCTTTGCACATTTGTGTAATATGTTTGGCTAGTTGTGGATCTGTTCCAAGTCCCATGCCGCCATGTTTTACATTTGGACAAGAAATGTTTAATTCAAATGCTTTGACAACAGGTTGATCATTCATCTTTTCAATGACAGTCACATAGTCTTCTTCTATAGATCCTGCAACATTGGCAATGATTTCTGTATCGAATTTCGATAAGAAAGGTAATTCATTTTCAACGATGTAATCCACACCATGATTTTGTAATCCAATTGCATTCAACATGCCACTTGGTGTTTCCGCAATACGTGGTGTTGGATTTCCAAAGCGTTCTACAGGTGTTGCAGATTTAATGGCAATACCACCTAACAAAGACAAATCATACAACTCGGCAAATTCTCTACCATAACCAAAGCATCCAGAAGCTGGTATGATAGGATTTTTTAAATTTAATCCTGGTAATTGAATTGATAAATCCATTACAACACCACCTTTCCAATTGGGAATACTGGTCCATCTTTACACACACGTAAACTATTTCCATCTTTGTCTTTTACAACACATCCCATGCATGCTCCCATGCCACAAGCCATTCTTGCTTCTAAAGAAATACATCCAGCTGTATATTGTTGATTAATTGCTTTTAGCATTGGTAATGGTCCACAAGATAAAACATATTCACAAGTAATATGATTTGCTTGAATCGCATCTATGACAGTGCCTTTTGTTCCAACGCTTCCATCCATTGTCGCAACATAAACTTGATCTGTAATTGCTTTGAAAGAATCAAATAAAATAATATCTTCTTTTGAATTAAAACCTAGTACAACTGTTATCTTTTGATTCTTTTTTTGATATTGTTTTGCAGTTTCTAGAAGTGGAGGAACACCTACTCCACCTCCAACTAACAGAACTTCTTTTTCTTCCACAGGAAAACCAGTTCCACAAGGTCCAAATAAAGAAATCGTTTCTTCTTTCATTTGTGACATATATTCCGTTCCTTGTCCCACAACTTTATAAACAAGAACGATTGTTTCTGAATCTTTAACTTCGCATACAGAAATCGGTCTTCTTAAAAAGAAGCCAGGAACTTCTACTTCAATAAATTGACCACAACATACTTCTTTAGCAATACATGTTTGTAGTGTCATTTGATAAACATCTTTTCCAATGCATTCATTTTTCAATATTTTCGCAATATCTGTTTTCATTATTTCCCCATTTCATTCATAGAAATCATAGAGAAGCTTCTAGATTCTAATACTCTACATAATGCATCTGCAGTATCTAATGAAGTCATACAAGAAATATTATTTTCTGCAGAAACTCTACGAATCAAGAATCCATCTAAGCTCGTTTCTCGATTCTTATCTTCCATTGTATTGATAACAAAAGATACTTTTCCTTGTTGAATGATATCTAATACATTTTCTTTTGCGTCTTCGTCATTAATTTTAGAAGCAACATGTACAAACAATCCGTTCTCTTTTAAGAATTTCGCTGTACCGGAAGTCGCATAGATACCATATCCAATTGCGTATAAACGTTTCGCAATTTTCAAAGCTTCACTCTTATCACTATCCGCAATTGTCATTAATACTGTTCCATACATTGGAATCTTCACGCCACTTGCGACTAATGCTTTATAAAGTGCGTTTTCTAAACTTGTATCACCACCAAGAGCTTCTCCTGTAGACTTCATTTCAGGTCCAAGAACAGTATCAACACTTCTGAGTTTGGCAAATGAGAATACTGGTGCTTTGACATAAACTCTAGAAGAATCTTCTGGATGATATCCAGGAGTATAACCTTGTTGTGCAATGGATTCGCCAAGTACTGCTTTTGTTGCGACAGTGCACATTGGAACACCTGTAATCTTTGATAAGAAAGGAACGGTTCTACTCGATCTTGGATTCACTTCTAATACATAAACTTTTTCATTTTTATCTACAATGAATTGAATGTTATATAAGCCTACAAATCCAAATCCTTTCCCAATACGTGTTGCGTAATCAATGATCGTATCTTTGACTTTCTTGGATAAAGATTGTGTTGGATACACAGAAATAGAGTCACCAGAGTGAATACCAGCTCTTTCAATATGTTCCATGACACCAGGAATATAAACATCTTTCCCATCCGCAATTGCATCGATTTCACATTCTTTTCCCAAAACATAACGATCGACTAGAATTGGAGAATCATGTGAGATTTCTTTTACAGCTGTAGCCATATATTTCTTTAATTCTTCATCATCTTGTACGATTTCCATTGCTCTACCACCTAATACATAGGAAGGTCTTACAAGAACCGGATAAGAAATTTCATGTGCAATTTCTAATGCACCTTCTACCGTTGTTGCTGTTTTACCAACTGGTTGAGGAATTTCTAGTTTTTCCAGCATTGTTTCGAATTCATGACGATCTTCTGCTTTATTAATAGATTCTAATGAAGTCCCTAAAATCTTGACCCCATGTTTGGATAAAGAATCCGCAAGATTGATTGCAGTTTGTCCACCAAATTGTACAATAACACCAATTGGTTGTTCTAAATCAATGACATGCATCACATCTTCTGTTGTTAAAGGTTCAAAGTAAAGTTTATCGGAAATTGAGAAGTCCGTAGAAACTGTTTCAGGGTTGTTATTGATGATGATTGCTTCATAACCTTCCGCATGTAAAGTTTCAATACAATGTACTGTTGCGTAGTCAAATTCAACACCTTGACCAATACGAATTGGACCAGAACCTAAAACAATAACTTTCTTTTTATCACTTTGAATGGATTCATTTTCATGTTCATATGTGGAATAGAAATATGGCGTTTCAGAACGGAATTCACCAGCACATGTATCTACCATTTTATAAACTGGTGTAATACCTTCTTTTCTTTCTAAGTTATAGAGATCAAATTCTTTCATGTTCCAATTTCTTGCGATAAAAGAATCTGAGAATCCATATTTCTTTAATATCTTCAATACTTCAATATCACCAACATGTTCTTTCATCTGTTTTTCTAGATCGATGATTCTTTGAATATGTGATAAATACCAATAATCAATATTCGTTACATCATGAACACTCTTTGCATCTAACCCTCTTCTTAACCATTCTGCTACCGCAAATATTCTTTCATCATCTCTACCACCAATCTTGGAAAATAATTCTTCATTACTTAAATCATAGAATTCTTTTTTCTCAATATGATCTACTTTGATTTCTAATGAACGAACAGACTTCAAGAAAGATTCTTCAAAGTTTCTACCAATGGACATCACTTCACCCGTTGCCTTCATTTGTGTTCCAAGTTTACGATCAGCATTTGGAAACTTATCAAATGGAAGTCTTGGGAATTTTGTAACGATGTAGTCTAATGCTGGTTCAAAACAAGCATAAGATGTTCCAGTAATTGGATTAATAATTTCATCTAGTCCTAATCCAACAGCTAACTTTGCGGAAATTCTTGCGATTGGATAACCAGTTGCTTTAGAAGCTAATGCAGAAGATCGAGATACACGTGGGTTTACTTCAATGACATAGTATTTAAAACTCTTTGGATCCAAAGCTAACTGCACGTTACAACCACCACAGATCTTTAATGCACGAATGATCTTTAAAGATGCATTTCTAAGCATTTGATTTTCATGATCTGTTAAAGTTTGAACAGGAGCCGTAACAATGGAATCACCTGTATGAATTCCTACAGGATCTAAGTTTTCCATATTACATACAACGATTGCGTTATCTTTTGCATCACGCATAACTTCATATTCGATTTCTTTATATCCTGCAATGGATTGTTCAACAAGGATCTGATGGACTGGTGACATCTTTAAACCAGAATCCGCAATCAAGCGTAATTCATCTTCATTATGGGCAAAACCACCACCTGTACCACCTAATGTATAAGCTGGACGAATAACAAGTGGATATCCTTCACGTTTTCCAAATTCAACTGCTTCTTCAATCGAATGACAAATATCACTTTCTGGAATTGGTTCATTCAATTCTTGCATCAAACTTCTAAAACGTTCTCTATCTTCTGCTTGATTGATTGCGTCAATATCTGTACCTAATACTTCCACACCAAAATCATCTAAGATACCATCTTTGGCAAGTTCCACAACAAGATTCAAACCTGTTTGTCCACCTAATGATCCTAATATTGCATCAGGTCTTTCTTTGAAAATGACACGTTTTGCGAACTCTAATGTCAATGGTTCGATATAAACACGATCTGCGATACTAGAATCCGTCATAATTGTCGCCGGATTAGAATTGATTAAGATTACTTCATATCCTTCTTCTCTTAAAGAAGCACATGCTTGTGAGCCAGCATAATCAAATTCAGCAGCTTGACCAATTACGATTGGACCTGAACCAATCACCATGATCTTATGAATATCTGTACGTCTAGGCATGTTTGTTCTCCTTTTCAATTAATTCAATAAATTCATCAAATAAATAATTGGAATCTTGTGGACCTGCATTTGCTTCAGGATGATATTGCACCGCAAAAACAGGATACTTTGTATGTCTTACCCCTTCACAACTCTTATCATTTAAAGCTTCATAACTCATTTCTAGATCTGTATCTTTCAAAGAATCAATGTTAACCGCAAATCCATGGTTTTGCGAAGTAATTTCTACTTTACCAGTTTTTAGATTCACAACTGGATGGTTTCCACCACGATGTCCAAATTTAAGTTTATATGTTTTTGCACCACTCGCTAAAGCAATTAATTGACAACCTAAACAAATTCCAAAAATCACTGTATTCGGAATGAGTTTTTTGATATTTTCGATCACTTCAGTTAAATCTGCAGGATCACCAGGACCATTGCTTAAAAATACTGCATCTGGATGCATCGCAAGAATCTCTTCTGCACTTGTATCATAAGGAACAACTGTAAGATCACAACCTCTTTGTGTAAGTTCTCTAAGAATAGATAATTTGATACCAAAATCCATTACAACAATTTTCTTTCCTCTTCCTGGAATTGGATAAATCGTTTTTGTGGATACTCTTGCGACTTGATCGTGTAAAAAATCAGCACTCTTTAATTTTTGAACAAGTGGTTCAATTTCTTCTTCTGTATTACAGAAAGAAGCTTTGAGTGTACCAATGGCACGAATCTTTTTTGTGATTTCTCTTGTATCAACACCATAGATACCTGGAATCTTGACTCTTTTTAAATATGCATCTAAAGTTTCTTCACTTCTAAAGTTACTTGGTGTTTCACAATAATCTTTGATGACAAATCCAAATACATGTGGAACAACAGATTCATTGTCATCACGATTGATTCCATAGTTTCCAATGAGTGGATACGTCATCATGACAATTTGTCCACAATAAGAGTTATCCGTTAAGATTTCTTGATAACCTGTCATGGAAGTATTGAAAACAAGTTCACCAATTTGGTATTGATCAAACCCAAATCCCTCTCCTTCATAATACGTTCCATCTTCTAATACGAGATATCTTTTCATTCGTCCTCCTTCCAAACTGTTTTACCAGATACGATTGTTTCTTTGATTGTTGCGTACACACTCCATCCATGGAATGGCGTATTTTTACCCATGGATTTAAATTGATTGACATCAATCATATTTTCATTTCCAAGTTGCATTAAAACAAGATCACTTGTGTATCCAACTTCAATTTTACCAACATTGTTTAATCCAAATCTTTTCGCTGGTTTTTCACTCATCCAATTAACAAGTTGTGCTAATGTCCAACGATGTGTGTAATATACAAATTCAGTATAAAGTAAAGGAAATGCAGTTTCTAGTGAAACAATGCCAAATGCAGATTGATCCATTGGTTTGTTTTTATTTTCCATTGTATGAGGCGCGTGGTCATTGGCAATGAAATCCAATGTTCCATCTTCTAATGCTTCAATCAAACACATACGATCTTCATGACTTCTTAATGGTGGATTCATTTTCCACATTGGACCTTTTACATCTTTATCTTCTAGTAAAAGATGATGAACTGTAACTTCTGCGCTGACATCTGCACCACTATTTTTGGCATTTCTTAAAGCTTCTACAGATAGATGAGAAGAAATATGACATGCATGATATTTCCCATGTGTTTTGAAAGCAGTTTTTAAGTCTTCCGTTAAAGGTGCACTTTCACATTCATCCGGAATACCAATCCAACCTTTCTCTGCGTTCACTTTTGATAAGTGTACAGAACCACCTTTTGGACGATAGTTCAAATCTTCTGTATGACAAGCAATGATACAATCATTTTCTTTACTAAATTGTAAAGCTTCTTCCATGATTGTCTGATCATTCATACCAACACCATCATCACTAAACCAAGCAACGCCTAATTCATGCATACCTTTGAGATCTGATAATTGTTTTCCCTGCTCTTTAACAGTAATCGTTCCATAAGGATATGTATGTACCACAGATTCCTTTTGAATCAATTTCATATATTCATTCATTACTTCTTTAGAATCTGGAGAAGGAATGATATTTGGCATCGCAAAGACGGATGTAAATCCACCATGTGCAGCTGCTAATGAACCCATATGAATCGTTTCTTTTTCTTCATGACCTGGTTGTCTAAAATGAACATGTACATCTACAAGTCCTGGTAAAAGAGTTAAACCCGTTCCATCGATAATTTCTACATCATCATATGTTTTATGACTGATTTCTAAAATTTCATTTTCATCAAATAAAACATTTACTTTTTGTAATGTATCTTCATATAAAACATCTGCGTTAATAATTTGTCTTCTCATTTGTCATCCTCAAATGGATTAAATCCATATGCACGTTTTATGACTGCTTTTCTAACGAGCATGCCATTATGCATTTGTTCAAAGATGCGACTCTTATCAGCTTCTACTAAGTCATCCGCAATTTCTACACCACGATTGACTGGAGCTGGATGCATAATAATTGCGTTTTCTTTTAACATTTCATAACGTCTATGATTCATACCATACTGTTCTAAGTATTCTTCATCACTGAGATTAGAAGCAGCACCTCTTTCTTTTTGAATACGAAGCATCATGACTACATCTGCATCTTGAATTGCCTCATCAAAATCAACAAATGGATAACCTTCTCTTTCAAATACTTTTGGTCCAGCAAACTTCACATTCATCCCAAATAATTCAAAAGCATATTTATCAGATTGCGCAACTCTAGAATGTGCAACATCTCCACAAATCACAACATTCAATCCTTCTAACTTTCCAAATTCTTTATAAATCGTTAATAGATCCAATAAACATTGTGTTGGGTGTTCATTGGCACCATCACCTGCATTCAATACTGGAATCTTTAATCCTTCAAGTTCATTCCAATAGAATTCTTTTGAACTACGGATAACCAATGCGTTATAGCCTGCAGATTCCAATGTTTTACAAGTATCGTATAACGTTTCTCCCTTTGTTACAGATGAAGCAGAAGTTTGTACATCTGCTACCTTACAACCTAATTGTAATTCTGCGGATTCAAAGGAAAAATGAGTTCTAGTAGATGCTTCAAAAAAAAGATTGGCTACGATTGCCTTTGTAGGCAACTGCCAATCTGAATAAGAATTAGAAAACATTAAAGCATCGTTTAGAATATGAATCATGTCATCCTTTGATAAATCTCTGATTGATACAAGTGAGTACTTATTCATATAAACGCCTCCATATTTTTTTCAAAAAAAAGGAATGATTTTCAATGTGATAATTCATTTCCTTTTTCCTTGAAATATTTTAACAAAATCATATAGATATGCAAGAGGAAATTAATCTTTTTTCAATTGTGAAATTCCAAATAAAAAGTAAGTACACATCACCATAACAGTAATGTGTACTAAACATATTATTTATAATCTATTAATTATGTCTCTTCTTAAGAACAACAACTCCTGCAACACCAACTAATGCAATGAGCATTACTCCACCATAGAACAAAACATTACTATCATCAGAAGTCTTAGCTGATTTCTTACTTGGTTTTACTGTATTGTTATCGCTCTTGTATTCAGCAAGCCATTCCCATTCATTCTTCTTGCAATCATCACATGTGTTTTG
>CAVJMM010000058.1:0-12857 GCA_963650865.1 Eubacterium sp. AM49-13BH | reverse complement strand
CGAAGAGTTTGAGGAAGCAGAAAAGAAAGCTACTGAACAAGGAATGAAAAAAGGTTTAGAAAAAGGTATGGAAAAAGGCATGGAAAAGGGTATGGAAAAAGGCATGCAGAAAGGCATAGAAAAAGGGAAATTAGAAATTGCCAAACAAATGCTTCAAAAAGGTTATGATATAAATGAAATCAGTAATCTTACAGGTATTTCACCAGAAACGCTTGTTCAACTTTAGAAAATGTATTTGTTGAAAAAATGAAACACAAAGGCTTCTTCGGAAGCCTTTAATGAATCTAGGAGGTGATTTGATGGAAATGAATGAATTATTTTATCGGAATCCATACCAGAAAGAATTTGATACAAAAGTAAGAACTTGTGAGAAATGTAAACAAGGATATTTGATTACATTAGAAGATACTTTGTTTTATCCTGAAGGTGGTGGACAACCATGTGATAAAGGTACAATCAATGGAATTGCAGTGATGGATGTACAAAGAAAAGATGATGTTGTTTATCATACAGTTAAAGAAGAAATACCAATTGATACACATGTACATGGAATCATTGATTGGAAACGTAGATTTGATTATATGCAGAATCATACAGGGGAACATATCGTTTCTGGAATCATCCATAAACATTTTGGGTATGAGAATGTTGGTTTTCATATGGGTGAAACGATTCAAATTGACATCAATGGCCCTTTGTCTTGGACACAGTTAATGGATATTGAACAAGAAGTGAATGAAGTAATTTTTTCAAATATACCTGTAGAGATAACGTTTCCTACAAAGTTGGAATTAGAAAAAATCCCTTATCGTAGTAAAAAAGAATTAGAAGGAAAAGTGAGAATCGTTACAATTGGTGAGGTAGATATTTGTGCCTGTTGTGGAACGCATGTAGCGTACACAGGTGAAATTGGACTTGTAAAGATTCTTTCTTGTATCAAACATAAAGAGGGTGTAAGAATTGAATTATTATGCGGAAATCGTGCATTACAATTTATTCGAAAAGAACATGAAGAAGTTCAAAATATTTCGAATTCATTGAGTGCGAAAGTATTAGAAGTTGATCAAGCGGTAGAGCATTTAAAACAGTCTAATGAACAATTGTATTTAGAGAAGAAAAATGTTTTGGATTTGTTTGTGGAACAGAAAATACAACAATTTGATTCGGATTTAGATTTTGTTTTTGATTTTGTAGAAAGTTTTGATCGTCCATCTTTAGTGAATTATGCGGATCGTTTGATGAAAGTGAAAAATAGTAAAACAGTGGCAGTTTGTAATCAAGAAAATGATGGGTATTCTTATATCATTCTTTCTCAAGAGTTGAATTTAAGAGATTATGTAAAAGATTTAAATGAAGCTTTGTGTGGTAGAGGTGGTGGAAAACCAGAGGTGATACAAGGAAATTTCAAAGAAACTAAGGAAAACATCAAGAAAGTTCTTTTGGAAACGTTTACAAAAGGGTAAAATAGATATATCGACAACGTGAATAGGAGGAGAAAACATGTTGCATAAAAAACTCAAACCATTTCCAAAGGATTTTCTTTGGGGTGCATCTACTTCAGCTTATCAAGTTGAAGGTGCAAATCTAGAAGATGGAAAAGGACCATCTTGCCAAGATGTGAAAGAAGTTCCAGAAGGAACATCTGATCTATCTGTTTGTGCAGATCAATATCATCATTATAAAGAAGATATTGCGTTAATGGCAGAAATGGGATTTAAAGTATATCGTTTTTCTATTTCTTGGTCTCGTATTATTCCTGAAGGTACAGGAGCTATCAATCCAAAAGGTATTGAATACTACAATAATGTAATCAATGAATGTTTGAAATATAACATTGTTCCACTTGTTACAATGTTCCATTTTGATATGCCTGCTGCATTGGATAAGAGAGGTTCTTGGTCAAATCCTGATTCTGTAGATTGGTTCTTGAACTTCGCAAAAGTAATGTATGAAAACTTTGGTGATCGTGTAAAGTATTGGTTAACAATCAATGAACAAAATGTATTGACATTGATGGGACCAGTAATTGGTACTTTAACAATTCCTGAAGGTTGTACAAATGTTTTAAAAGAAACATATCAACAAAACCATCATATGTTAGTAGCACAAGCAAAGGCAATGGCACTTTGTCATGAAATGTTACCAGGTGCTAAGATTGGACCTGCACCAAATATTTCACTTGTATATCCAGCTTCTTGCAAGCCAGAAGATATTTTAGCTTCTCAAAACTTCAATGCCATTCGTAACTGGTTGTATTTAGATATGAGTGTTTATGGTATTTATAACAACTTAGTATGGAGTTATTTAGAAGAAAATGACGCTACACCTACATTCGCTCCTGGAGATGCAGAAGCATTGAAGAATGGTCATCCAGACTTCATTGGCTTCAACTATTATTCTACAGCAACAGTTGAATATTCAGATGGAAGTGGTGTTGCCTCTACTGGTGATCAACAATCTAAGAATGAAACACCTGGCGTATTTAAGAGCTTTGCCAATCCAAATCTTCCAAGAACAGAATTCAACTGGGAAATTGATCCTGTAGGATTTAGAAATACATTAAGAGAAGTGTATTCTAGATATCATTTGCCTATTATCATTACAGAAAATGGTTTAGGTGCATATGATACATTGACAGAAGATGGTAAAGTACACGATCAATATCGTATCAATTATTTAAGAACACATATTCAACAAATGCAGTTAGCAATTACAGATGATGTTGAAATGATGGGATATTGTCCATGGTCTGCAATTGATTTGATTTCTACACATGAAGGAATGAAGAAGAGATATGGATTTATCTATGTTGATAGAGATGAATTTGATCTTGGTACATTAGATAGATATCGTAAAGATTCTTTCTATTGGTATAAGAAAGTCATTGCTTCAAATGGTGAAGATTTAGAAGATTTGAAATAAAAAACACCACAGAAATACAAAAAGTGCTAGATATCGCATATATGCTTTATCTAGCTTTTTTGTTAATCGAAGTAATGATGTACATTTTCTGGTTTGAAAATACCTTTATCTGTTACGATTCCAGTGATAAATTGAGGCTCTGTTACATCAAATGCAGGGTAATATCCTTTGACACCATCCATTGTTATCTTTTGGCCCATGGATTCTGTTACGAGTTTAGGATCGCGTTCTTCAATAACGATAGAACTCATATTAGGATGGGAAGGATCAGGTGTACCTGTTACATAGAATGGAATTCCTAAATGATTTGCACAAAGTGCTATTTGTGATGTGCCGACTTTATTGACTACATGTCCATCCATTGTAATCACATCAGAAGCAGATGTGAATAAATCAATTTTCTTTGTTTTCATTGTATAAAAAGGCATATTGTCACAAATGACAGTTACATCAAATCCCATATCACAGGCTACGCTGGCTGTAAGACGAGCACCTTGAAAATAAGGTCTTGTTTCTGCACAATATACTTTTATGTTTTTGTTTGCTTTTTTGCATTCTCTTAACATAGTTCCAACGACTGTTCCAGCAAAACATTGTGTAAGGATAGAACCATTGTTTGGGATGATATCTGCTAGATTCTTTCCAATCATCGTATACTTTGCGTAATTGTTATTCACATAGTTATAGGCATATGCAAATGCGACATCTACAAGTTCTTTTTGGGAAGCACCTTTATGATAGGTTTTTATGATTTGTGTTGCAGAACCATTGACGATTCGTTCCATTTGGGCAGATGTCGTAGGTCTAGCGTGAGATAGCGTATAGGCAGCATTTTGAATATATGCAGGAATGTCTTCAGGTTTTCTTATATTAATTTCATATGTCGCAAGAGCCATCCCCATTGCAGCAGCGACGTAAGGCCCTTCAGATTGCGTTACCATATCCTTAATGCTATTAGCCACTTCCTCGTAATGCGTGCAAGTAATAAATTGCGTTTTGATTGGATAACAACGTCTATCAAGAATTCGTACATACCCATTTTCATACCAAGCAATATTTTCAAATCGTAACATGAATGCTAGATCTGTATCATTTCGATTCGATAAATCAATCATAAATCTAATCTCCTAAAAAATTTTTCTTTACAACATGTTCTTACAAAAATAAGAATTAATCAAGAAATATAGAAGAGAGTAGTGTAATATGATGGATATGAATTTAGGAGGCTTTTATGTTACAAGGTGCTATTTTTGATCATGATGGGTTAATGTTCGATACAGAAAGAATATGGCAGGAAAATTGGAATCGTGTTGCGGACGAAATGAATATTTGTTTGCCAGAAGAATTTAAAAAAGAAATTTGTGGATCAAATGGACAACATACACTGGATGTGATTCAGAAATATTATCATGTAGAAGATGGTACACAAATACGTGATCGTGTAATTGAGAGTGTCGCTCATGATGAAATGTCAAATCCGATTGCGATGAAAGAAGGACTTTTAGATATTTTAGAAATGTTGAAAAGACATGGTGTGAAAATGGCAGTGGCGTCTTCTTCTCCGAAAGATATGATTCTTTTGAATCTAAAAAGAAGTCATTTAGAAGATTATTTTGAAGTGGTCGTTAGTGGGAAAGAAGTGGAACGTGGAAAGCCATTTCCAGATATTTTTTTACTTGCCGCAAACAGATTAGGAATTGATTCGCAAGCATGTTATGTATTTGAAGATGCATATAATGGTGTACAAGCAGGAATTGCAGCAGGATCGAAAACAATCATGATCCCTGATTTACTGCAGCCAACAGATGAAATCAGAAATCAAGTGAGTGCTGTATACAAAACATTAAAAGAAGCTTCTGATGCGATTGAAAAGGGATTCATTTAAAGATTGTTTTTGATAACTTTAAAATTGAAATACGATTTAAAAACTGGTTTTTGGTTAAAAAAAACAGATTTTAAGATTAAAAAATCAAGAAAATTATGAAATAACGAATGATTTTGTTGAAATGTGATTGGTTACGAAATATACTTAATCCATCGAGCGAAAAGCTTGTAAAAATTTTGTTAAAGGAGAGAAATGAAATGAACAAGTTTACAAAAGCGTTGCTAGCAGTAACATTGGCATCTTCAATGGTTGGATGCAGTTCTTCTAGTAATACAACATCCGCTTCAACGGCTGAAAAGTCTGGTGCCGGCAAGAAGATTGCTCTTGTCACAAGCACGATTGGTTCCAACACATTCTTAACACAGATGATCGAAGGTTTGGAAGAGTGTGCTGAAAAGTATGGCTTTGAAGCTTCTAATGTAGAGTGCGTAGATACTTCTGCTTATAGCGAAAATATCCGTGCTTATGCTGAAGAAGGTTATGACCTTGTTATCGGTGGTGGATGGGAAGCTGCTGATCCTATGTCAGAAATCTGTGATGATTATCCAGATACTGCATTTGCTTTGATTGACACAGAAGTTGACAGTGATCGTATCAAGTGCATTTCTTACAACGAACAAGAAGGTGCATATCTTGTTGGTGCATTAGCAGCACTTGTTGTAGATGGTGACTCTCATTTGTATGGTGGTGTTCATGCAACTGAAGGTTCTGGTTCATGGAAATATCGTTATGGATTTATGGAAGGTGTTCTTTCACAAGATCCTGATGCAACATTCGTATTTAACTATGTAGGTTCTTATGATGATCCAGCTAAGGCTAAGACATTAGCTGAACAAGAAGCTGCACAAGGTGCTTTATTCATCAATGGTGCTTCTGCTAGTGGTGATTCTGGTGTATTTGAAGCTGCACAAGAAAAACATTTCTACACATCTGGTCAAGATACTGACCACACAGATCCAAGCAACCCATGGATCGTATCTTCTCAAATCAAGGATACTTACACAACAATCAAGAAAATCATTGATTTATATTTTGAAGATTGGAACACAGATAATGAAGTTTGGGGTATTAACGAAGGTGCTATTGGTGCTGTATATGTAAACTATGATAGTGAAAACCCACGTTCTGATAGATTATCTGATGATGATATTGCGACTTTAAAGCAGCTTGTAGAAGATATCAAATCAGGAAAGCTTGATTTATCAAATGTTCCTGATGAAGACACTTACACTGCAAGTAAGAAGTAATTGATACAACATTAATTGGATTAAAGAAAAGAGCTGGGAAGCTCTTTTCTAATTTGAGGAAGGGCAATTATGACAAAAGAACCTATTCTAGAAATGAGGAATATTACAAAATATTATGGAACATTAAAAGCCAATGATAATATTAACCTCAAACTTTACGAAGGTCAGATTCTTGCAGTAATTGGTGAGAATGGGGCTGGTAAATCAACATTAATGAAGATCCTTTATGGCTTGGAACAAGCGAGTGAAGGTGAGATTTTTCTCCGTGGACAAAAAGTGAATATTCTTTCATCTCATGAAGCAATGAAACTGCACATAGGGATGGTACAACAGCATTTTATGTTGTTGCATTCTCGTAGCGTTGCAGAAAATATTGTTTATGGGAATGAACCAAAAAAGCATAAAATATTCTTTGATAGAAAAGAAGCAAATAAAAAAGTAGAAGAACTTTGTGATAAGTATGGTCTCAAAGTGGATGCAAACAAAACAATTGATGAATTACCAATTGGGTTACAACAACGCGTTGAAATCTTAAAAGTATTATCTCAAGATGCAGATATTATTATCTTTGATGAGCCAACAGCTGTATTAACACCGCAAGAAATTGATGAATTATTAAAGACAATGAAAAAGCTTGCGGAAATGGGGAAATCTTTGATTATTATTACCCATAAGTTAAATGAAGTAGAAGCTGTTGCAGATCATGTTTTAGTAATGAGAACGGGTGAATATATCAAAGATATGGATATTCAAGATACAACGATTGAAGAAATGTCCTATCTCATGGTTGGCAGACACATTGAAAATAGTGTGATTGAAGATAAAAAACCAGGTGAATGTATTTTGAATGTAGAAGATGCGGTATTACATGGAGCAGGAGATAAGAACATTTTAGATGGATTATCGATTCATGTAGATCAAAATGAAATTGTTGGTATTGCTGGTGTATCTGGCAATGGACAATCAGAATTGATTCGTTGTATTACTGGTCTTCAACATATTGATAGTGGGAAAATTAAATTGAAGGGTAAAGATATTTCAAATGAATCTGTTGGTCAAATTCGAGAGGATGGCGTTGCATGTATCCCAGAAGATAGATATTATTGGGGATGTGCTGCACAAGGAGATATGATTGAAACTTCAATTATGGCACATCAAAATAAACCGTCTTTATCAAAGCATGGATTATTAAACAATCAAGCAAAGAAAGAATTTACACAAAGATTGATTCAAGATTATGGTGTTAAATCAGAAAGATTATCACAAAAAGCAGGAGAATTATCTGGTGGGAATCTTCAAAAATTAATCGTTGCGCGTGAAATTGAACAACATTCTCCATTACTCATTGCATCAGAACCAACAAGAGGTGTTGATATTGGTGCGATGGAATATATTCATAAACATCTTGTTACAAAAAGAAATAATGGTGAAGGTATTTTGTTGATTTCTTCAGAACTATCTGAAATCTTAAAATTATCGGATCGAATCTATGTTATGTATGAAGGTAAGATTGTTGGTGAATTTACAAGAAACAATGTTTCTGAACAGAAGTTAGGAATCCTAATGATGGGAGGTACGATCCATGAAGAAGTTTGATTTGAAAAAGATGATGATAAGCTTTTGGCAAAGAATCAAAGGACCAGTTATCGCAACATTCTTTGGACTTTTAGTAGGTGCTGTTGTTATTTTGTTGTGTGGTGAAAATCCAATTTCTGTTTATGCAATCATGTTTGAAAGATCATTTATCAAACCTTATTATTTATTTGAAACTTTAACAAGAGCTACGCCAATCATCATTTGTGCTTTAGCGACTGCAATGGCATGGCGTGCTGGTTTTATCAATATTGGGGTTGAAGGCCAGATGGTTTCTGGAACGATTGCCGCAGCGATTGTTGCTTTAAAAATGTCAGGACCAGCTTGGCTTGTATTGATCGTAGCTTGGCTTGTAGGAATGGTCGTTGGAGCAATCTATGCGTTAGTTCCTGCAGTGATTCAAAGAAAGTTTGGTGCGAGTTTGATCATTGTTTCTTTGATGTTGAATTATGTTGCGAATAACATTACTTCTTATTTGGTTACTTATCCTTTAAGAGATACAGAAGGAGATACAATCGCAATTCAAACAAAAGAATTTGCGGAAGGGGTTGAACTGACAAAATTCTTTAAGAGTAGTAATTTGAATTTTGGTTTTATTATCGCAATTATTCTAACAATATTGATGATCTTTTTTGAAAAGAAGACAGTTCTTGGTTATGAATCAAAAATGACAGGTTTTAATCCTCATTTTGCACAATATGGTGGTGTAAAAGAAAAGAAAGTCATGTTAATTACAATGGCATTATCTGGCGCAATTGGAGCGATTGCTGGATGTACATATGCATTTGGTGTTGCAGGAAGATTTGTGGATAGTATGTTGACTTCAACGAATTTTGCCTGGACTGGTTTGATGTCAGCATTGATTGCGAATCTTGATCCGATTGGTATCTTTATTTCATCAATCTTTTTGAGTGGTTTACAAATTGGTGGATCTACATTACAAAGATCAATGAGCATTCCAAGTGAAATCGCAACAATTATTCAATGTTGTATTACATTGTTTGTATCAATTAAAGTTGTTGTGAAATTAAGACATAATAAAAAAGATTCTAAGGTGAATGAAGGGGGTATGGAAGCATGAATGGTCAATATATAGCTACAGTCATTCATTCTGTTCTGCAATCTACTTCACCAATAATGTTTGTCGCATTAGGAAGTGCAATTTGTGCACAAGTTGGAATCTTTAACGTTGCATTAGAAGCGCAGATGTTAATTGGTTGTTTCACTGCAATTGCGGTTAACTATTTTACAGGTAGTGTTATGTTATCTATGCTTGCAGGAGTGCTAGCAGGTGCCTTAGTAAGCTGCGTTGTTGCGTTATTACAGGTAAAGTATCAAGCTGCAGATATGGTTGTTGGTACTGCTTTGAATTTATTAGTAGGTGGTCTAACAAGTTTTATGTTGTACAAGATCTTTAATGTAAGAGGTACATTAAGCGATGAAAGACTTGTATCTATGATTAAAGTGAATATTCCTGGAATTAATAACATTCCTGTTTTAGGGACGATCTTTAATGGATTAACGATTTTGGATTATTTCTGTTATATTCTCGCAATTATTATCTTTATTTGGTTATATAAGACTGTTAATGGTTATCATTGCCAAGCCGTAGGAATCAATAAAGAAGCTGCAGAATCTTTAGGAACAAAAGGAACGAATTTACAGATGAAAGTTGTAATTCTTTCTGGAATGTTATGTGGTCTTGGTGGTGTTGCTTTGGCAATGGGCAATGTAACTTTATTCACAGAAAATATGACAAGTGGTAGAGGATTTATGGCGATGGCAGCCGCTTCAATGGGGATGAATCATCCAATTACGGTAATGTTCACGAGCTTATTCTTTGGTGCTTGTCAAGGATTAGGTGTGGTTTTGCAGGCATCTGTAAAGAGCCAATTAACAAATGCAATTCCATACATTGGTACAATTTTAGCGATGGTAATCTCATCTGCTCGCAAAAAGAGAAAGGCGGAAGGTAAATGAAATACGATAAAGAATATTGTAGTAAAGCATCTGATTATTTAAAGGAAAGAGTTCCTTTTACTCCTGAAATTGGAATTGTATTAGGATCAGGACTTGGCCCTTTATCTAAATCGATTGAAGATCCAATTGAAATCCCATATGCAGATATCCCAAATTTCTTAACATCAACTGTTTCTTCTCATGCAGGAAAAATGATTTTTGGAAAAATATCTGGTAAGAACGTCATGTGTATGTCTGGTAGATTTCATTATTATGAAGGTTATGATTTTGAACAATTGGTATTACCTGTTAGAGTAATGAAATTAATGGGTGTTCAGACATTGATTCTTACAAACGCTGCAGGTGGTTGTAATTTAGATTATAAACCTGGTGATATTATGATCATTAAAGATCATATTAAGATGACAGGGGCTTCTCCATTGCGTGGAGCGAATGATGAATTCTTTGGACAAAGATTCTTTGATATTAGTGATATGTATACAAAATCACTACGAGATATCGCAAAGAGTTTAACGGATACTTGTCCTTTGACTTTCCATGAAGGTGTGTATTTCTACATGACAGGTCCTCAATTTGAAACACCAGCAGAAATTAAGGCAATCCAAGTATTAGGTGGAGATGCAGTAGGAATGTCCACGGTTACAGAAGCTTTGACAGCAGCACATTGTTCCATGAAACTTTTAGGATTTTCTGTCATTTCAAACATGGCAGCTGGTCTAAAGAATGATGCGGTAACTTCTGAAGAAGTAGATGATGTAACGCAAATGATTGCGGAACCATTCTCTAAATATATTGCATCTGTTATTGAAAAATTATAATACGGTACAAACATAAAGTGCTAAATATCGCATAAATATGCTGTATTTAGCACTTTTGTTGTAAAATAAAAAATTTTTTTCTAAAACATGTTTACTGTACCTAAAAATGTACAGTAATTAGAAAACTGTCATGTATACTTTTCTTATCAAAAAGATGAACGATAAAGTTCAGGAAAGGAATAAGAAAATGGGTGACATTAGTATTATGGCTCGTAGACTCAAAGATGGGCATGTTCAGTATGGTTGGAGTGGAAATGGAGGATATTTCAGTTGGACTGGATGTAGATTACTGGAATGGTATCAAGATCCAGATGATGTTGAATATCTTTTTGGATTAGGACAGACAGCTTTAATTGGAAGAAAAGGAAGTGAATATGGTGGATTTCGAATGGTAGAATCGCATGAACCTACAGGAGAACCTTGTTGGCTTGGAACATCTGAAAGATATATTTTTAGTAAAATTGCTTTTGTGGATTATGGCTATTTATATGATACCGATAATCATTGGTATTTTGTACAACCTGGTCCTTTTAGAGTGAAAATGCCTTTAGAATTGATTTCGAATAATTTGGATGAAGATGACTTTGAATTTGAATTTTTACATAAAGTTGAAGATAAAATATTAAAATTTATGTTCAATGAATACAAAGATTCACATCCAGAGTTTGAAGATTATTTAGAAAAAGGGAAATATTCTATTCCAGAAATTATGGAGAATATTACAGATGATGGAACACTATCCATATATTATTTATTTGAGAAATATCGTGGTGTTTTTAATTATTTTGATGATTGGATTCTTATCAAATCAAATGAAGAAAATACAGAGATAACAGAAATTGTAATTAAAAAGAAGGAAGATAAACATATCGAAACAATTGAATGGTGATGAAAAAAGCGGGATTCCCGCTTTTTAAAATGCTAATTGTCTTGTTGGAAGAACATAATAAAGTAAATAGGAATATAAGTGATTTTCCCTTTTGAGAAGATTTTTCTTTCATTTGATAGAACATATGCTTTTTGAATGTTGTATTCTTCATTGCGGATAAAAGAGTTTAGTGCGCTATGAATTGTATAATCTTTACCTGATTTCACTTCGATTGGGATTGTAGATAAGCTACTATAATCATCAATTAAATAATCTACTTCTCCTTTACTTCGATTATCATAATAAAATAATTTATAACCGTGTGCGCAAAGTTCACTAGCTACTAAGGTTTCATAAACAGAACTTAAGTTGATACTTCTTTGATCGTCTAAAACAGCGCGGATATTATTGCCATATAAGATGCTTGTTAGTATTCCAACATCATTTAAGTAAAGTTTTATTAGATTTTTTCCTGAGGATTCAATGAGTGGAAATTTTGGTGTTGATATTGCTTGAACTCCTAATGTTATTCCTGCACTTATTAGATAATCAAATTCATCGGCATAATTACTGAAAGTTTTCCCTTTTCTTCCTTCGATAGATTGGACAACAACTCTTTTCTTTTTATTTTCCATATTGGAAGGAACCAAATCATAAATTCGTTTGATCTTAAGTTTATGGTTTTCATCGTATTTTGATGCATCGATTTCATAATATTCGTGGATTTCTTGTTGGATTTGACGAATTTTTATAATGTTTTTCTCTTTTATGTAAGTGTTAACAGCTTCAGGTAATCCACCAATTAATAAATACTTTTTGAGATAATCCATCATTTTATTGTGCGTTGGTTCATCTAATGTTTCTAATTTTAAAAATTTTTCTTTTAAAATGTTGATTGAAAATTCATTCATGCCATTCGCATACAAAAATTCTTCAAAATCTAAAGGAAACATACGGATGCGTCTGATACTTCCCATTGGAATGGATGTTGTTTGAGAGAGTGTTACTCCTAATAGCGATCCACTTGCAATAAAAGTGAATCGATTATCCTGGGCTAAAAATTTCAATAAAGTAAGTAAGTGAGGATAAGCTTGGATTTCGTCAATGAAAATGAGAGTGTTTTCTTTTGCTTTCATTTTATCACCGTGATTCATGCTTAATTGGAAGTAAAAATCTTCAGTGGTTGTTACGTGTTCAAATGATTTTTCTCCAATTGAATCTTCAATCATATTGATCTCAATGAAATTTTCAAAGCAATTTTTTCCTGCATGGCGAATGATATAGGTTTTTCCAACTTGTCTAGCACCATCAATTAATAAGATCTTTTTAGAGTCGCTTTGAAGGTGCTCTGTTATTTCTTTTTCAATTTTTCGATACAACATCTTTTCACCCTGAACTTTGTAGAAAATGTATAACTAAAAAATGAAAAGTATATAAAAAGTTGAAATTTGTTGTAAATAACAATGAATTTTGACTTTTTCTTTTTGCGATAATGGTATATAATGTAGTTATACGGTATAACTGTGTTGGAGGCTTGTATGTTA
>CAVJMM010000057.1:0-13498 GCA_963650865.1 Eubacterium sp. AM49-13BH | reverse complement strand
AGATAAGTTCCTTTTTTTGTTTTAGAAACATGAAGATACATACGATAATCCTCCGGATATACGTAAACATTATACCACAACGTTACCTTACGGTACACAGAAAAATTAAAGAATTGACATAAAAAATCAGCATTTAAGCTGAAATTGAAAGTTTTTCATTATGGGTGACTGTAAAACTCAGGCGAAAGCGATAAAATATCTTGTAAAATGAAATAATATTTCGCTTTTTTTCTAGTAAAATAGTATTAGATATTTTGAGGTGAAATTATGATTGAAAATTTGAAAATCGTTGCAGCGGATATTGATATGACATTGACTGCTAAAGGTGCAGATCTTCCACAAATTACAATTGATGCATTTGAAGTATTACATCGAAATGGTGTGAAAATTGGTCTTGGTACAGGTAGAGAAATCAATGATGCATTAAGAAATATGGGTAAAAAATGGGGGCTGTCATTTGAATTTGATTTTGTTGTTGGAATGAACGGTGGAATGGTGTTGGATCATTTGAATGATGATCAATATTGGGAAACAGATATGTTAAGTACAGAAGAAATGTCTGATATTCTACATTATCTAGAACCTTTGATTAACAAATATACGATTTCAGTGAATTGTGAAGGTAATGAAAATCATAACGCAATCAATATTCAAGGTGAATTATTAGCTTCCGCAAAAAGACATGGATTTCATTTTGTAGATTGTACAGGGAATATTGATAAACTTTGTGAAAGACCAACTTTTAAGTTCTTATTACGTTATGAACCAAAATATGAACAAGAAATTAGAAGTACTTTTGAATCACATTATTCCAAGGGATATCAAATCATTAGTACATTCCCTGGAACATTAGAAATCATGCATGATGGAATTGATAAAGGATCTGGATTAAAGAAATATGCAGATTGGAATCACATTGACATGAAAGATGTTATGGCATTTGGTGACAATGAAAATGATAATACAATGTTAGTAGATTCTGGATGGGGCGTTTGTTTGAAAGATGGATCTGATCAAACGAAAAAGCATGCAGATGCAATTACAGAATATGATTGTGAAGAAGGTGGTGTAGGACGTTATTTATTTGATCATTACATCACACCAAAAGGATTAAAATAAAAAGGCGGTATGCCTTTTTTTCGAGGGTGAAGATATGATAAATCAAAAGAGCGAACAAATACTGAGTGCGTGGTTAAAGATGACAATGATTATCAATAATGACAAGTTAACAGAAACATTGCCATTTAATGAAGCTATGATTTGTAGATATTTATATGAAAACAGAAATACAAATGTGATTGCTTCTCAATTGTGTGAATGGATGCATATGAAAAAATCTCAGATGAATCGTACATTAACAAATATGGAAAATAAAAAATTGATTCAAAGAATTCGAAATGTAGAAGATAAAAGACAAATTTTTATTGTTCTGAATGATGAGATGATTGATGTATATCAAAAACAGCATCAAAAAATACTTCGAATCGTAGATGATATTTGCAAAGAATTAGGAGATGAAAAAACGGAAGAAATACTTTCGATGTTTTCTTTGGTCGCAAATATCGCAGAAAACAAAATTATCAGTTGAAAAATCATCTCAGTTTTGTAAAATAAATACTGTCGTGTAAAACGACCGAGAGTAGCGGCTACCTCTCGTTAACTAAAATAAGGAGATGATTTTTTAATGAATACAAAAACTTTTACAAAAGTGGCAATGATTGCAGCAGTGTACACAGTATTAACACTTGTGTTAGCACCGATTTCTTATGGAAGCTTACAAGTGAGAATTTCAGAAGCACTCACAATGTTGCCACTTATTTACTCACCAAGTATTTATGGTGTAACGCTAGGTTGCTTTCTCAGTAACTTGATTGGTGCTATGACAGGGGTGAACGCTACAGGTTTTATCGACGCTGTAGTTGGTACACTTGCGACATTCTTTGCCGCATATTGCACATGGAAATTAAAAGATATCAAAATTGGTAAATTTCCAGTTGTCGCAATGTTGATGCCAGTTGTTTGGAACTTTTTCTTTGTAGGAGCTGAATTGGCTTATCTATTTATGCCTGATAACTTCTTGCTTGGAACACTCGTCAATGGTAGTTGGGTAGCACTTGGGGAAGTGATTGCGGTAATTGTTGGATATATTTTAGTTCAAGCATTAGATAAAACAGAAATCTTTAAAAAATAGAGTTATATGTAGCCGCATATAACTCTATTTTTGTAAGACATATTCGGAATAAATTTTATTAATAATACATTGAATAACATGATTCATGAGTTCTTGTTGAGAGTTCTTTGATTGAAAAGAATTATTTGATTCATCTAATTCAAACACTTGATTCAAAGAATTTTCAAAACAGGAAATAAATAAATCATAGGCTTGTTCTACTGTACTATTTTCCATACTCGTATGAATTTGAATCAATTGTGATATTTCAGACATGGAATAACATTTCTTTAATATCGTAACAACGATAAAATAAGCAATATGTTGTTTGGTGTAATGTTTTTTAATAGGTGGTTTTACAATAGATGTCTTTACATAATGATTGACCATAGAATTTGTGATGAATT
Organism: Eubacterium sp. AM49-13BH; assembly: GCA_963650865.1. Lineage (GTDB taxonomy): Bacteria > Bacillota_I > Bacilli_A > Erysipelotrichales > Erysipelotrichaceae > Bulleidia. The sequence continues at coordinate 10,921 of CAVJMM010000057.1, read as the reverse complement.
TTTCATCATAAAAATATAAACAAGATAATTGTTCTGTTAAATAAGTGATAACTTGATCCATGTATAGATCAATGGATGGTAATTCATCCCATTTTGGAAACTTAAATTCATTCATGTATTTATATTAATCTAAAAATAATTCTTTTTCAATCTAGAAACAAATACTAGATGTATTGACAAAAACATCTAGATAAATTATTCTTTTCGTGGGAAAAGGAGGTTTCAATGGCACATATTATTGCAGATTCATCAACTTTATATTCACAACAACAAGGAAATGAGATTGGTTTATCCATTGTTCCATTAAATATTACGGTAGGAGATCGATCTTACAAAGACTTTGAAGAAATTACATCTGAACAACTCTTAAAGATGATAGAAGAACATAAAATACCAAGAACTTCCCAACCATCTTTAGGTGAAAAAATTGAATTGTACAACAAATATAGTGAACATGAGGATGTGATTGATATTACTATGGCTTCTGGCTTAAGTGGTACTTACCAAACCGCATTACTTGCGAAAAATGCATGTGAGCATCCAGAACGAATTACAGTTATTGATTCATATACGTTATGTGGACCACATCGTGCACTCGTAGATAAAGCATTAGAAATGAACGCAGAAGGAAAAAGTGTTTCTGAAATTGTAGAATATATCGAACAAGCAAAAAGAAAAGAAATCTCATTCTTGATTCCAATTGATTTTGAATTTCTAGTAAGAGGTGGAAGATTGAATGGAATGTCTGGTGTACTTGGTGGACTATTGAAATTGATGGCAGTGATGAAAAAAGGACCAGAAGGAAAAGGATTAGATAAATTTTCTGTTTGTAGAACTTCTTTGAAAGTCGGACATACGATCATAGAAGATATGAAAAAAGAAGGTGTAGATGCTAGTTATACATTTTATATTTCTCATGCTGTGAATGAAAAATTAGCTTTGAAACTAAAAGAAAAGATAGAAACAGAGTTTCCAGGTGCAGTTGTGCACGTTTATCCTCTATCTCCATCTTTTATTACCCAAGGTGGACCTGGTTGTGTTGCCGTACAAGCAATTCAAATTTGATCTTGTGATGTTGTCACAAGATTTTTACTTTTTAGAATTGGTAAAATAAAACGAATGGCAACCATTAACAGAATGATTTCAATTGGTAGTAATATTGTATTTTTAATCAGACTCGTAGTTGCGTAAACAAGATATGCTTTTCCATATAACATTGAACTCCACAAAGAACCTAATAATACATTCACAAGATAGTTATTACATATTTTAGCGATTGAAATACGTGTCCATGTGATTTTCTTTTGATACAAAAAGATGGAATAAAAGAAGGAACCTAGCATCGCTGTAAGTGTATATCCTGGAAAATAAGCACCATCAGGAAATAAGATAAAACTCAAGTTATCTGTGATAAATGCAGATGTCATACCCGCAACAGGTCCTACGACCATTCCTTCAATTGCGACAATGATGTATGTTAATGAAATTCTTAAATTTTCACCAACAGGAATCCTGATAAATCCAATCACGATCTTTAGCGCAATCATAACTGCGATAAACGCTAATACACGAACATTATTTAAATTGTTAGCGGAATCTTTCCAATACTTTTTAGAAAACATAAATAAAAACACCTTCCTTTCTCTCCATTTCGAGAAAGTTGAAGATGTTGATTTCTCGTCATGGGTATATGAGTGGATGACCGCAAGCATCTTGCTTTTCGTCTATAAGAATCCCAATCTTATAGCACTTAACGCCATCTATCGCAAAAAGAGTATCATTTCATGATAGAATATTCAAGATGAAAATATTAAGTACAACATTAGAAAATAAAAGTTTATTGGAGAAATACATTCAAAGTGGTGTAAATGAAGTGATAGTAGCGTTGAAAGGAAATACATTTTCTGCTTTGAAAGAATGGAATGAAGAAGAAATTAAACAAATCACAAACCAATGTCATCAACAAGGTGTAACAGTGACTGTTTTGATGAATCGTTTGTATGGTGAATCAGATATTTATGATGCACAAAAAACAATGGAAAGTATCTTACAAAGTGGGGTAGATGGTTTAATGTTTGCGGATCCAGGCTTGTTAAGACATGCAAAGAAATTAAATCTTGAAGATCATTTAATCTATCGACCAGAAACTTTAATGACATGTAATGAAGATGCATTGTTTTGGATGCAGGAAGGATTGAAATCTGTCGTAATTCCTTGTCTACTGACAAAAGATGAAGTGATTGAAATCGCAAAAGAAACAAAAGATACAACCGTCATCATTCATGGATCTACATTGATGTCTGTTTCTAAAAGAAAGTTATTAAGTGCATATCAACATCTTACAAATCTTGATTTTGATGTTTCTTCTAAAACATTAGCTTTAAAAGAAAAACAAAGAGAAGATCATATGCCTGCTTATGAGAATGCATATAGTATGATGATTTATACAGATTATATTCAAGAATCATTTGATGAGATGAATGCATTTATGGATGCAGGTGTAAAGTATTTTGAAATTGATACGACTTTTATGAAAGATGAAATGATATTAGATTCTATTTCGATCTATCGAGCTATTTTAGATGGAAAAAAAGTTGAAAATCAAATCAACAATTATAAAGAAAAATATAAAGATTTACATTTATCGGATGGATATTATGGACAAAAGACAGTTAAGTAATCGATTTAATAAACCGGAATTATTAGCTCCTGCAGGGGATTTGAAAAGAGCGAAAACTGCGATTTTATATGGTGCAGATGCAGTTTATTTAGGTGGACAATATTTTTCACTTCGTTCACGTGCTTCTAACTTTACGTTAGAAGATATTCAAGAAGCGTGTACATTCGCAAAACAACATGGATCTAGAATTCATGTGACATGTAATATCATTCCTCACAATGAAGACTTTGAAGGATTAGAAGAATACCTGAAAAAACTAGAAGAATATGGGGTTACTGCGATTATTGTGGCTTCTCCTGCAATCATGAAATTGGCACGAAAAGTTGCACCAAAATTAGAAGTCCATTGTTCTACACAAATGTCTATCACAAATGTAGAAACTGCCAAATTCATGCATGAAGAATTTGGGATTGATCGTGCAGTTTTAGCACGTGAATGTTCTATGGATGATATTTATGCAATCAGTGAAAAGTGTCCTGTAGAAACAGAAGCATTCATTCATGGTGGAATGTGTGTGAACTATTCTGGTAGATGCACGTTAAGTAATCGTATGACATTAAGAGATGCTAATAGAGGTGGATGTGCACAATCTTGTAGATGGGCATATCATTTGTTTGATGGGGATAAAGATCTCAGCCAACAACAATTGTTTACAATGGGTTCTAAAGATCTTTTTACGGCAGATTATATTTATGATCTAATGAATGCTGGGGTTTCATCATTAAAGATTGAAGGTAGAATGAAAACAGAGTACTATGTTGCGACAATTGTATCTGGATATCGTCATTTAATTGATGAAATCTATGAAAATAAAGCACCATTGTCACAAGAAAGATTAAACTATCATAAAAAACAAATTCTTTATGGTGAAAATAGAGAAACTTGTTCTGGTTTCTATGCTGGAAATGCAGGAGATGAATCTTTGATTTATCACGAAACAAGCAACGCAGATGTCAATCATGATTTCTTAGGAACAGTTGTTGAAGTGAATGGAAGTAATGTTGTGATTGAAACAAGAAATAAATTCTTGAAGGGTGAAACATTAGAAGTTTTAGCACCAGGAAAATTAGTACAACAATTTGTAGTTGATGAAATAAAAAATGCAAGAAATGAAAGTATTGATGTCGCAAATCAACCAATGACAAAAGTGACAGTTCAAATTCCTTTTGAAGTAAAAGAACATGATATTATTCGGAGGGCAAGATGATCATTGAAGGAAATGTCAGTGTAAAGGCTGCAATCTTAGGAAACAAAAGAACAGTCAATTGTATTTATGTAGATGAAAAGAAACATGATAAAGATACAGCTTGGATCTTACACCGTGCAGAAGATCATCAGATTCCGATTCATAAATGTTCAAGAGAAAAAATCGATTCTCTTGCCTCAGGAAAAACACATGGTGGATTACTTGCGGAATGTGAAACAAGAAACTATCAAACAATTGAAGAGTGTTATAGCGAGCAAACATTTTTATGTGTTTTAGAAGGGGTAGAAGATCCATTTAATTTAGGCTATGTGATGCGAACGCTCTATAGTGCAGGATGCACAGGTTTGATCATTCGTGAAAGAGATTGGTCAAATGTAGAAAGTACAATCATGAAGTCTTCTGCAGGTGCTTCAGAATATTTGAATGTCGTAACAAGCAATGATATTCCTGCTTTAATCAAAGAAGTTAAACAAAAAGGAATCCAATGCTTTGCGGCAATGCGAAAAGATGCAATCACATGTTATGAAGCAAATTTTCAAGAACCACTTCTTCTAGCAATCGGTGGAGAGATGAGAGGATTATCCAAATCTGTTTTAGAACAAATGGATCAAAACATTTATATTCCTTACGCAAATGATTTTCATATGGCATTAAATGCGGCAGGAGCCAGTGCAGTTTTAGCTTTCGAAGTATTACGACAGAGAAACAGTTGTACTTCGTACACAAACAGCTCAAAATGAAAAATTTTCATTTTTGGTTTTTTCTTTTTTTGAAATGTAAGCGATTATAAAATGATTTTTGTGCTTGATTAGTTTTCCATAACTGATAATATTATTTCGGAATGTTAATGGAGGGCGTATGAAAGAATCATTTTATTTCCATGATGACACAGTCATCCTAAATTACTCAAAACAATATGTAGTTAGTAAACATGGTATTATTGGTACAGATGTATTTGATACTTTTCTAGATCATTTCTTAGATCATCTAGAACAAAATCATTATGATTTGTATACCTATTTAACAAAAGATGGTTTAAAAGATCACTCTCGTGTAAAAAAAGAAATTAAGTTTGTATTATCTGCTTTGTTGGTAGAAGCACCTTCAGAGATTCAAGATGAATATATTAAATTTCCTGCAATTTTTGAAGATATCATTGAACAAGGATATTCTTATTGGAGAAGTCTACAAAGATATTCCGTTCTTTATACAATCAATGAAGCTGGTTTTTCTGATCAATCTTTCTTAAGTGCAGATGCAAAGATGAATGGAAGAATTCGTACATTGTATAGAAACTTACAAGAAAGAATTCAAGGTGAAAATAGAGTTTATCGTCAATTACAAGCTGGTACAAATGCAGCTCTACTATTAAGTTATTATCAACCAAAATTACCAGAAGGATATGAAAAGTTAAATAATATTCCTTTTGTCGCAAAGATCAGTTTAAGAACACCACTCATCTTACATCCTAAATTTAATAAGAGAACAAATAAATTTACAGATGCGCCAAATAATCCAATGGAAGATTTTATTCCTGGCGAACAAGAATGGTTATGTTATCCAGCAATGGTTGGAACAATGTTGATTTATTGTTACTTCCATAGAAACTATATTTCTTCTTGTGTATCCATGGCAAACTTGTTTGAACTAGCAAGTAAAGAACAAACATTAGGAAGAAAACCAGACGCTATTATGTTGTTTGGTAACCCTGATGGAAAGAAGGATACAACATTCTATCATGATGATGTCAATGATATTTGGATTGGAAAGAATTCAGCTGCACCTGAAATTGATTACTTTGGTTATACAAAGAAGTCTGTGTTAACATTGCATAATCTTGCGATGATGAAGAAGGGATGGTTACCAATCCATGGTGCAATGGTTAATATCTATCTCAAGGATGGAACAAAGAAGGGCTTAATGTTCATGGGAGATTCTGGTGCAGGAAAGTCTGAAACATTAGAAGCTTTATCTACATTAGCATCTGATATGATCGACCATCAAGAAACTGTATTTGATGATATGGGTACATTGCATTTAGATGAGAATGGACAAATCAGAGGACAAGGTACAGAAATTGGTGCATTTGTTCGATTGGATGACTTAGATAAAGGTACAGCATATAAAGATATGGATCGTTCTATTTTCTTTAACCCTGAAAAGAGCAATGCACGTGTTGTTATTCCAGCAGCTCCACATTCTGTGGTTACAACACCACATCAAGTGGATATCTTCTTATATGCTAATAACTATACAGATAAACGTGGCATGCATTTCTTCAAGAGTAGAGAAGAAGCAGAACCAGTATTTGTAGAAGGTAAGAGATTTGCCTTAGGCACAACACAAGAATCTGGTCTATCTACAACATTCTTTGCGAATCCATTTGGTCCAATGCAAAGACAAGAAGAATGCCAAGTATTGATTGATAAGATGTTTGATGCATTGTTTGAACAAAATATTCCGGTTGGTGAAGTTTATACATGTTTAGGTCTACCAAATAAAGGAGATCATGGCATCAACGATGGTGCTGCAGCACTATTAGATTTCGTTAAAAATGGCAAGAAAGATATTTAATAAAAAGGATTCGTGCAGAATCCTTTTTATTAGAGTACAATAATTCCATGGAAAAAATAACTTCATTACAAAATAGTAAAATCAAAAAATGGACTTCTTTACATAAAAAGAAAGAAAGAGATCGTTATGGTTTGTTTTTAATAGAAGGAGAACATTTGATTCAAGAAGCTTTGAAAACAAATACAGTAGATACGATTATTACAGATACACAATGCCCATTTGATTTTGATAATGTTGTTCAAGTAACACCAGAAATCATGAAGAAACTATCTGAAAATATATCTGCAGTACATTATATTGCCGTATGTCATAAACTTGAACAAACACCAACAAAGATGGATCGTGTCATTCTATTAGATGGTGTACAGGATCCAGGTAATTTAGGTACTTTGATACGTACAGCTATATCCTTTAGTTTTGATGCAGTGTATTTAAGTGAAGATGCATGTGATCTATACAATGATAAAGCCATTCGTTCTACACAAGGTGCTTTATTTCATATTCCAGTTATTCGTGCAAACTTAAAAGATATCGTTACAGAACTACAACAAAACAACTTTCAAATCATTGCGACTTCCTTAGAAGAATCTAAAACAATGTCAGAAATCAAAGAAACAGAACATATGGGATTTATCTTTGGAAATGAAGGACAAGGTGTATCCAAACAATTACAAACAATCGCAAATGATAGACTACGCATTGAGATGCATGGTTTTGAATCATTGAATGTTGCGGTAGCTGGTGGAATTGTCATGTACAATTATCGAAACAAATAAGGTCACACATAGTGACCTTATTTAATAGCCGTATGAAAATCTCTTTTCTCCTTCAACCACATTACATTCTTTAATAGACATATCTTCTACAATGATAAAACGATGATCTCCTTCTTGTACTTTTTTTAGAAAGTCATCAATTTGATTCTGTTCTCCTTGAACAAAGATTTCTACCATTCCATTACTTAGATTTTTAACACTACCTGTTAATCCTCTTGATTGTGCTTGTAACATACAAAAGCCTCTAAAACCAACACCTTGTACTCTTCCTTCAACAATTACATGATATCTTTTCATAAATGAAAGCTCCTTACTACTTCTATTCTAAACGAAAATGATTATAATAACACGTATGATTAATATTTTATTGAATGATACAAAGTTTGATGCATCTTGGGCATATGCATCTTTAAGCCCATATTTAACAAAAAAATCTAAAGTTTTCGTATTACCTTTGATTCATAGTGAAGGCTGGAGTAGTGATGAAGAAGAATGGGAACACCAATATCAAAAGGGTGGAAAGAAATATGATCAAATCATTTCTTCTTTTAAAAATTATTTGATTCCAGAAAAGAATATTACGTTCTTTCAACCATATAAAGATTCAAAAGAAACATTTCAAACATTATTAAAACAATCTGATATTGTTTATCTCTATGGAGATGATGCAGAACATATGTTGATGTGTATGCAAGATTTAGAGCTAAAAGAATTATTTTTACGATATGATGGAATTATTATGAGTAATCATGCGGGTAGTAATTTGATGATGCGTTATTTTGATAGTAAATACCAATGGGAAGAGGAAGAAATAGAAGGATTAGGACTATTAGAAGGTTTTGCTCTCATGCCGGATTATTTGGAAGATGCTTCACATTTAGCGCGACTAATTCGAAATATTGAACAACGAGGTAAAAATGTTCTTGTGTTTGGTAAAGATGGTGGTGCAATCATACAAAATGGACATTATGAATTACTAGGAAATGCTTTTACAGTTTCTTATGATGATCTAGATTCTATTTATCATGCTTATGAAGATGCCAAAAGTAGACTAGAGTATTATGGTGATAATGGATTGTGGTAGGTTTATCATATCTCAAGTTTTACAGTAAAAGTGCTAAATAAAGCGTATTATGCGATATTTAGCACTTTTTGTGTACAGTATTAACAATTATTTTGATTCATGCTTTTGGAAAGCTGACTGTAAATGTACTTCCTTTACCAACTTCGCTTTCTAAATGAATTGTTCCATGAGATATTTTAACTGCATGTTTTACAATGGATAATCCTAGTCCTGTTCCACCAGTTGCTCTAGAATGAGATTTATCTACACGGTAGAATCTTTCGAAGATTCTGTTTTGATCTTCTAGTGGAATACCAATACCATGATCTTGTACAGTAACATAGGATAAGTGATTCTTTGAATAGGTTGATACAAGAATAGATGTATCATCATTTGAATATCTGATTGCGTTATCAATTAAGTTATATACGATTTCATAAATCAAACGATTGTTTGCTTTAATGAATGCATCATCTAATTGTGTATCAATTTTGATATTCTTTTTAGATGCACTTTCTTTTAAAGAGATGATTGCTTCTTTCACAGCATCATTTATTCTTAATGTGCTTTCTTCTACTTCAGAACTTTCATCTAATTGAGATAATCGAATAATATCATCAATTAGCGTTAACATTCTTGCGGATTCTTTATGAATCTTTTCGTAGAAGGAATTCACGTCTTCTTGTTTAACTAAATGATTTTGTAATAACTCTGCACTACCCATGATTGTTTGGAGTGGTGTTTTTAATTCATGTGATACATTCGCAGTGAATTCTTTTCTTGTTCTTTCAGCTTCATAAGTATTTGTTACATCAAATGCTAGGATAGATATTCCAGTAAAAACAGAATGAGAATAGATTGGATTTGCGATGATACGAATGATAGCTTCATCTTTACGTATCGTCGTTTCTGCTTCTTTTCCTTGTTTTACTTTTTGAATTAAATCTTGAATATCTTCCGTTTGAATGATTGTATTCGGATCATTACATTGAAATAATTGATAAGCTGCTTGATTGACAGAAACGACTTCTTGTTCTTTATTTAATAGAACTAAACCTTCTGAAATACTATTGGTAACAGCTTGGAATTCTTTTTTCTTTTGATGTAAATCATCTAATTGTTTTTGAATTTGTGTGTTTTGAGAATCTACACGTTTTAATAGTGGTAGGATTTCTTCGTATGTATCGTTAGAAAGAGGATCGTCTAAGTCAATTTTATTGATTGGCTCAGCGAGCTTCTTTGCCAAATAATTGGATAAGAGTGAAGATATCGTTATCGCAAGAACATAGATCCAAAGAATTGGAGTTAATAAACGAATCATGAGAAACCATACCGTATCATATGTTTCCGCAACTCTTAAGACTGTTCCATCATCCAATTTAATAGCGTAATAGATATTTTGTTGCAACATTGTTGAACTGTAACGGATAGAAGAACCTTCTCCTTCAGAAATCGCCTTTTTAAATTCTTCTCTAGAAGAATGATTTTCCATCGTTGAAGAATTGACTTGTGTATCGTATAGAACACTTCCATCACTATCTAACCATGTTACTCTATATTCAGAATCATGAATGGATTCTAAATATGTTTGCCCATCTTTTTCTACACCAACAGAAGCTAAATTTGCTTCCTTTGATAATTGTGTAATTTCAATATTCACAAAATTCTTATTTAAAACAAATATCATCAAAGCCATGCAGATTGTTAAAGTGATGATCATGCAGGCTAATATATTTCTAAATAATTTCTTTTTCATACATTTGCCTCATAACGGTATCCAACACCACGTACTGTTGTAATGCGATTGCCTTCTTCTTTGAGCTTTGCACGAAGCGTACGAATATGAACATCTACTGTTCTTGTTTCCCCATAATATTCAACTTCCCAAATCTTATTCAAAAGAGTTTCTCTTGTATAAACAATTCCTGGATGAGAAATAAATAGTTTTAACAATTCATATTCTTTTAATGTTAATTCAATCACTTCTCCATTGATTTTTACAATATGAGAATCTAGATCCATTTCAATGTTTCCAGATGATAAAGAATTACTAACAGATTTATGACTTCTTCTTAATACTGCTTTGATTCTAGATACCATTTCCATCATTCCAAATGGTTTGGCTAAATAATCATCTGCACCAGTATCTAATCCTTTGATTTTGTCATATTCTTCTCCCTTAGCAGAAGCAATAATAACAGGAATATCCATTGTATCTGGATTCTTCTTTAACTTCGTTAAGATAGAAATTCCATCTTCATCAGGTAACATGATATCTAATAAGATCAAATCTGGTTTTTCATTCTTTAATTCTAAGAAAAATGTTTTACCATCTTCAAACCCTTTTGATTCAAAACCAGTAGATTGTAAAGTATATGTTTCAATTTCACGAATACTCTTATCATCTTCTACACAATATATCATCGTCATATTTGTACCATCCTTCACCCAAATAGTATGTTCCTTATGTAAAATACTATACAATCCAATTGTAAAAAATGTGTAAACTATTTTACATTTCTCGATTTTATGGTTACTATTCACCGAAAAATCAATAAAACAAAAACTTGTCAATAGGAGTTATCCACAAAATAAATAAATTATTCAGAAAATGCATAGTG
>CAVJMM010000056.1:0-13716 GCA_963650865.1 Eubacterium sp. AM49-13BH | reverse complement strand
AATAAGCGTGGTATTCAGTTTTAAATATCTTTTCCAATTTCTTTACATCCCATTCACTTGGTTTCAAAGCAAATGTATAGGAGTAACACTGTTTTTCTTCTTTCGCCATGTTTTACCTCTTATGCTTATAGTATACCATATAAGCATATTACTATCAAGCTAATTTGCTTATCTTTACATAAGAAAAATGGAGAGTTATTCACTCTCTCATTTTATATTTTTATTGTTCCCACTTCTTCATTTCTCTGTTAGCCCACATCTTAGCACCTCTTAATGAATTGCTTCTATAAGCAGGTACTTTTGCTTCTGCATATGTATAGACTGCATATTTTTTATCAGGTTCTAAATCAATGTACCAGAAGTCTCCATCAACCTTTTTCGCCCATTGACCTGGCTCATCAGTATCAGGATCATTACATTCAGGTACTACTTCCCATTCTTCTTTTTTCATAGACTTCATCTTTCTAAAAGAGGCTCCGTTTATCGTATTTGATAATAGGCTCCTCTTTTTCATTCTTGTAGATCGTTATTGTATAATTTAAGCACGCATCGTAACTGTCAGCCCATTTTTTTGCTTCAACCAATGATGTAAACCATCTTTTATCTTTTACATCATTCTCAATTGATATTGCTACAAAGTACTCATTTTCCTCTGCCATATACTATTCTCCATTTAGCAGGATCATCATCCCACCCCATTTCTTCCAACGATCTATCAAATAGATCATTTTGCAACACTGATACCTTTAAGCAATCAAACAAACTACAGATAATATAATCTTGATCCACTTCAAAGAAATCCTCTCCACAGATAGCATAATCATTGAATATCAGATGTCCACTAGAATCTGTTTTGAAATACAATCTGCATTGTTTATCACGACCGTAATAAACTAAATCTTCTCTAATTTCCCATTCCAGTTTGTTATCATAGCTAACACAAACATTATTGTAATCTACCATTCCAAAATCTAAATGATAACCTTTGCTGAACAGATATTCATAAGCGTTTTTTATCATAAACATTTCCTCATGTTATTCAACTTCTTCATTATTTTGCATCTTGCTTACTTCTATGTCTTTTCGTACTAATGTTTTTACATAATTGATCTTGTTATTCACGCTATCTAATTTTTCAATAACATCATTGTCATTCTTGACATTCAGTTTGAAACAGAACATCTTGTAATTCTTCTTCTGAAAATCGTTGTAATACTCCTTATGATTTTCATAATATTCTCTTTTATATTTTTGTACTCTTTTTGGCATAAACCCTACCTTCCTAACAATTCAGCAACAATATCTTCGGTTTCTTTTCCAGTAGAAGAACTACCATCAACTATCATGTTGAATAATGTCGCTTTTTCCTTTAATAGTTTTTCTATCTTTTCATCAATCGTATTCTTAGCTATCATGCTAATGATCGTTACATTTCCTTTTACACCGATTCTATAAGCACGATCTTCAGCTTGTTGATTGTCAGTTTCATTCCAGTATTTATCTATAAAGAACACATATTCGCCTGCTGTCATGGTATAACCAGTTCCCATCGCACCAATCGTTCCTATAGCAACCTTGCAAGCAGCATCTTTTTGGAATCTATTTACTTCTTCTTGCCGCTTTTCACTAGGAACATCACCAGTTATGAACGCAGGATTATATTCAGCAAGTGCTTGCTGATACATTTCGGCAGTCGTTTTCCAGCAGGTAAATATCAGTGCTTTCTTACCGTTAGGTACGATTTCATCCTCTAACAATTGCTTGATTCGTTCCAATTTAGGATTATCCTTCATGTAATTGATTTTTCCTTCGATTGCTTCAATTCCTTCAGTGATCTGCCGCAATCTAAGCATACTTGTTAGTGCGTTTCTTAAAGTAATCGTTTTTACATCACCAGTATTTTGTAATTTCTCTACGATGCCAGATTCAACTTCTTCATACAAATGCATTGTTTCAGGCTTTAGTTCAACATATTCTTTGTGATACAACTTGTTAGGAAGATCCAATACTTCATCTTTCCTTCTTCTAAGCATGATGGAATTGATGTCTTTTGAGAGATTTTCAAGATTCTTATATCCAATGACTTCTCTTTCTTTAAATCCACCCATTATGCAGTATTCATTTCTGAAACTCCAATAGTTTTGTCTACATTTACCTAACCAAGCCATGATATTCCATAGATCTTCAACACGATTTGTTAATGGAGTTCCTGATAATCCTATTTTGTAAGGAACATTCATTTGCTGAAGTGCAATTCCTTGTTTGCTATTAGCATTTTTCATTCTGTGGATCTCATCAGCAATCACCATTTCTACAAAGTGTAGATTTTCTACTATCTCACTACTAGGAATCATTTCAATTGGAATGTTCCCTGAAATAAATGAATTGATTGCTTTCTTGGATACTGTCTTTGGTCTAAGAGATTCAATATTAATAATTCCAAAGTACACATCATCATCTTTCCATTTATTGATTGCTTTTATCTTTGCTTTTGAAGATGATTGATCGAAAACAACGCATTTTTCAAACGTATGTTTTTCAATTTCTTCCTTCCAGTTATATTTTGTTGCGTTTACTCCGCAAATGATAAGGCACTTGTTTACTTGTCCCTTCTCTTTTCTGTAGCAGGCAATATTGAGAGACTCCATTGTCTTTCCAAGTCCCATATCATCACCAATTAAGAGGTTATTAGATTCAATTCCTCTATTAAATGCTTCAATTTGATGAGGTAGTGGCTTTGTTTTGAATTGAAATGGCTCATTTTGCCTTATATCTTTTAATCTATTTCTTGTTTCGTTTATTTCTTCTTGTCTGATCCTTCCTTCAAATTGCATTGCAAGTTCTTCAGATTCATAAAGAAAATTATATTTTCCAATACTTTTAGCAAGTATTTTTAATTCATTTTTATGTATTATCCAAGTGCTATCTTCTGGAGAATACTTTCGCCAAGGCAATTTCTTTATAGCATCAACAAAATATCTCGAAAATTTAAACGAGAGTACAATGTCATTTCTGTTTTCTTTGCTTTGACTAATATTTATCATGATTATAGTATACCATATAAACATATAAGTAAAAAGAAATATTTCGCTTTTTATAATAAAAAAAGAAGTCTTAATAGGCTTCGTTTTTCAGCATTTATATTATGAACGCTACAATCTTTAGTGTATTTAGCACTTAATAAACTAGTTTTTCATTTTCGGATACGATCCAATATTGCAAAATTCATAACAGAATTCAAATCTAATGCGTTTGGAATTCGAGTCTATTTCAAACTCTGATTCATCAGATCCAAACCATTGCCAAATCTAGTGTGTTTGGAACGCTTTTATAAGTAAACCGACATCGCAAATGATCCAAACCATTTAACAACGTGAATACCTCAAATAGCTTCGTATTCTATCTATTTGTACAGTATTCTTTTAAGTCACTTGGAACCATGACTTTTTTAAGTAATATTCACTTTTTTATGCTTCCTTCGCTAAATTTAGTATGTTTAGTACTACTATTTCTATGGTTGATAGTGAAGGAAAGATCTAAGTCCTTGGTAAATCTAGTATGTTTAGCACTGCTTCTTGTATCGTTAGAATCTGGAACATACAGAATTGAAGAAATCAGAACTCCATACTGATACCTTCAATTAGAAGAACCAATTGAGTTTGAAATCAAGGAATCCACTATCACAAGACGTGATGATGGTGATGATGCCATCATTGAAGTAGAAGTATTCAAGCTCATTGTAGTTTTGTACTAAACATACTAGATTTACCAATGTGTATACCTCATGTGGCTTCGCTTACTAGCCACATGTACAGCATACTTTTAAGTCACTTAGAACAATGACTGTATTTTTAATAGTTTATTTTACAACACTATTGATTGCACAGTTATACTATAGCATATAATCATTTTAAATAAAATAAAAATGTGGTGCAATATTGCACCACAAATCAAAGTCCGTATTTGCTGAAATCAATAGAATAATTCCCGTAGTTTGATTGCACTCTTTCTACAAGTATTGAACCATTAGTATTTAATTTCACATAACCTTTGTATTTTTTTCCGTTCTTAGACGTGAACATCATTTCATCACTCTTACCTTCATTGCAAATCTTCTTTACTTGTTCATCAGTTATAGTTGCTCCATACATATTGATCCAGATACCGAACTTGCAATGTTTCTGTTTCCAGTTCTCACAGAAATACTTTTTACTGCCCTTCATGATCTTTCCACCACACAAAGGACATATTGCATCAATCGTTTCTGATTTTTTCCTAACAGTTCCATCACTATTTTTAAATGTTTTATTAGGATTATCTGGTTTAGGTATTGTTGGAACATCATTTTCAACAATAGAAACCCAATTTCTAATAGCATCCTTTATCTCAGTCATGAACTGTTCTTTTGTCATTAACCCTTTTTCAATATGGTCTAGCTTCAATTCCCATTGAGCAGTCATTTCAGGTGATTTTAATTCATTTACTTTTAGAACATCAATGAACCTTATTGAATCATCATAAGGAATAATGGATTTATCCTTACGATAACAATACTTTTGCATAATTTTATTGATGATTTCTGCTCTAGTAGATGGTCTACCAATACCCCCTTCATTCTTTTCTTCCAGTGCATTTTTCAATTTTTCATCATCAATTTCTTTGGAAGCAGACTGCATTGCAATCAACAGCGAAGCATCTGTATATCTTGCTGGTGGTTTTGTTTTACCTTCCTTTAATGTAATGCTTGCTGTTACTGAATCACCCTTCTTTACAACTGGAAGTATTACTTCATCAGCTTTCTTTTTATGCTGTTCAACGAGCATCCATTGAGGATCAGTAATGATTGTTCCTGATGATTTGAATTCTTCCCCTTCAACAGTCGTTGTGATTGTAGTTCTTTCACATTTCGCTGAAGAAAATGGAACTCTAAGCAGCGATCTAGCAATCAGATCATAGATCTTCTTTTGATTTACTGTCATTTTGCTTCTATCAGGAATTGACGTTGTTGGAATGATAGCATAGTGAGATTCTACTTTTGAATTATCAAAATGACGTTTTGTATAGTTTCTACACCCCACTGGTGGAGCTTGTTTTACCCATCCTGCATACTTTTCAGAGAAAACAGATAGTGCTTCTAAAACTTGATCCACTTGTCCATGCATATCTTCTGTTAGATGTCTTGAATCACCTCTTGGATAAGTAACATGACCACCATCATATAATGATTGCACTGTATTTAGTACTTCATCAGCTTTCATACCATAGATGTTGTTGGCATCAACTTGTAGTGCTGTAATGTTATAAAGAAGTGGAACAGCTTTATTAACTGGTTCTGATTTGTAGGAAGTGATAATGGCAGTCTTTCCATTCACCTTATCCATCAATTCATTTGCTTTATCTTTTTCTTTGATCTGTTTTTCAGTGTGTTTTCCAGTATATGTTTCACCATTAGCTGTAGTAAATGTGCCTTCAAGATACCAAAATGGACTCACTTTGAAGTTTCTGATTGCTTGTTCTCTATGACAGATCATAGCTAATACAGTTGTCATAACTCTACCAGTAGAAAGTATCTTAATATCAGGTGCATAATCACAATAGATCCTTGTATTTACAGGAGACATATTCATTCCTACTAACCAGTCAGCAATACTTCTACATCTTCCTGCATCTTCAACTTTGCTCATAGAAGCATTATCTACAGAGTGCATAAAAGCATCTTTTAAACCAGAACCAGTCATAGATTGGATCTTTACACGTCTTGTAGGCTTATGAATATGCAATCCTTCAAATAAATAAGCACCGATCAATTGTCCTTCTCTATCATCATCCGTTGCAAGATAGATGATATCAGACTTATCAAACAACTCTTTTACGATTTTTAGCTGTCTTACAGTTCTTGGATCAGGCTTATATGTAGGCTTATGTGTTTCTCTATCATAGCCTTCAACAATCTTTAATTTGAATTGTTCAGGAATGAATGGTAGTTTTCTGTTCCAGAAACGATCTTCTTTATCGTAATCATTAGGTGCATACAGTTCAAACATATGACCATAGCCCCAAGTAACATAGAAAGGAACACCTTTTTTAGATAAAAAGTGAATGTATCCATCCCTTTTATAATCAGTCAATGTATCTTTATAAGATTCAGCATTAGCATTTGTTATTACCTTTCCTTGATAGTTTAATTCGCCTGCCAATGCACACGCTATCTTTAATCCAACATCAAATTTTTCAGCATAAACACTAATCGTTGGCATCTTCCACCTCTTCTTTCTTTTTCTCTTCTTGACTTTCTAGCCACTTTTTCTTTGCTTCTTCCTCTTTTGCCTCATAAACCCAATTAACAAACAGATCATGTTTAAAGAGAATTGGCTTTTTCACAGGAGATTCATAGCCTTTATACAGTTCTTTCTCCTTTTGTTTTTTCTCTTCGTTAATGGCATACAGCTTAATCAGTCCTAAACCACCAAGAATCGAACATACAAACAGTAAAATATGCACTAGAATTTCATTCATAAAGTTATCTCCAATACGTTTATAGTATACCATATAAGCTAATAAAAGCCTATTAAATAAGCGTATTTATTGCATATAAAAAGAGTTTAGTTATTTACCAAACTCTTAGTTTTATTATTTTCACCACTCATTTTCTTTATATTCAAGCCATTCTCCATATTTATCAGCAATAAATTCTAAATATACAATGTTATACCAAGTGTATTCAGAATATTCTGTAGAGCCGCTAATACTAAACACTTTATATGTTTCGCCTTTTTTTACAGTTCCTACCTTTTTTGCTGAAGTTATTTCGTTTTCTCTGATGTTCACTCCCTCTTGATATACTTCGGCATACGGGGCATAAGCACCCCCCTTTCCGTGCCGATTGTTTAATATAAAGAAACGCTCAAGACCTCACCGAACTGTTATGTTTCGGGGCGATTTTGAGCTTTTCCTTTCGATATGAGCATTTATTTTTCCGAAGTCGATAACTTTATCGTCTAAACGGATTTATCGCTGTTTGTGCGGTTTAGAGCAACAAAAAAGCACCGTAAATTAATACGATGCTTTTGGAATATCTAAAAATAGTTGGGGTTGGTAATTTGCAGTAAAGATTTGTAGGATAAATATTTCAAATAATGTTAATAACCTATCAATCTGAGTGGGGTGTCTTTTATTTGACATCCTTTTTTGTTATTCTTTGTTTATCAAGTAATTATTACAGAAAGGATAATAAAAGAATGATACCTAGATGACTCATTGGTTATCTGTAATCATCTATGTACCATCCTCAAAAACCACTTATATGATAACCTATCATTCAAATTATCGCAATTTTTTAACTGAAAGTTTTTATCTTAATGAAACTGCTGTTCTTATATCAAATGGTATCCTATGTCCTTTTTGTTCTACTTTTCTTATTTGTTATGGTTTTTATACTCGTAGAATCTTTGTTTTAAATCATACTTCTTTCATTAAAATCAAAGTTCATCGTCTATATTGTAAGAACTGTAAATCTTCTCATGCTTTGCTTCCTGAAGATATCGTTTCTTTTTCTCCATTCTTTTTAAAAGACATCATTTTATTTCTTGATCTTGATGAGAAACAAGAAGATGAATTTCTTATTAATAATCCTTCTATTTCTTATTCCACTTTTCATTTTGTTTTAAAGAAATTACATGACTGGTCTTCTTCGAATGATTTTGACATTCTTTCTTCTACGATTTCTGTACTTTTGTCCAAAAATCTAAATCATTGTATCTACCAACATAAGAATCTTTCTATTTTTTCTTATTCTATTTGATAATTCTCTCGTATAAAGGAGAACAATTTATATGAGAGATCATTCAGACAAAAAAGAATTAGCTTTACAACTTTTCAACCTTGAAGATGCCAACGTTTTAAAGATTGATTGTTTTCATGTAGGCAATGATGAATTAATCATTGATGTCACTTTAGTACAATCAAATGAACCGTGCCCCATCTGCTCGTGTTCATCTCCAAAGATTAAAGGTTACACGCTTAAAAAGATCAATCATTCTCTTCTTACAGACAGGAGATGTACCATTCACTATCACGCCAGAAGGTACATTTGTCCGATCTGTAAAAGAACCTACTATGAGCACAACCCTTTCGTCTTCCAATCTCAAAAGATATCTGTATTGACCATCATAAATGTTTTAAAAGATCTCAAAGATTACAATGAGACTTTCTCTTCTGTCGCTGCTAGACATGACATTTCTCCAACCACTGTAGCTTCGATATTTGATGCACATGTTTCAATTGATAGAAAACCATTATCTGAACATATTTGTATCGATGAATGTTATGCTTTCAAATCTTCTGATTCCAAGTACGTTTGTATGTTACTAGATTTTGATACACATAAACCTATTGATATTCTAAATTCTAGGCGCATCGATCATCTTCGTTCTTATCTATTAGCGATTGATAAAAGTGAAAGAGAGAATGTTAAACTTGTTTGTTCTGACATGTATGACACTTACAGGACTGTATCTCTTTCTTTGTTTCCAAATGCTGTTCATATCGTTGATCACTATCATCTACAAGCTGATCTGAATCGTTCTGTTGATGCAGTTCGTATCAGGGTCATGAGAAACGTTCATAGAAACAACGATTCTGATAGCTATTATTTATTGAAACACTTCAATTGGTTGATCTATAAATCCGAGGAAACAGAAGAAGACATCAAAAAGTTGAAAAAGAAAGGTAAGCTTCCATTGTTTGATCCAAACAGGGAACGGAAATACAACGCGCACTTCAAGCGCCATTTAAACTACTACGAAATTAGAGATATGCTTAAAGATCTCCATCCAGATCTTAGAGAATCTTGGGATTTAAAGGATGATGTTGTAGACTTCTATACTTCTTGTACTATCGATACTGCAGAAGCTAAATTAAAAGAACTTATCAAAAAGTTTAAATCTTCTGAAGTTAAAGAAATGAAAGATTTCGGTAAGACTCTCTACAAGTGGAGGAATGAAATCATCAATTCATTTCACATCGTTGGTTACAACTATAGGGTCGATTCGGACACAGGCCATGTGGTTGTCCAAGAAAAGAAAATGAATAATGCGATCATTGAGAATAGAAATGCAATTCTCAAGTGTTTAAAAAAGAACGCCAATGGTTACTCAAATTGGATCAGATTCCGTAACAGAGCCATGTACGTTCTTGATAAAGATGCGAAATACAGTTTATATCCGTTAAAAAGGAAGGAGGAAAAATAAAGCCATGTTAGCAGACGAGGTAATTAGACTTGTTGAATTTATCAGGGAATACGAAACCGATAATTATGAATATCTAGGTGAACGTATCACAAGATTAACAAGACAAGTAGAAGAATTGAATGAAAATGTCGAATTCTTACTGAATGAGCCACATATATCTCAATTATCATCTGATGATGATGCACATGAAGTAGATATACCTAAAGAAGATTTCCCTTTCTAAGCTCGAAAAAGCCACACCATATGATTCATGACCATATCGTGTGGCTTCTCTCTTTAAAGCTTTGTGGGGTTATTATTTGACCACAAGTTATTTCATTGCCAAATCCTTACTCACCCCAACTAATTTTACTGCGTCTGCTTTTGTCTGGCTCTAAAGAGTTATTGATTACTGTAAATACTTATTAAGTATCTCGGGTGTTTTTCCTTTCAAAGATTCAAGCTGCTTTTCGGCAACAGATATTTTTTCTTCAAGGTCTTTCACTTTGATTAAGATTTCATTTTGTTCAGAAATTTCAAGAAGAGGAATATCAAGATTCTCATAGAATTCTATCGGAACTCTCCTGTGTCCACTTGCACCTGTCATATTATCAGCCGCCAGTTTCCTGATACTCGAACGATTTAAGTAGCCAAATAAAAACTCTGTTTTGACTTTATTGTTACATCTAAGTGTGTGAAATTCACTGCTTCCAAATCCGATTTTGTTTTTTAGTCCTTTGGCAATAGCACACTTGCCATTTTCCATACATGGAGTAATTTTAGCTATGATTATATCACCTTCTGCAAAATATGTATAACTGCCTTTTTTGACTTCTCCTAATGTTCTTTCTTCCATAGTTTCGATATATCCGAAATTACTTACAGAAGCCATTTCAATGAACGAAATTATAGTATCATCACTAAGAGCAGAAATCTCTGACTTTGAGATATTTCGCTCACAAAGCGATGACAACTTAACGAGCTTATACCCCCCCTTAGAAGCAATCACTTCAAGGTCATTGAACAAGTCTTCAATCTTCTTGCGGTAATCCTCAATGCTCATGCGGGTAGTGTTGTATTCTTCGTCTACCTTTGCACATTCATCAACAATCTGTATTTGTAATGATTCATCTATCTTTGGTATTGGTATAAGTTTAATGTCCTCTGCATAAACATGTGGTTGACCTGAACCTTTTTGAAGTATCTCATATATTTGTTGCTGAATCATCTTTAAGTAATAGTATACCCACTTAGTGGTTATGTCAGATTTTGCTCTGATTGTTGTACAGTCTGAGGCGAAAATTTTCTCATTCCAGTAATTTACAAATCCAGCGTTTGCACCTGAAGCACTAACCGTTATAATACCAGCTTCTCTATTGTACTTATTATGCTTATAAGCATAATTCATACCGCCGGCAACAACTTTATAATCTCCTGGTATAGTATCTGCCTGAGTTATAGAAGTTCCCTTAGAAATTTCAGCCAAACTACGAAGTGGAATTGTTTCGAACTTTGATTTACATTCAATTTTTTTGTTTGCTGTAAGACTTATTGATTTCCCAAAACTTTCTCTTGAATAATCAAGCAAATCTTTTGTATCAACCACTGACGCCCAAGAAGAAAAATTAGCATCAATATTAGGTATAACATCATTGAACGATTTACTTATGGCATGAGCTAAAGTACCCTCTGCTGTTCTATCCGAATCATTATACAGCTTTCCGCCCGGTGTAATAATCTGAATGCCCTCGTTGCCCTTGCGGTTAGACCAATCGTAGCCAAGGAACTTTTTCTGTTCTTTGTTATCAGCCGGAGCTTTGATAATAACAGTAGTCTGCTGATATACCAAAGAAAAATAAAACAGCTTTTCTGCTTCAACAGAGTTTATATAAGCATATAATTTTTCAAGGTAAATAGCATTTTGATCTTCGATGCTCTTAATTTTAAATGTCTTTGTTTTCTGCAAATTCTTTGCTTCAGCAGAATCAGCAAACGCATTCACATACATTTTGAAGTACTCAATATCAGCCAATTCATCAAGCGTGTATGCTTTATTCAGATATTGCGTATAAATTTGCTCATCAACTTCTATCTGAGCAATATAAGCACTTAGAATGTCTTTATCTTTCCAGTCAGTAAGGGTTGCACCACTGAATATAGCGTTGACTGAATCTTCAGATAAATCAGCTTTCTTTGGCGGTTCATTAAACTTTTCTAGAAATAGTACAACTGTATTCGTTCCTGTTGCACCGAATGTTTTTGAACCAAAAGCCACAATCGCCCTGATATAAAAATTCTTTAATATCTGCTCACGTGCACCTGTGTAGCTCGCACTGTCATTAGAAAGAATCGAACTCGGCAATATAACTGCCGCAACACCCTTTGGTTTCAAAAGTTGACCAATACGCTCAACAAACAGCGTTTCAATTTCTCCGCCGTTTAATCCAATACGGTCTATCAATTCAAAGCTGTTATTTTTTAGTTGCAAATGTTGCTTAAAGTCCTTAACTGAATATGGCGGATTAGCTACGAGAATATCAAACGAGCCGTTATCAATACCCTTATCGGGAGCATTTTCAAGTCCGTCACCGAAGATAATATTACCCTCGCCGGCACCGTTCATAAACAATGAAATCTTAGCTACTCGAGCAAGACGGTAATCCTTTTCAATTCCAAATATGTGGTCTCTTACCCACGCATTATTACCGCCGGTTTTAGCAAAGAAGTTTATTGCTTCTACTGCTTCGGTTAAGAAATGTCCGGCACCGCAAGCGTAGTCGATAACCTTAGGATATATCGTTCCTCTTTCAGACTTAACCATTCGGTCAACAGGTAAACTGTCCCATATAAATCGAGTAATCGGCATCGGTGTAAAGAATTGTCCTTCGTTCTGCTTAAAGCCTTTATTTAAAAGCTGCTCAAACAAATCACCAAGGAACTGGTGCTTTGACGGATAGACAATTCTGTACTTTTCAAACAACTGTACCATTTCGACGAGGATTTTTCCGTTCTGATAGAAAAGTTCCTCATTATGAACATCTTTAAAGGCAAAATCGTTGTTTGAATAGAATTTTAGAATTCGGATTGTATCCTGTAAATCCTCAATGGCTTTTTTTCTTTTTGAACCTGTATAGGTAGTAAACAGCCACTCAGGATAATTAGCCGGAACATAATATATCTCCTCACGCATGAACTTCTCCATGCCGTCACGATGAAGTCGCTGTAAGCGGTCTTGTAATGTTTCGTAAGTATCTGTTCCTTGCTTGTACTGGAATTCAACTTCGTCATTCTCGTCCTTTGTGCTTTCATCAACAAGCTTACATATAAACAATGCAATCAAACGGTTAAACGCATTTTCTTTGTCACTGACATTGTTATGACGCAAAATTTCTTCAAATTTATTTACAATTTTATCGTCCGGAGTAAAATCACGTAAATCCTTCTTCCGCAATGGCTTTACTCCGATTTTATAAGCTACTGAATCTTCCGAGAAAACCAAATCATCATGAATTTGATTTCCATAGGTTTCTTTCCAAACCTCATATCTTTCCGGTGTTGTGTGAGCATCACGATATAATTTTATGCTTTTATCCTTTTTGGCAAGCAAAAGAATATTCGCATCATCAGAGCAATCAATTGTCGGTGCTTTATAAATAATTGATTCATCTTTGAAATCAGAAGCATACAAAACAAGCCACTTGCAAGACTGCTCTTGTTGCCAATATGAAAACAACTGACCGCCATCAATTTTGGTATCACTAAATGCTTTATCAAACTCTTTGCCCCATGTTTTGCATTCGACAATAAACAGCATAGATCCCTTTTCATCAGTTACCAAAACATCAGCACGACCACTTTTTGAGTCGTGTCCTAAATGCCATTCTTTTTCCAATTCAATATGTTCCGGGCGGTATCCTTTTTCAAGAAGCTTGTTAACGCATTCAAACACGACAAAGTTCTCGTTTTTATCAAAACCATCGTTACGGTCTCCGCCTTTAATTTCTCTTGGATAAATCAGCTTTTTAGTATTAAAATCCACTTCAAGAGAAACACCGAGTGAATCAAACTTCTTTTCGTATCTATTTCCTGTCGCCGTAAATCCGATAACAGTAAGCATTTCCTTTAAATTAGCTGTCGTAATCATTTATTATTCTCCTTCGAATAGCCAAGCCACTGGCTTTCAATTAAATCAAATGGTTGGTTACTTTCTTCGCAGAAAGATTTAATTGACTTCATAGCTTTCATATTAGGTTTTGCTTTATTCAGTTCCCAACGATTTACTGTTGATAAAGCAACATTAAGTTTCTTTGCAAAATCATCTTGTGGCTTCGCTTACTATCCAAATGTACAGTACACTTTAAAGTCACTTAGAGCGGTGACTATATTTATAGAGAATATATCTCATTTTTTACAATACTCGTGATTGTATGGCACTATTTTAGCATAAAAATAGCTTTATATATCTTATATCCTATTTATAAATTTATTT
>CAVJMM010000055.1:0-13916 GCA_963650865.1 Eubacterium sp. AM49-13BH | reverse complement strand
CACGAATACCAAGTCTTCTTGCTTGCGCGTCACCTAAATTAGAACAAGAACCAACTTCAAAATATTTCTTTTGACGTGGAGACCAAGCTTCTACATCACAGCTCTTTACTTTCAAGTCAGCTAAGTCACCTGAACAGCATTCCAATGT
The DNA here is from genome assembly GCA_963650865.1 of Eubacterium sp. AM49-13BH. GTDB lineage: Bacteria > Bacillota_I > Bacilli_A > Erysipelotrichales > Erysipelotrichaceae > Bulleidia. The sequence goes on along the minus strand of CAVJMM010000055.1, from coordinate 13,768 downwards.
TCTTACTGGAATATCTAATGATCTAAAGAAATCCACAGAGTTTTGCCATAATTGGTCATACCAATATTTAGAATCTTCTGGTTCACAAACTACAACCATTTCTTGTTTTTCAAACTGATGAACTCTATAAAGGCCTCTTTCTTCAATACCATGTGCACCAACTTCTTTTCTAAAACATGGAGAATAAGAAGTTAATGTATAAGGGAGATCTTCCTTCTTTAAAATTTGTCCAATAAATCTACCAACCATGGAATGCTCAGATGTACCAATCAAATATAAATCTTCACCTTCAATTTTATACATCATATTTTGCATTTCCGCAAAACTCATAACACCACTTACAACATCTCCATGAATCATGAATGGAGGAATAAAATATGTAAAGCCTCTATTAATCATGAAATCACGAGCATAAGCTAAGATAGATGAATGTAATCTTGCGATATTACCTTTTAAATAATAGAAACCATTTCCAGATGTTTTACCTGCAGAGTCTATATCTAGTCCGTCAACCTTTTCTAAAATATCAACATGATATGGAATTTCATATTCTGGAACAAATGGTTCACCATACTTTTGAATTTCTTGGTTTTCACTATCATCTTTTCCAATAGGTACGGATGGATCAATGATATTAGGAATGACATACATTCTCTTTCTGATTTCTTCATTGAGTTCAGCTTCTCTTTTTTCAAGAGCTTCCATCTCTTCGCCCATTTCTTTTACTTTTTCTTTTACTTGTTCAGCTTCTTCTTTTTTACCATCACGCATAAGTCCACCAATTTCTTTGGACATTCTATTACGATCAGCTCTTAAAGAATCACCTTTCGCCTTAACTGCACGAACTTCTTTATCAAATTCAGCAACTTCATCTACCATTGGTAGTTTTTCATCTTGAAACTTCTTTTTAATATTTTCTTTTACAAGTTCAGGATTTTCACGAATTAGTTTAATGTCTATCATCTTTTTTCCTCCAACAAAACAAAAACATCATCCACTAAAGGGACGATGTTGTAATCGCGGTGCCACCCTTTTTGTTTAAATTGTTTCACGTGAAACAATTTAAGCCACTTCATTTATCAGATAACGGTTGATGACCGGAAACGATTAATTCCTCTCAAAGGTGGATTCATTCAGATTGTGTTGAATTGCACCAAACTTCAACTCTCTATCACTACAATCTTTCTTTACTATTCCTTCTCTACGAATTAATTTCATTAAATCATTCCGGATATTAATTGTCAAGATTTTCATAGGATGATATCATGAAAAAAACAAGGAGAGAATTATGGCATCAAAGAAAACATCCTACGCCAACAAATTAGAATACAACAATACATATAATAGAAATAATTATCGTTCCTTTTCGATGCGTCTGAATAATGAAAAAGAGAAAGATATCATTCAGTGGTTGGAATCAAAAGATTCTTTAAAAGATTATCTACTATCACTTGTTATGAAAGATATGGAAAAGTTCCAAAAGAAAGAAAACAAAAAAGATAAGAAAAAGAAAAAGAAGTAAACATGCATGCATAATGCACTATAATATTGTTTATAAATGATAGATTGTAGGTGATTATTTGAATAACGAAAAATTAACAATGAAAGATATCGCAGAAATTGCTGGAGTAGGAAAAAGTACAGTTTCAAGATATTTTAATGGTGGACTTGTAAAACCTGAAACAAAAGAAAAATTACGCCAAGTGTGTGAGAAATATAACTATAAACCAAATCAAGCAGGAAAATTATTAAAGGCAAAAAGAACAAATACAGTTGGAATTATTTCTCCAACATTAACTTCTTATACATCTTCTAAAACAATTACAACTTTAGATGATTATTTAAAAGATAGAGGGTTTCGTACAATCATCATTAATACAAATCATTCTCCAGAAAGAGAAAATGATGCTTTTGAATATTTAACGGAATTAAATGTAGATGGTATTGTTATCTTAGCGACAAATAATCAATATGATTATCAAGAATTAAAAGAAAAATATAAAATACCTATTTTATTTATGGGACAAGAAATTGAAAATGGTCCTTCTATAGTTTATGACGATTATCGTTCAGGTTATGAAGTAGGAAAAATCATTTCTGAAAATGGTCATAAAGATATTGCGTTTGTTGGTGTTGATCAATCTGATATTTCTGTCGGTGTTGTACGTAAATTAGGTGTTTATGATGCATTAAAAGAAAATCACATTCAAAAGATCAAATTTATTAAAGCGGATTTCGAATATGAAAAATGTTTACCAATCATAGAAAAAGCATTAAATAAACATATTCCAAGTGCGATTATTTGTTCTACAGATAGAATGGCAAGTGCTTGTTATACAGTTCTACAAAATAAAGGCATTCAAATTCCAGAACAAGTTTCCATTATTGGATTTGGTTCTTATCGTTATTCTAGATTAATGAATCCCCCTTTAGATAGTATCCGATTTGATAATGAAAAAGCTGGTGAAGAATGTGGTCAAACAATATTAGAAATGATAGAAGGTATTGAAGTAGATTATCGAAAATTAATTGGTTTTGAATATGTTCATGGAGGAAGTATCAGAAAAATCTGATACTTTTTTTGTGAAAGTGTTGACAATTCATTAAATAGAATTATTATATTAATGGAACCGGTACCATTACGGAGAAAAGGAGAAAAAACAATGGCTTTAGATTACAGAAAATGTGCAGAAGATATCTATGCATGTCTAGGTGGTAAAGATAATATTGCATCTGTTGCACATTGCGCTACTAGACTTCGTCTAGCAATCGTCGACTCAAAAAAAGTGGATGAAAAAACATTAGAAAATGTAGATGGCGTGAAAGGTGTCTTCACTTCTAATGGACAATTACAAATCATTATTGGAACAGGAACAGTCAATAAAGTATTTGATGAGTTCTTAGCAGTAACTGGTTTACAAGCAGGAACAAAAGAAGATGTTAAAAATGCTGCAGCGAGCAACATGAACATTTTCAAAAGATTGATTAAATCATTAGGTGATGTATTCGTTCCTATCTTGCCTGCTATCGTTGCTTCTGGATTATTGATGGGACTTGTAGAAGCTTTAGGTAAGGCAATGCCTGGTTTTGCATCAACAGATTGGTATGCCTTCTTAGATATGGTAGCAAATACTGCATTTGCTTACTTGCCTGTTATCGTTTCTATTTCAGCTGCTAGAGTATTTGGTGGAAATATCTTCTTAGGTGCTGTCATTGGTCTAGCAATGATTCATTCCGCATTAACAAATGGTTGGAACGCTGCAGGTGGATATGATGTTTGGTACTTATTCGGTCACTTCCAAATTGGAAATTATACGTTAGGTCAAATCAATGTACTTGGTTATCAAGGGCATGTCATACCTGTCATGATAGCCGTATGGATCATGTGTAAATTAGAAAACTGGTTACATAAACACGTACCAGAAATGATTGATTTATTCGTTACTCCTCTAACAACAGTATTCGTTACTCTATTATTAACATTCACAGTAATTGGACCAATCTTCTCTACTGCTGAAACGTTTGTATTATCCTGTGCACAACAATTGATCACAGTTGGATATGGCATTGGATCACTCATCATGGGTGCAATCTATCCAGTTACAGTCGTTATGGGATTACATCATATGTATAACGTTATCGAAGCTGGCCTATTAGCTTCTGCAGATTTTGGTAACTTAAATATTTGGATGCCAATCGCAAGTGCCGCAAACTTCGCACAATTCGGAGCTTGTCTAGCTGTTGGTTTAAAGGCAAAATCTTCTAAAACAAAATCTGTCGCAATTCCTTCCGCTATCTCAGCTTCTTTAGGAATTACTGAACCAGCTATCTTCGGTGTCAATATGCGTTACACAAAACCATTTATCTGTGCAGTGATTGGTGGTGCTGTTGGTGCAATGTTTGGTAGCTTAACTGGTTTAGGTGCAACTGCTTATGGTGTTACAGGTATTCCAGGTTATTTAACTATCAATAAACCTTTACTTTATACAGTAATGCTCGCTATCTCTGGTGGTATTGCCTTTGTATTAACAATGATCATTTGGAAAGAAGAAGAAAAAACTGAAGTTCCTCAAACAATTTCATCCGAAACAATCATTACAACAAACAAAGATACAATCGTACAACCAGTGAATGGTCAAGTGATTTCCGCAACAGAAATTCCTGATCCAATGTTCGCAAATGAATCTATGGGTCCTAGTATTGGCATCAATCCTACAGACAATCATGTATATGCTCCATTTGATGGTAAAGTAAAAATGATTTTCCCTACAAATCACGCAATTGGTTTAGAAAGTAACAATGGTGTTGAAGTATTGATTCATATTGGTGTTGATACAGTAAATATGAATGGTGATGGTTTTGAAGCATCAGTTCAACAAGGTGATGAAGTAAAACAAGGTGATTTATTACTAACATTTGATTCTAAGAAAATCAAAGAAGCAGGTTGTAGTGATTGTGTTATTGTTGCGATAACAAATTCTTCTGAATTAACAGATATTAAAAAGGTAAAATGAGAAATACATTAAAATATCATTTATATCCAATCCATGGTGGATGGTTAAACGATCCAAATGGCCTATGCCAATATCAAGGTATTTATCATATCTTCTATCAATACGCAAAAGCTGTAGATGGAAGTAGTGATAAATGTTGGTATCATTTCACAACAAAAGACTTCATTCATTACAAAGATGAAGGTATCGCAATCTACCCAGATCAAGAAAGTGATCAAAGTGGTGCATATAGTGGTTGTTGTTATGTTGAAAATGGCATGCATATCTTCTATACAGGAAATGTAAAACAAGAAGGTAATCACGACTACATTCATTCTGGTAGATTATCAAATACAACCTATATTTATTCTAAAGATGGAATCCAATTTGACCACAAAAAAGTAGTTCTTAATAACAATGATTATCCAACTGATCTAACAAATCATATTCGTGATCCTAAAGTATATAAAAGAAATGGAATCTATGAAATGTACTTAGGCGCAAGAACAAATGATGATATTGGTTGTGTTCTTATATATGAATCAAATGATCTAATCCATTGGAAATATACAAAAAGAATTACATCTGACCAACCATTTGGATATATGTGGGAATGTCCTGATTGTATTCAATTAAATGAAGAATATTTCTTGATTACATGTCCTCAAGGTATTCAACAACAAGGAAATGAATATCAAAATGAGAATCAAAATGGTTACTTTCATTTAAATGATACAAAAGCATATGATTATCAAACATTAGATTATGGTTACGATTTCTATGCGCCACAAACATTCCAAGATGAGAATGGTAGAACAATCCTAATCGGATGGATGGGATTACCAGATAAAACACCAACACATCCTACTGTAAAAGATGGTTGGCAAATGGCTTTAACTCTTCCAAGAGAATTAAAGAACATTAATCATAAAATCTATCAATATCCAATAGATGAAATCTTATCTTTGAAGAAAAATGAAAGAAAAGTAATCATTGATTCTACAAAAAAAGAATATGAAAAAGAATGTATGATTCATTATGAGAATCAGAATCAAACAATTCATATTCAATGTAATCAACTATCAATAACATATGAAAATCATTTATTTTCATTAAATTTCTTAAATGATCAAACAGAAAGAAAACAAAGATCATTAGAAATCAATGAAATACATGAATTAGATATATTCTTTGATTCATCAAGTATCGAAATATTCATCAATCATGGAGAAAAATCATTAACTTCAAGATATTATGATGATCAAGATCAACTAACGATTACAAGTCATCAAACAATTGAAATTACATATGCAGAAATGAATGCATTCGAATATATCAACTAACAAAGGAGTAACATCCTTTGTTTTTTATATTTTACTGTTTAAAAATGACTTTAATCTATCACATTTTGGATGTTCAAAGATTTCTTCAGGTGTTCCTTCTTCTCCTATCTTTCCATCATCAATAAATAGAATTCGATCAGCGACTTCTCTTGCGAATCCTAATTCATGTGTTACACAAATCATCGTATAATCTTCATTCGCTAAAGACTTGATCAAATCTAAAACTTCCTTTGTCATTTCAGGATCTAAAGCACTTGTTGGTTCATCTAATAAAAGAACTTTTGGATTCATCATAACAGCTCTACAAATCGCAACTCTTTGTTTTTGTCCACCAGAAAGACGATTAGGATATTGATTTTCTCTTCCTTGTAAACCTACTTTCTCTAAAAGAAATCTTGCATGTGATTCAGCTTGTTCTTTTGAAATGTTTTTTAATTTGATTGGTCCAATTGTTAAATTATCCATAATCGTTAAATGTGGAAATAAGTTATAGTTTTGAAAGACCATGACCATATCTTTTCGAATATCATTGATATTTGTTAATAAAGAAGTTACTTCTTTATCTTGAAAAAATATTTTTCCACTCGTTGGTTTTTCTAATAAATTCAAGCAACGAAGAAAAGTAGATTTACCACATCCAGAAGGTCCTAATATAACTGTCACTTCACCTTTATGAAATTCTGTTGTAATTCCTTTAATAATAGAAGATTTACCAAATGATTTATAAATATCATTTACTCGAATCATTACTTCATCGTTTTTCATTTTGATTCAATCTCCTTTCAATATAAGAAATCAAAAGTGACATAAAAATCACAATCAAAAGATAAATTAACGCAACACTGACCAAAGGGAGTAAAGCTTCATAGGTTCTTGAACGAATATAATCACCAGCACGTGTTAAATCAACAATGCCAATATATCCTGCAATAGCAGTACCCTTTAATAATCCTATCAATTCATTTCCTAAAGCAGGTACAATATTTTTAATTGCCTGTGGAAAGATAAATAAACGCATTGTTTGACGATAAGTAAATCCTAAGCTTCTTCCTGCTTCGTATTGTTCTTTTCCAACAGAATTCCATCCACTACGAATAATTTCGGCGACATATGCTGCAGAATTTAATCCAAACGCAACAATACAAATCACCGTTTTATTTACATCGTAACTCGCAAATATCACATAATATATAATCAATAATTGAACAACAGAAGGTGTACCTCTAATAATTGTAAGATAAATCTTCATCAAAAAATTTAAGATTGGAAATACATGTAATTTATCAGAAGTATATCGAATATAAGCAATCAATGTACCAAGAATCAATGAAAGAATTGCTGCACCTAAAGTAATCACTAAAGTTGTACCTAAACCTTTTAATAAAGTTTGATAGCGATTATCTGTTATAAAATTCTGATATAAACGATCTAATAAATTAGAACCTGATGCTTGATTATCATTTCTGTATAAAACAATTTTTCTTGCGGAAGGATAAATCGAATCTGTAAAATCAACACTATTTAATCTTTCTTCTGTTACTGTCATTCCAGCAATTCCAACATCAGCTTTTCCACTATTCACTGCATTGATAATGGCCGAAAATTGCATATCTTCTATTTTTAGATTCATATGTAATTTATCTGTGATTGCTTGTGCGATATCCATATCGATACCAACAATATTTCCATTTTCTATATATTCATATGGCGCAAATTCCGCATTTGTCGCAACAACTAAAGTTCCATTCGAACGATCAATATCAGATGGTGAAATATATGTTTGTGTTCCTTCTTTCTCCTCATCTAAGTAATGATCCATAATTTGTTGTATGATACCTTCTTCTTTTAATTCAGCTAATGCTTGATTAATTTGTTCTTTTAATTCCGTTTTATCTTTTGAAATACAAATCGCTGCTTCATCAATTGAAAAAGCTTCGTCTAACTCAGATAAATTATCATATTTTTCAAGAAATGGTTCTGCAGCTTCTTCATTTACCACAACACAATCTAATTTACCTTGCGATAAAGATTGTATTTCATCCGCAACAGAATTAAATCTCTCAACCGTAGCATCTTTAATATTAGATGCTTGAATATCTTCAGAGCTCCCTAAAAGTACACCAATCTTCTTTCCTTCAAGATCAGAAATACTTTGAATCGTCGTAGCTTGTTTAGATGATGTACAACTCATTAAAGTAATCGATATCAATAATACAAATATTAAATTCAATAGTTTTTTCATAGTAAAAACATTATAAAACAATTCATTTCTTTTTTAAGATTGAAACTCTTTTTCGTAAAAAATAATAATGAATGAATCAAAATTGATCTTTTCCACAATACTTTAAAAATTCATCTTCAATGTCATAACAATCTTTGCATCCTTGATCTAATAAATATTGTAATAATGGATTATAATAATTTTCATCAACAGAAATAATATTATGAATACCTTGAATTCTTAATTCACTATTTTCTAATAATAATTGATTTCCTTTGTTTGATAATTCTATTAAATTTCCTTCTATACAATGCTTTTCGAATTCTTGTAACTTTTGATTACTTACAGAAATATCATCAATAGAACAATCACAATTACAAATAAATACTTTTTGGATATTATGAAATTGATGACATATTAAATACATACTTATTTTATCTGCGTAATATTCAGTAATCCAAAATCTAACTTGATTTGTGTAAAAATATATTTACTTCATTTTTAAAATAAGAAATCATATTCCTATCATAATCATAATCATAATGAATCATATTTCTAATCATTTGATGTTGAGAAAATGGATCAATTTTTCCATAAGATAAATCCTGTTGAAATAATAATATTTTATTTTGAAAACGAAAATAATGTTGTAAGTAAGCATACAAATTAGCGTCAAATACAATCTCTAACATGAAATGAATATATCAAAAAAGATACCCTACATAAGTAAGATATCTTCAATTGTTATTCTTCAGATGGAGTAGGTTCATTAGATTCTTCTGTTTCTTCTTCCGATTCAGGATCTAGGATTGCGACATTGGATACGCCTTCACCTTCTTTAATGTTGATAAACTTAACACCAGTTGCAGCTCTACCAATAACAGATACTTGTTTGAGTGAAATACGAATGATGATACCTGCATCTGTCATAATCATACAATCTTCATCACCATTGATACTTCTCATCGCAACAAGATCACCTGTCTTTTCATTGAGATTAGCAGTTCTTACACCTTTTGCACCACGACTTGTAATACGATAATCATATAAGTTAGATTTCTTACCATATCCATTCTTTGTGATTGTAAGAATGTATTTACCTTCTTCATTTGTAGCTAATCCAATAACTTCACCACCATCAACATTGAATCCCTTAACACCCTTTGCAATTCTACTTAAAGGACGGATTGCAGATTCATTGAAACGTACTGCTTTACCATTGCTACCAGCGATAATAATTTCAGCATCACCACTTGTTCCCTTAACAAAGGCTAAAGCATCATCTTCATTAAACTTGATGGCAATCTTACCATTCTTGTTAATATTCTCAAATTCTTCAATGGTAGTTCTCTTAACAAGACCTTTCTTTGTTGCGAAGAATAAGAATTTCTTTTCTTCAGAATCATTGTAAGGAACTAAAGCACAAACTTTTTCATCACGATCTACTTGAACTAAGTTAATAATTGGAAGTCCTTTTGATGTTCTCGAGAATTGAGGGATATTATATCCCTTTACTCTGAATACTCTACCTTTATCTGTAAAAATTAATAAGTGATCATGTGTGGACATATGAATAAACAATTCGATATTATCATCTTTGTTTAATTCCATTCCTTTGATTCCTTTACCACCTCTATTTTGTACTTTATAAGTATCAGAAGTCATTCTCTTGATATAACCATTTGAGGACATTGTAATCACAATATCTTCTACTGGAATCAAATCTTCATCTTCCATTTCAGCAGAACCTTCAATAATGATTGTTCTTCTTTCATCACTATATTTTTCTTTAACTTCTGTTAATTCATCTTCAATGATTTTTTCAATTCTCCAATGATTAGCGAGAATATCTTTCAAATCAGCAATTTTAATTAATAAATCTTGATATTCACTTTCAATCTTTTCTCTAGCTAGACCTGTTAATCTTCTAAATTGCATATCTAAGATAGCTTTACATTGAATATCAGACAAATGAAAGTCAGTCTTCATTCTTTCTGTTGCTTCAGCGTCATCTCTTGAACTTCTAATAATGTGAATGATAGCATCTAAGTTATCAACCGCAATTCTTAAACCTTCTAAGATATGAGCTCTTGCTTCAGCTTTCTTTAAATCATATTGCGTTCTTCTTGTAACAACATCATCTTGATGATCAATATAACCTTGAATCAATTCTTTCATTCCTGCAGTACGTGGTGTATTTTTAAATAATACAACGTTATTTACTGAGAAATTAGTTTGTAATGGAGATAACTTATACAACTGATTTAAAATTACTTCAGGTTGCACATCTTTTCTTAATTCCATAACAATACGAACACCATTCATATTTGATTCATCACGAAGATCAGTAATTCCTTCTACTTGTTTATCTCTAGCTAAAGATGCAATTCTTTCAACTAAACTAGCTTTATTAACAGAGTATGGAATTTCTGTTACAACAATGCGTGACTTTCCATTTGGCATTTGTTCAATTTCAGTCTTACTACGCATAACAATTGAACCACGACCTGTTTCAAATGCCTTACGAATTGCAGTTTTACCAATGATATAACCACCTGTAGGAAAATCAGGTCCTTTGATATATTCCATTAATTCTGTTGTTGTAATTTCAGGATTATGCATTGTCGCAATGATAGCGTCAATTGTTTCACCTAAGTTATGAGGTGCTACGTTTGTTGCCATACCAACAGCGATACCCATTGATCCATTTACAATCAAATTAGGAATTCTCGCAGGTAAAACATTAGGTTCTAATTCTTCCCCTTCATAGTTTGGTGTCATATCAACCGTATCTTTATCTAGATCACGTAACATTTCCATGGATAATTTCGATAAACGAGCTTCTGTATAACGCATCGCAGCAGCTCCATCACCATCCATAGAGCCAAAGTTACCATGACCATCAATTAAAATACTTCTCATATTCCAAGGTTGTGCCATGTAAACAAGTGCACCATAGATAGATGAATCACCATGTGGATGATATTTACCCATTGTTTCACCAACAATACGTGCACATTTACGATATGGTTTATCTGGAGTATTGTTCATTTCATTCATTGCATATAAGATTCTACGTTGAACTGGTTTCATACCATCACGTACATCTGGTAATGCACGCGCAACAATAACAGACATCGAATAGTCAATGAAGTCTCTCTTCATTTCTTTTGTAAGATCTTGTTCTGTAATATTTCCTGGGTCAAATTTTGACTCATCAAATTCCATAAAATCATCTCTAGCCATTTATCAACCCTCCTTAAATATCAAGATTCGCAAAATCTGCATTTTCAATAATGTAATTTTTTCTAGATTCAACTTCATCACCCATAAAAATACTAAAATATTCATCAGCCTTTTCAGCATCATCAATATTTACTCGAATTAAAGTTCTATTCTGAGGATCCATTGTTGTTTCCCATAATTGTTCAGGATTCATTTCACCTAAACCTTTGTATCTCTGTGAAGATACTCTTTCACCTAATTCTTCTAGCATTTTCTTTGCCTGATTTTCCGTATATGCATATTTCACAGTATTACCTTTTTGAAATTTATATAAAGGTGGTTGTGCAATATATACATGACCCGTTTCAATAATTTGTCTCATATATCGATAGAAGAATGTTAATAATAAAATACGAATATGTGCTCCATCGACATCGGCATCGGTCATAATAACAATTTTGTTATAACGAAGTTTTGTAGGATCAGTTTCTTCTAAGATTCCACAACCAAATGCAGTAATCATAGAACGAATTTCATTATTTTCAAAAACTCTAGCTTGTCTTGCTTTTTCTACATTTAAAATCTTACCTCTTAAAGGTAATATTGCTTGATAGTGAGAATCTCTACCTTGTTTTGCAGAACCGCCGGCAGAATCACCTTCGACAATATAAATTTCACAAATACTAGCATCTTTTGAAGAACAATCAGATAATTTACCAGGTAAAGAAGAAACTTCTAATGCAGATTTTCTTCTTGTAGCTTCTCTTGCTTTTTTTGCCGCAACACGTGCTTGTGAAGCAACCATAGCCTTTTCTACAATTGCTTTACCTTGATCAGGATTTTCTAATAAAAATCTTTCTAAAGAAGCACCAAAAATATCAGAAACAATTTTACGAACAACAGAGTTTCCTAATTTTGTTTTTGTCTGTCCTTCATATTGAGGATCTGGATGTTTTACTGAAATGACTGCAGTAATTCCTTCTCTACAGTCTTCTGATGTTAAATTATCATCTTTTTCTTTTAAGATTTTCGCATCTCTAGCATATTTATTTAAAGTTCTACTTAACGCATTATTAAAACCTTCTAAATGCGTTCCACCTTCAACTGTATTGATATTATTACAGAAAGTATAAATAGAAGGATTATATCCATCATTATATTGACATGCAACTTCTACTTGAATGTCTTTTTCATATCCTTCCGCATAAATCACATCAGGATGAACAACAGATTTTGATTTGTTTAAATAATCAATATATTGTTTTAAACCACCTTCAAAATAGAAGTCGTAATGCTTTTTACTTTCCTCTTCTTCTCTTTCATCATTAAACACTAAACGAACACCTTTATTTAAGAACGCTAATTGTCTTAAACGATCACGAATCGTATCATGATCATAAATTGTTGTTTCTGTAAAAATTGTTGGATCTGCTTGGAAAATAACAACAGAACCATGTTTATCTTTATCACAAGAATTGATAACTTTACAATCTTCTACAGGATGTCCACCATTTTCAAATCTTTGAAAATATTCATTACCATCATGATAAACGTGTACTTCTAACCATGAAGATAACGCATTAACAACAGATGCACCTACACCATGGAGACCACCAGAGTATTTATAAGCACCTCCACCAAATTTACCACCAGCATGTAATACTGTAAAAATCGTTTCAATCGTAGATTTACCAGTTTTGGCGTTTTTACCAGTAGGCATACCACGACCATCATCTTCTACTTTAACAGTGTTATTTTTATCAATCGTAACAACAACACTAGAAGCATAACCAGCCATCGCTTCATCAATACCATTATCAACAATTTCCCATACTAAATGATGGAGACCTTTAGATGATGTAGAAGCAATATACATACCTGGTCTTTTTCTAACTGCTTCTAATCCTTCTAATACTTGAATTTCAGAGTCATTATATTCTTCAGTTACTTTAGAATCTAATGTACCACCTATAACAGCTTCTGTTCCATCTTCTGTTTTAATTACTACTTCTTTTTCTTCATTCATGGCTTTCCTCCTAAATTCACTAAACTTCCATTTTCAATATAGAAAATTTTCATATCTTTATTTTTTAGAAATGGTGGTATATCTGTTGAAGTAATCAAACATTGATATTCTTTTCCTACCATATCTATCAATTTCATTTGTCTATTTTGATCTAATTCACTTAATACATCATCTAACAATAAAACAGGCAATTTATTTGTTTTATTTTGTATGTATTTCAACAATGCAATCTTAAAAGATAAGATTGTCATTCTTTTTTGACCTTGTGAAGCAAATTGAATCAAAGGTCTATCATTCATTTCAAACAAAATATCTTCTCTATGTATTCCAAATGAAGTAACATGATTTTCAATATCTCTTTGTCTATATTCTTTATGATGCTTCAATATATTCTCATAAGATATCTCATCATCCATACAACATTTATACTTCAAATGAACATTGATACTATCATCAGATA
>CAVJMM010000054.1:0-13932 GCA_963650865.1 Eubacterium sp. AM49-13BH | reverse complement strand
CACTATGCATTTTCTGAATAATTTATTTATTTTGTGGATAACTCCTATTGACAAGTTTTTGTTTTATTGATTTTTCGGTGAATAGTAACTGATTGATTGACATTTTTTTCACATTTTCATTGTATTCCCAATATAGAAGGAGTATTATTAGTTCATGAATTATTCAAAGTCATTTTATTTTTACTTTAGATAGCCCTAAAACAAGCCATAGAATCATGGTTATTTTAAGTTTTAGGGCATAAGAAAGCATTCAACAAACTAGATTGAATGCTTTTTTTGGGGATAGGAGTAATTCAGAAAAGAGGAAAGAAAATGAAATACGGATTGATTGGAGAAAAATTAGAGCATAGCTTTTCAAAACAAATACAAACAAGAATTGCAGAACTACAAAACATACAAGATTTTCAATATGATTTTGTTGAATTAGATCAAGAACAATTCATTGAATTCATGAAAAAGAAAGACTTTAAAGGAATCAATGTCACTTTACCTTATAAAAAAGCTGTTATTCCTTATATTGATGTTCTAGATGAAAGTGCAAAAAATATCGGTGCAGTGAATACGATTGTAAATCATGATGGAAAACTATATGGATACAATACAGACTTTGGTGGTTTCTTATATATGGTCAAAGCACATAACATCCATATGGAAGGTAAAAAAATATTGTTAATTGGGAATGGTGGAGCGAGTGCAGCAGTTCAAGCTGTTTGTAAGCATGAAAAAGCAAAAGATATCATTATTGTCAGTCGTAGTGCTACAAACGGAGCGATTTCTTATGATGAAATGTATACTTCTCACTTAGATGCAGACATCATCGTTAATACAAGTCCTGTTGGAATGTATCCAAATATCGCAAATTCTCCAATCGATGTATCTTGGTTCCATAAATTAGAATGTGTTTTAGATGTTGTTTACAATCCAATTCTGACACGTCTTTGTTTTGAAGCACAAGAAATGGATATCAAACGTGTGATTGGATTAGAGATGTTAATTGCACAGGCAAAGTATTCTTTTGAATATTTTGAAAATATTAAATTCGATGATTCAATAATAGATGAAATCAAAAAAGAAATGTTAAAAAATCGTTGTAATATCGTACTCATTGGTATGCCAAGTGCAGGAAAAACAACCATTGGAAAAATGCTACAAGAAAGGCTTGGAAAGAAGTTCATTGATCTAGATGATATGATTATTGAAAAAGCAGGTAAAACCATTCCTGAAATCTTCCAAGAATCTGGTGAATCTGGTTTTAGAGCAATCGAAACAGAAGTTGCGATAGAAGCAAGTAAAATGAATAATATGATCATCGCTACAGGTGGTGGTGCAATCAAACATAAAGTGAATATGGATTTCTTACGTTTAAATGGAATTACAATCTATATTGATCGTGATGTAGATAAATTAATCAGTTCTGATCCTAATCGTCCTTTATCTAGTTCTAAACAAGCATTACAACAAATGCATGAAGAAAGAAGCCCACTCTATCAAAAATATGCAGCTTATGTAGCAGATAATAATACAGATATCGAAAAAACAGTAGACGATATCGTGAATGCCTATCACAGCATTCTTATTGATGCAGTAGCGGATTAATTCTCACCTAAAAAGGAACCTGTATGTATATATTCAAGTTCCTTTTTTCATCTTCAAATATTTTCTTTAGTCATATTAATATCCAAGCATTCTAATCCATTGAAAATGATATGCATTAATCCACAACTGATTTTTAAATAATCCATTCGTAAGTTGTTTAAAAATTCTTCCTCTTCTTTTCTTGGATGTTGCTTCAGTTGTTCCACTAAATCATCGATTTTATCATCCACGGATGAGGCTAGTTCAATCAAAGAAAATGCATCATTTCTATCACAACCTACATCTTCAATATACTCAATAGCTGCATTTTTATACACATCTTCTGGATCCAACTTTGCATCCGCAAAATAAGACAATCCTCTAAATATTTGTTTCATTTCCACAATTTCGTTTTCTTTATTCATATAGTTTTCCTCCGATGTCTATATATTAATATAGTGGAATGTTTTTATTGTACCTAAAAATGTACAGTAAAGAAATTTATGAATAAATTACAAAAATTTTTTAATTATCAATTGCGCAACATTATCTCCCGCTCTAGAATCAGAAGGTGTACTTCCACAAGTTATAATATAACGATCATCATTTGGATACTTTATTTTAGCGTGACCTGATTCTCCTTTTTCTACTACGAATCCTTCTTCCTCTAAACCGTCTTGTATTTCAGATAAATTTCTAAATCCCTTCACAGATTTTTTTATCGCTTCTGACTTCTTTTTAAGTTTATTTTCTTCATTACCATAGGAGCTTTGTATAACCCCCTTTAAAACATCATACCTACGACTACCTTCCAGTGATGTTTTTAATGCTTTTTCTAAAGCATCCCTGATAAACGCAGAAGTTTCACCTTCCCATATGTCTTGTTCCGTTCCCTGTAATAAAACGACCCTATTTACAGATTCATTTGACAATGATTTATTACTTAGTTTTTCATGTAAAGCTTTATTTTTTCCTGCAATTCATAAGCTTCATTTGATTTTTGTTTATACTTTTCTTCTAAATTAAGAACGCGATTTTCATTACTTTCTTTTGATTTATTTAGAGATATTTCTAGATTATGAATATTCTCTTGTTGTTTTTTGTTTAATTCTTCATATTCTTTCTTTTCTTTCATTAATTGTTTAACCATTTGATTCAACTTTTCAACTTCTTGTGAATCATCACTGGCTTTATCATTTTGAATTTGTGCATCTTGAAATAATATCGTTTCATCAGAAATAGATAGTTCAGAATCTTCTTCAAAGTTTATCGCATCAAAATAGCCTTCTAGTAGTTCATCATTTTCATTCAATCTAGATTTAAATTTACCAGTCATTATTCCAGAAATCAGAGGTAATCAATGCATAAAGTCTAAATTTTCAATATCTTTTAAAACATTTTCCAAAACAGTAGAAAAAAATTCATCTGTACTTTGTAATGACCGTTCTTCTAGTATTTTCGTATATTCCATAACAGTTCCTTTCTTTCATTAGCTCTTGTGCGTTGATTCATTTGACAACGAAATAAAATACAAACAAGATCTTGAATTTTTAATATTTCATATGATTACATTATATACATTATAGAAATTTAGAAAAAGAATAATCAACTTATACAATTGTTTAATAGGGATGTAAAGCAACTGGAAACATATTCAAAATGCTTTAAAAGCAAAACGAGTAAATGAAGTGGTTATCGCAAAATTTGCGACAATCACCAACATAATAGCTAAAGCTCACTACAAAACGACTATTCTGATTGTATTCCTCAATGAACTTAATTAATTCACTTTTTCTGCCTAAGAATTTCATACCTAAACCATTATGATAAGTCTGTTTATACTATACAGTTACAAAAACAGGTTGATTTTGTTACCTTTATGCGTGCTATAAGCGTGCTTATCTTCACTTTTCAGCACAATTCACAAAATAGAAAAACCATCCAAAACCCATAAATATAGGCTTTGAATGGTTTTGTTTTCTCTTTTCGTTGAAATAAATTAACGTTTTGAGAACTGTGGTGCTCTTCTTGCACCCTTTAAACCGTACTTCTTTCTTTCCTTCATACGAGAATCACGTGTGAGGAATCCAGCTTTCTTAAGTACTGGTCTGTAATCAGCGCTTGCTTCTAATAAAGCACGAGCGATACCATGTCTCATAGCACCAGCTTGGCCTGTATAGCCACCACCGTATACGTTGATCTTGATATCAAACTGATCTTTTGTTTCTGTCAATACTAATGGAGCATTAACTTCCATACGAAGAGTAGCCTGTGGTAGGTATTCTTCTAAAGTACGACCATTAACTGTGATGTTACCTGTTCCCGGAGTCATAAAAACACGGGCAACAGACTTCTTTCTACGTCCTGTTCCGGCGTAGCTAACTGTCTTCTTCTTTGTTGGCATTGTCTCTATTTCCTCCTTACTTTACCTTTAGCTCAACTGGCTTTTGAGCTGTGTGTGGATGTTCAGGTCCTTCATAAACAAATACATGTTTACGTTGAACATCACCTAGCTTCGTATGAGGAAGCATACCCTTGATAGCTTTTTCAACCCATTCAACTGTATACTGTTCACGCATAACCTTTGTTGATCTTACACGTAGACCATTTGGCCATTGAGAATGTGAGAAGTAAAACTTCTTGAAATCCTGATCACCAGTAATCTTAACCTTATCTGCATTGATAACGATAACATAGTCACCGCAATCAACGTTTGGTGTGTAAGTTGGTTTGTTCTTACCTCTTAATACTGTAGCTACTTTTGTTGCAAGACGTCCAAGTGTAGCATCTGTAGCATCTACTACGTACCATGTACGGACAACTTCGCTTGGCTTTAACATCGTTGTTTGACGCATAATATTCTTTTTCTCCTTTACTGAAAATGTAACTTTACCGGGGCTACATTTTTGGCATGGAGTGCCACGTTTAAGTCTAGTAGTTTACCTCAATAAAGTCAATCTTTTTTTGTTCTATTTTAGATAATTTTTTGTATGATCATAAAGTTGAATCTCATAAGATGAAATATTTTTTTCATGTAGTTTATTTTCTATTTGATTATGTATTTCCAAAATCAGTTTTTGATCATTCAAATCATATAAATAAATCATTGCTTCTTTGTCTTTTAGAATCAAACAGCCTTTCATCTCTTGATTATTTCTTGTGCATATCGCATATGCACAAGGATGTATATTCTTTTGAATTCTTTCTTCAATATCTTGAATATTCCATTCTTCACAACAAAGTTGATCACCCTTCAAGAATTCTCGAATTTGAATATTCTCATTTAAAGCTATCATTTCAAAATAATCTACATGTTCTAATGTTAATCCACATGCTGGAGCGTTATGTCTTTTGACTGTTCTGCTTTTTTCTTCCAACATCTTTTTCACTTCTTCAATGGTTTTCTTTCCTCGACCAACATCAATGATTGAGGCAACCATCATTCTGACTTGATATCGAAGAAATCCTTTTCCAATGAACGTTAGTGAAATCATATCATTTTCTTTAGTACATTCCACTTTATAAATGGAACGTACTTGGATTGGATATTCTTCTAAAGAAGATGAATTAAATGAAGTAAAATCATGTGTTCCTTCAAATACATGAATACATTCTTCCATCTTGTGATAATCTAATGGAACAGAATATTGATATGCATGATCTTTTGTAAATACATCATACATTCCATTATTGATACGATATGTATATTTTTTATAACGTACATTGTATCTAGAATGAAAAATATCATCTTTTTGTTCTATATTTAATATATGAATGTCGTCTGGTAGATAAGCATTGATAGCGCCCATCCATTTTCTTGGATCCATGACCCTATCTGTATCAAACATAAACACTTGTTCTCTAGCACTCACACCTGCATCTGTTCTTCCAGAAGCAGTAATTGTGATATGTTTTTGTGTGATATGTTCAATTGCTTGTTCTATTTTTTCTTGGATAGATGTTCCTTTTGTTTGTGATTGCCATCCTTCATAATGATTTCCTACATAAGAAACCGTACATTTGTATCTCATTAGAACCACGCAATCCAAATAATGATTCCCATCAAACAAAAGCACAACACAATCAACAGCCAATCCTTCGCCGTCATTTTCAATTGCTTATAACGTGTTCTAGGTTCACCAGGTGCATAGCCTCTAGCTTCCATTGCATTGGCTAGATCTTCTGCTCTTTGAAATGCAGATACAAATAAAGGTACAATCAAAGATAAGATTGCCATGATTCTTTCAGACAACTTTCCCTCTTTCATATCTACACCACGAGATTCTTGTGCTTTCATAATTCTTGCAGCTTCATCAATCAAATCTGGAATAAAACGTAATGCAATGGAAATCAACATCGCGATTTCATGAGAAGGCAGACCAATCTTTTGGAATGGACTTAATAAGTCTTCTATTCCGAGTGTCATTTCTAATGGTTTTGTAGTCGCTGTTAAACAAGTCGTGATCATGATCATCAACAACAAACGCACCGCAATATATAAAGTTTGAAAGATTGCATCTGAATATAATGACCAACTACCAATTGTAATTAATACATCGCCTGTTTTTAACACCAATGCATTGATGATCAACAAAAACAACAACATAAATAACATTGGTTTCATTGCTTTCCAAATAAAAGAAACAGAAAGTTTTGCCAAGATAATTACAACCGATGCACACGCAAAGATGATTGCGTAACCTAACCATCCAGCAGGAAAGAATATTGTAATCAATACAATCAACATCGCCATAATCTTCGCTCTAGGATCCAAGCGATGAATCACAGAATCCAAAGGAAGATATCTACCAAGTGTAAAGTTTCCCATATTACTTGACCTCCTTTGCGATATAGTCTGCAAGTTGTTCAATATTCACAACTGTCTCTGGAATCACAAAACCATGTTCATTTAACATTTCTTTCATTCTAACGATGTATGGAGGTAAAATATTCAATTCTCTGCATTTTTTTGGATCAGAGAAAAAATCTTTTACAGAACTTTTTAATTTTACCGTTCCTTTTTCCATCACTACAACATCATCACAATATGTATAAACATTTTCCATGTCATGTGTAACCATCAATACTGTTTTATGCATTTCTTCATTCAATTTAGAGAATAAAGACATCATCAGTGCAGTACCAGCAGGATCTAATCCAGCTGTCGGTTCATCCAAAACTAAAACTTCTGGATCCATCGCTAAAATTCCTGCAATGGCAGCTCTTCGTTTTTGACCACCAGACATTTCTAAAGGACTTTTTTCATAATAATGTTCTCCAAGGCCAACTAGATCCAAAGCTTCTTTCGCCTTTTTGATAGCTTCTTCTTCACTACAGCCAAAGTTTTTCGGACCAAAAGCTACATCTTTTAAAACCGTTTCTTCAAACAATTGATATTCTGGAAATTGAAACACAAGCCCAACTCTCCCTCTTAAAGATTTCAAGTTTTTTGTTTTTTCTTGTGCTTTGATTTCTCGATCTAAGATATGAACGATTCCTTCATCTGGAAGTAATAACGCATTTAAATGTTGTACTAAAGTACTCTTACCAGAACCAGTTTGACCAATGATAGCAGTCATTTTTCCTTCTTGAATTTCTAGATTGATTCCTTTTAATGCTGTTGATTTATATGGAGTCCCGGCACTATATGTGTGTGTTACATTTTCGAATGTAATTGGCATAATTCATCCACCATCCCTTCCATATTTAGATGACGTTTAACACTAACGCCTCTTTTTTCTAAGGCATTTTTCAATTTCAAAGAAAAAGGAATATCAAGTTTCATTTCTTTTAGTCTTTGTTCATGGTGAAAAACTTCATCCGGTGTACCTGTTAAAGCTACTTTTCCATTTTCTAATGCAATGACATAATCTGAAGAAGCAACTTCATCAATATCATGCGTAATGGACAAAATCGTTAATGAACTATCTTTATGCAACTGCATGATAACTTTTTTGATTTCATCTTTTCCATCAGGATCCAACATACTAGTTGCTTCATCAAAAATAAGTATTTTTGGTTTCATCGCAAGTACCCCAGCAATCGCAACTCTTTGTTTTTGACCGCCACTTAAATGTGTTGGTTCTTTTTCTAAATGGTCATCCATTCTTACAAGTCCTGCATTTTTTAAAATAATTCCATCCATCAACGAAGGATCAACACAATGATTTTCTAGTCCAAATGCAATATCATCTCTTACTGTCGCACCAATAAATTGATTATCTGGATTCTGAAAAACAATTCCAATTCTAGAACGAATTTGATTTAAATTTTCTACATTCAATTCAATTCCATCTATCATAACAGAGCCACTCTGTTTTTCTAATAGCCCCATAATCAATTTCGCAATCGTTGATTTTCCACTACCATTATGTCCAACAATCGTTGTATAACTTCCTTCTTCAACAGAAAAAGAGACGTTTTTAATCGTCTGTCTTTCTTCAACATATGAATAATTTAAATCTTTCACTTCTAGAATTGCCATAATTGCCTCATTGATTTAAATTCACTAAAATTTCTACTAAGCTTCTAACTCTTTGACACTTTGTATTACGATATTGTCTTTTACGATCCAATAATACCGCATTAATACCTGCTTCACTTGCTTCCACAACATTTGTTTCTAAATCACTAGACACATACATCACTTCATCATTTTCATAAGATGTAATATCTTTTGCCTTAGAAAAGAATTGTGGTGAAGGTTTACTAACCTTATAGTTTTCTGCACTTAATATTCCATATGGATGTAAATTATTTCTACGTACAACTACATGAATATAATCTTCTGAATGATTTGTAAGAATATATACAGGTAATGGACACTTCATAAAGAATTCTTTTACATCAGGATGAATAGGAGAATACATCCAAAAATTCTTTAATAAAGTATGCATTTGTTTACGATCTTTTTTAAGATTGTATTTTTCAATTGCGGTAGAGATGATCTTATCTTCCATCTCATCCATTGTCATAAAATTATCACCTTGTGATATTGCTTCTAAAGCAGTTAATTCTTCTTTATAGAAAGCCACTGCTTCTTCTTCACTTTTAATATTACTATTGTTGATTACTTCACGGATCAATTCAGAATAGTCCATTCCTTTCGCGGCTATCATCGCTCCTGCGAAGTCCAAAATAATTGCTTTTATCATCTTTCACCTTCCAAAACTCGCATATTATATCATAAATATGCTTGTTTTTTACATATACATCCATAAGATAACAGTGTTCACACAAAATGAAAACACTTTCTTCGTATTTTCTATAAATGAACCTAAATATTTGATTTTCTGATTGCTCGAATTCGATTGGTCATACCAGGATGATTATATTCAGTGATTTCTACCCATTTACATGGATTCACATCAATCAATTCATCATTGCTGATTTCTTTGAATGTACGGATCAAAGCTTCTCCATATCCTTCTTTCACAGCATTTTGATCTGCCTCATATTCATTCACTCTACTAATATAGTTAGAATAGATTGATACAACAAATTCAATTGGTCTCAAAAATGTATTAATTGCAATTACAAGAAGATAATAATTTGTTGTTTGAATTCCAAAAGATTGGTTGATCCAAGAAACAAAGTTCTCTAATAGAATTGGATTATAGACACAATATACCAAAACACAAAACAACAAAAACAGTTCAATATAAGATAGGTATTCTAGGAATGTTTTCTTATGTTTGATATGTCCAACTTCATGAGAAATCACTGCTAACAATTCTTCTTCCGCATTTTCATCTAAGAAATTATCCGCAATACTAATTTCTCGATAAAACAAAAAATGTAAAACAAAAGCATTTTTACTGATACTTTTCTTCGATTCATCATAAACATGAATATGATAGATCTTTTTCTTTACACCTTTTAATAAATCATTGATCTTATGTCTTAATGCATTATCTTCCATTTCTGTAAATGTATATGTTTTTCGAAAGAGAAAGATTGAAAGCAAACCTATCAGAATCGAAACAACAATCACAATCAGCGCAATTATCAAAGATATGATCAATGCTTTTAATGGTGTCATTGGATACAAATTTGATTTTGAAATAAAATGCACAATTGCGATAGCTAAAAACAACGCAAGTATCGAAATAATTTCTGCAGGAATTTCACCAATTAAGAAATCCTTATTGAATTCCTTCTTCGTCTTCTTATTCTGATTGTACTTTTCTTTAACTCGAAAAGTACAAATATACGAACGATAATAGGAAATCGGTAGCGCAATAACAAAAGATAGAAGTGCGGAAACAAATACAACTAAATATTCATTTCCTCCACACAATTGATCAATCCATTGATACGCGCCAACAAAGATAAGTCCAAAGCGAATACATGTATTCACAATAGAAAACCGATTGTTATGTTTCCTTAAATCACTCTTATAACCTAAGAAACTTGTATAACGCTCTGCATCATAAACATCACACACTTCTTCTGGTAATGGCAAAGCACGTTGTTGATCTACCATATGATTAACAAATGCATCATAAACAAATCCTATTCCTTCAAATAGCAAATAAATCAAAATAAAATTCATAAAACACCTCGCTTAGCAATTATAATAGAAATGCGGATATTAGAGGTATTTTTTATGAATATTCAAGAATTTCAACAAGATCGATTTGGTTTATTTATTCATTGGGGACTATATGCAATACCAGCACGTGGTGAATGGGTCAGAAGTGATGAGCAAATGAGCCAAGAAGATTACATCCCATATTTCAATGAGTTTGATCCAGATGATTTTCATCCTGAAGTTTGGGCAAAACTCGCAAAAGAAGCTGGAATGAAATATGCAGTTATGACGGCGAAGCATCATGATGGATTTTGTTTATTTGATACAAAAACAACAAATTGGAAAGCAAAAAGAGACTATGTAAAAGAATTTTTAGACGCTTTTCGCAAGGAAGGATTAAAAATTGGACTTTATTATTCTTTATTGGATTGGTATCATCCAGATTATCCACATTACCAAGATAAACATCATCCAATGAGAAATCATCCTGAATGCAGTAATGAAAATAGAGACTTTTCTCATTACTTATCTTATATGCATGAACAGATTCATGAATTATTAACACAATATGGGAATCTAGATATCATGTGGTTTGATTTTTCTTATGATGGCATGAAAAAAGATGTTTGGGATGCGAATGAAATTGTATCTATGGCAAGAAAATATCAACCAGATATGATCATTGATAATCGTTTAGAAGGAGATGGTATTTATCCAGGTACGATTATGGAAGAACATCCATCCTTTACTGCTGGTGATTTCACTTCTCCTGAACAAATGATTCCACCAGCCGGCATCACAAACAAAGCAGGAAAACCAATTCCTTGGGAAGCTTGTCTCACCATGAATGAACATTGGGGATATTGTGCAAAAGATACGAACTATAAATCAGCTAAATTGATCATTCGTACACTTGTAGAATGCGTTAGTAAATCTGGAAACTTGATTTGTAATGTTGGGCCTGATGCTCGTGGAAAATTTCCAAAACAATCCATACAAATATTACAAGAAATAGCTGAATGGATGAAATATAATTACGCTTCTATTTATGGCTGTAGTAAATGTGATTTAGAAAAACCTGAATGGGGAAGATATACACAAAAAGGTAATATCATATACGCACATATTTTAGAAGAAAGCGTATTTGATATTCCTATTCATATTCAAAAAGATAAGATATTAAAAGTTAGAAGATTATCAGATGGTTCTGAAATTAAAATTCAAACACCATGGAACGCTGAAAGTTATCCTGATTATACTTTCTTAAACATTGATACTGCTTCTCATCAATGTCCAGATCCAATTGATACAGTCATTGAAATCACATTAATAAAAGAGATTTGACACCAAATCTCTTTTATTTGTTTTATTTACCGAATCTTGCCAATAGATTAGCCATTGCATCATCCATTGTTACTTCTTTCTTTTGAGGTTTCTTTTGATATTTCTTTCTATCCTTTGATGACTTTCTTCTCTTGTATTCTGCATCTCTTTGTTCGAGTTGTTCTAATGGAAGAAGTGATAATTGTACTCTACCTCTATCTTCTTCTATTTCATATACCCAAACATTAACAATATCACCAACAGAAACAACTTCACTTGGATGAGAAATACGATTCATAGACATATGAGAAATATGCGCTAAACCATCTTGATGTAATCCTATATCAATAAATGCACCAAAGTCTACAACATTTCTAACTGTACCAGACAATTGATCACCTTTATGTAGATCAGAAATCTCTAATACATCACTCTTTAATAATGCACCATCAAATTGATCACGATAATCTCTTAATGGTTGTTTGATTGCTTCTTCAATATCATTCAATGTATAAGAATCAATACCAAGATCCTTTGTTTTTTCTTCAGGGAATTCAGCATCCTTTTCACCAAGTTTTGTAATACCACAAGCCTTCATTACTTCTCTAGCAGCATCGTAACTTTCTGGATGGATACTTGTTTCATCTAATGGTTCATCCCCATCTGTAATACGTAAGAAACCAGCACATTGTGTATATGCCTTAGGACCAAGTTTCTTAACTTTCAACAATTGCTTTCGATTTGTAAACTTACCATTTTCATTACGATAATTGATAATTTCTTTGGCAATACCAGCATTCAAACCAGAAATATGAGTCAACAATTCTACAGAAGCTGTATTTAAATCAGCACCTGTTCTATTAACTGCTTTCATAACAACTTCATCTAATCTTTGAGATAAAGCTTTTTGAGGAAGATCATGTTGATATTGGCCAACACCAATTGATTTTGGATCAATTTTGATTAATTCTGCAAGTGGATCTAATAATCTTCTACCAATAGATACTGCAGATCTTTCTTCAATTGCCATGTCTGGAAATTCAAGACGCGCAGCTTCTTGTGCAGACCATACAGAAGCACCTGCTTCAGAAACAATTGCGTATTGAACATCCAAATGATTATCTTTGATAAGTTCTGCGCAGAGTTTTTCGCTTTCTCTACTTGCTGTACCATTACCAATCGCAATGATTTGTACATGATATTTCTGAATCAAAGATAAAACTTTTTTCTTTGCGGCTTCAATCGCTTCAGCATTTTCTTTGTTTGTCTTGAAAGGATAAACTTTATCTACTGTTAACATCTTTCCAGTTTCATCAATAACAGCTAATTTACAACCATTATAGAAACCAGGGTCAAAACCTAATACGATTCTACCCTTCAATGGTGCTTGTAATAATAATTTTTCGAGATTCATTGAGAAGATTTCGATGGATTGATTTTGTGCTCTTTCACTTAATTCAGAACGAATTTCTCTTTCAATAGAAGGGAATAATAATCTTTCACAACCATCTGTTGCGGCTTCTTTCAATTCATTTTCTACTGCAGTTGCTTTACCATGTGTTAAGTTTTGATAAGCTTCTGCTTCTAAATGTTCTTCATCAAACACAAAAGAAACTGTAATGATCTTTTCTTTTTCAGCACGATCAATTGCCATAATTCTATGATCTGCCAATTGAGAAATCTTTTCACTTCTGTCATAGTACATTTCATAGACTTTATTTTCATCTTTTGCGTCTTTCTTAAGCTTTGTAGAAAGTACACCAGATTTTAGAATGTTATCTTTAAAAGCCCATCTTTGTTTTGCGTTATCAGATACCATTTCCGCAATGATGTCTTTTGCACCTTGAATTGCTGCTTTTGTATCTTTTACTTCTTCTGTAATGTACTTTGCAGCTTCTTCTTCAAGATTACCATTTTCATCACACGCTAACATCCAATCTGCAAGAGGTTGTAAACCAAGCTTGATAGCAGTCGAAGCTCTTGTCTTTTTCTTTTGTGCATATGGACGATAGATATCCTCTACTTGAGAAAGCTTTGTAGCTTCTTGAACAGACTTTTGAATTTCATCTGTCATCTTTCCTTGTTCTGCAATCAACTTCAAAACAGCTTCTTTTCTTTCAGCTAATTTCAATTGATAGTCATATTGTTTTTGAATATATAAAATCTGTTCTTCATCTAATCCTTTAGTTTGTTCTTTACGGTAACGTGCAATAAATGGAACTGTGTTACCTTCTTCTAACATATTTAAAGTATTTTGAATCTGTTCTTCTGTGATTTTTAATTCTTGTGAGATTCGTTTAATGATTTCTTCATTCATTTTTACCATTTCTCCTTTACGCGTTGTCTATTTTAACATGGATATACCAAGAATCACACCATGACATTTTTGTACTAGAATCGAGCGATGCACTACTATCATCAAATAGCTAAAAGAATCCTTAACGTATCAATGTCATTAAGTTAAGAAACTAAAATTTAATGACAATGTCAGTAAAACAACA
>CAVJMM010000053.1:0-14463 GCA_963650865.1 Eubacterium sp. AM49-13BH | reverse complement strand
TTCTTGTTTTTCTGTATTCAATTGATTCACTAAAGTTGCTAGTTGTGTCAATGTATTTTCATCATATTGCGTAATCGAATTCAAACCATTTGCGATACGAATGAATTCTGTAAAAGTAGATGCACCCATTAAAATATCTGTATATTTTGATAAACGCATAGAAGACTGAGAATTTGTCATTCTTGTTTTTACTTTTTGTTTTAAAGTATCTACTTGTGCTTGCGTTGCATCTATTTCAGATTGTTTCGCATCAATTTCTACTTGTTTTGCGTCAATTTCAGATTGTTTTTGATCAATACTTGTTTGTAATTCAGTAATTTCAGATTGTAATTGTTTTAATTGTGCATCATATTTTTCTAGGTCAGCTTGAATTTGTTCAATATTCGCTTGAATTTGTTTTAATTCTTCTTGTGCATCTGACTTTTTCGTTTCCAAATACTTTGCATAACCTTTACAAGCTTCTTGGTTTTCTGTTGTAGCTTTCTTACAATAATTGCTCCAATAATCTGTATCAGAATAATCTTCTTCCGCAAAAATTGTTATTGGTGTTATACAACATAACATTGACAAGGCGATACAATTGATCAATTGAATGATCTTACGTATCATCTCTTCCACCTCAAATAACGGTTAACAGATAAAATAGAACCAATCAAACCAACAACAACACCTAATCCTAGTAAAATACCACCAACGTAATAAATAAATGGGTTTGGTTTTACTAGTTTAAACATATTGGAAACAATAAAACCACCTGTTTGTTGATATAAGAATGTATATCCCCAAATCGTCAATCCAACTGGAATGATTGCACCTAAAACACCAATAATGATTCCTTCAATAACGAATGGAGAACGAATAAATGAATTCGTAGCACCAACATTTCTCATAATCGTAATTTCATCTTTACGTGCAGAAATCGTTAATTTGATTGTATTTTGAATCAAGAAGATTGCCAATATTGTTAATCCAATGACTAAGAAACCACCAATTTTACGAATCGCAGACATCGTATCAACCATAGAAACGGTTGATTGACCACCATAATTCACTTCCGAAACACCTTCAATATTTTGAATCGTTTTCGCAATTTCTGTAATTTGATCACCACTTTCTGCTTCTACATAGAAAGCATCATGCATTGGGTTATCGTCTCTAAATGGTTCAAATGCTTCTTTTGTTTCTTCATCTTCAAAAGAATCGATATAATATTGAAACTCTTGTGCTTTATCAGAAAAAGTAACTGTTTTAACACCATCAATTGCTTCAATTTGTTGTTTGATCGTATCTTCTTTATCCTCACTGTCATATGCAACCATAACAGAGATTTCCATAGAAGATTCAATATTCTTTGTGAAGTTCTGTACATTTAATGAGAAAATCACAAACAACGAAATAATAATCAATGTTATTGTTACCGCAATTGCAGAACTAATTGACATCGCTAAGTGTCTACCGACACCAGAAAATCCTTCTTTAATTGGTCTACTGATCATGACGGACATAACCTCCTTCCGCAAGATCTGCCACAATATGGCCATGTTCTAAAACAACCGTTCTCTTACGATGCTTATTAACAAGTGTCAAATCATGCGTAACCATTAAAATCGTTGTTCCATATAATTGATTGATTCTTTCTAAAAGATTCATAATCTGATCTGATTTCGCTGGATCAAGATTACCAGTAGGTTCATCCGCAATCAAAACTTTTGGACGGTTCGCAATTGCACGAGCAATCGCAATACGCTGTTGTTGTCCACCAGATAATTCATGTGGGAAAGAATCTTTCTTTTCATTCAAAGAAACGACTTCTAAAACTTCATTGACTCTTTTTTTGATTTGTGGTTTTTTCATATTGATAACTTCTAAAGCATACGCAATATTCTCATAAACCGTTTTCGTAGGAAGCAATCTAAAATCCTGGAATACAACTCCTATATTTCTTCTATAAATAGGAACTTGTTTTCTCTTTAATTTTCCAACATTGATTCCAACAACTTCAACTTTGCCCTTCGTAGGAACTTCTTCACTATCTAAAAGCTTAATCAATGTAGATTTACCAGAACCTGTTGGCCCAATAATATAAACAAATTCACCTTGTTTTACACTAAAATTCACATCATACAAAGCATTTGTTCCATTTTTATACTGTTTGTACACATGTTCACATTCAATCATGCAAGTTCCCCTTTCACATTAAAAACCAAATATATTCTATCACAGAACACTAAATAGTTGGTGATGGGTACGTGAAACCTTCACCATGCATATCAGATGCATCTGTTGTAATCGTAAAAGCACGATTATCAATCGTATTAATAATTTCTACCAAACGAGAATATTCCTTTGAACTCACAACACAAAGAATCACTTTCTTTTCTTCATTTTGATAGCCACCTTCACCCTGTAAGAACGTTACACCACGATCCATCTGTTCCATGATTTCATCCGCAATCTCTCTCCATTTTTCAGAAATGATTGTCACACTCTTAGCGTTACTACCTGCACCAAGAGATAATACTTTATCAATCGCATATCCTGAAGCAAATACAGAAATCAATCCAACTAGCGCTGCATCAACTCCATAAGCAACAACACCAATCAATACGGTTAAACCATCTGTGATAATGACACCTTGTGATATTTTTAAACCAGTTAGTTTATTGGCAATCAGTGGTGGAACATCCATTCCACCAGTAGAAGCACCCGCTCTCATGACTAATCCAATTCCAATTCCGCCAAGCAAACCTGCATAGAAACTCGCTAAGATTGGATCTACATTGATATTAAACATTGGTTGAATCTGTGCTAGTAATGTTGTAAACACTGGATAACACAAAGAAGACAATAACGTATCTAAACCAAATTGTTTTCCTAATATCAATGTTCCTACAATCAATAACGCAACTGTCAAAACATTTGCGACTAACGTTTCATCTATATGGAAGAAAGGTTCAAACGCAACCGCAATACCTGCAACACCGCCAGATAAAATATGGTATGGCAAAATAAAAAACTCTACCGAAATCGTTAAAATAAAAGTTCCAACGATAACAAGTAATATATTCATCATTTTTTTCATTGTATTTTCCCTCACAACTTATGTATTATAACATGTATGAAACGTAAATATTTTTGGATACTCATATTTCTATATATTCTTTTTATCTTTTCCAACTCCTTAACAGTTGGTGAAAAAAGCAGTTCTATTTCTGGTGGATTAACAACGTATTTGTTAAATATCTTGCATCAATTAAGTATTGAAATAGAGTATGATACATTCCATCATTTCATACGCAAAGCAGCGCATTTCACTGAATATGCAGGTTTAGGAGCCCTTGTTTATATTAGCATTCAATTAGAACCATTGTTTAAAAACAAAACAATCAACTTCTTACTATTTTGGATCCTAACACCATCTATTGATGAAACCATACAACATTTCATCCCTGATAGATACGGTTGTGTTCAAGACGTTCTATTAGACATGTGTGGTTTTATAACCGGAACCATCATTACTTATTTCCTATACAAACTTACTCACAAGTCGGCAAAGACTGACTAATCAAATCTCTACTATGTGATTCCTCAAAAAAAGAATCACTTTTATTAAAGAAGTAATATGGATCTTCCAATCCATCATCCCATGTAACATCTACATTCATCCAGTGATTATCAATATACACAAGATTCCATGCATGTTGTTGACCCTCTGATTGTCCAACAACTAAATAACAAGGAATATCCAGCTTCTGCATCAAATATTGAAATGCTTTTGCATACCCAGCACAAACTGTTCTATGATTCACAAGTGCTGAATAAGCTGATTGATTTAAAGAAGCTGATTCATCATATTCCACCATTTCTATCAAAGAATCATGAACATATCTTTCTTTCTCTTCATCACTTTCATATACACTAGCATTTTCTAATATTGTATTGACTGATTCATCAAATAATTGTTTATTCTCATTAATGTTATTAACAGTTTCGTTGTAGGATAATTGCACTTCTACAATTCCCATATTCTCTAAATACTGATAAGAATATCCTAGATCCAACCAAAATAATTCAGGATGATCATACAACACTGCAGTATAAGCATTCCCTATATTTTCTTCTGTAATCGATGGATCAAAAGGTTTCCATGATTTTTCATACGCATTCGCACAATCAATCATTTTTGCATAGATTTTCTTTTCTATATCTGTTAAAGAATCATAATAGATATTCCACGCAGGATCATACGTTTCATAAGTTTCTTCTTTAGGACTCACAAAAACATCTTTGAGTTCTTCAAAGTTCATATCAGTATTCCAACACAAATACACAAATCCAACTATTCCACAAACTAATAACAATCGAAAGAATCTTTTCATATTATTATGATACACAAAATAACATAAAAAAGAACCTCAACAAAATGAGATTCTATTCAACACCATAGTTTTAACGAGCCCTTTCATGCCCTTTTCGCGACCTTTTGATGTTTTAACAGACCCACAAAACTTATTTAGCATCATATTTCCATCAAGAAAATAACACAAAAGCAGCCAATCAAGTGACTAGCTGCTCATTAAATCTTATTCTGTAAGATTTGATTTAATCATTAAGCATTTCTTTTCTTAAAGAAGAATAATAATCCAACTGCAAGTACAGAGATGACTGCTACGCCGCCATATAATGCAACGTTCATTCCATCTGCGGTAGCAGGTGTCTTAGATGCCTTTGGTGTATCTGTATACATTACAGCGTATGTTGAGAACTTATCTGTTTCAAATGTGATTGTCTTACTATCAGCATCAAATGTTGCTGGTAATACATCTACTACACCATTATGAATTCTTACGACTTGATATGTTCTATCAACTGTATTCTTTGTATTGATGAAACTATCATCTAATGCAACTGTAAACTTAACAGGTGTTCCTGTTTCACTTACTGTTACATCTTCACCAACTTTGTTACCATCTTTATTTTTAACAGAGACTCTAACGGCAAGATCCAAGTACATAGCAATCTTGTTTGTAGAATTAAGCTGTGCTTCAACTAATTTCTTATCTTCATCAGAAGGTATTATTTTACTTACGGAAACCTTAACATCAGCGCTACCACCTTCAGTCAATGCTTCTTGTTGTTCTGTAGAATAAGATGCTTTTGTATTTTCTACAATGACGTCAACATCTGATGAAACTGTTGTAGTTGGAGAGTTTTCTGAAATTTCAGGAACAAGTTTATCTGGTTCTTTTCCTCCAGTAACAATAAATTTTCTTTTCGTTCCAGGAACAAGCTCTAATTCATATGTACCATTTGTTGTTGGAGTAATTCCAGCAAAATCATCAATTCCGTCATATATACTTGAATATCCATCAGATCCTGCATTAGATGAACATGCATCAAATGCTTTAGTAGCAGTAAATGTTTTTTCAACATTGACTTCAACATCTCCAATATATGTTAAGCAAATTGTATAGCTTGTACCAGCATCTAAATGGTAACCGTCACTTGCGGGTAAAACTTCACCAAAAGGATTTTGACTATGAACTGTTAATGATTTGATTTCGGGTGTTGGAACTGGTGCTAAAGTATTCGAATAGTCAATACTTGCAGAAGAATCTCCTTTTGAAATCTTTACAGTAAAACTGATTGATCCAGATTCTGTTTGTGTTGCTTTAACAAGATTAAAATCTACAATTTCAATTGTTGTGCCGTAGTCTGGCCCTACATTTGTATAATCGTATTTTATTTCAGATGCTATAATCTCACTAACATATTCTCTTGAAGCTTTATTATCTAAACAATTGAAAATGTTCTTTTTCATCCATTCTATTGATTCTGTTGTTTTTTGTACAGCTTCTTCATCTGTTGCTGTTTCACTTCCATCAACGATATGAAAAGTAATTGGTTTGCCTTCGAAGACTTCTACTGTTGTAGTTCCTACTTTTGTAGGCTTGACACGGAAATATTCCCAACCGTTCCAATAACTAGTTGCTTTTCCATCAGTAGTTAATGTAGAACCATACTCATTATTATCCACTGTTTCAAAGTAACCAGTCGCAGTAAATTTATCTAATCTGGTTTGACCTGAACTCTTTAGAGCACCTTTCCAGTTGAATGAAATACCATACCAATCACCGTTGAGAGATAAAGTGTAATCATATGCATCTTCTTTATTGCTTTCGACTTCTGTTCCATCTCCTACCACTTTGTTATCTTTATCGTTCCATAAAGAATATTTTACAAAAACTGGTGGATCATCTTCTGCAACATTTACTGTAACATTTCTAGTTACACCATTTGCGAAATTAATATTATAGGATGCTCCAGAAACTGAAGGTGTAGCAGTAAATTTATATTGCCAAGTGTAAGTGCCATCTGAGCTACTTGTGCTACTTGATTCACCCATCTTATAGGATAAACCTTCAGCATTATTTAATGATTCTTCAACGATTTTTAGTGTTGAATCAAGATCAGTTTTTCCATTACCGTTGACTTCAAAAGTATATGTTTGTCCTTTATCAAGATAATTGTATGCAACTGATTCTCCGCTTTCATTGTAAGCATTTATAATTGTAACTTTATCTTCACCTTCCGCATATACTGGAGAAATCATTCCAAATACACAGAATAGTGAAAGAACCAATGTTAAAAACTTAGTAATTGTTTTCATTATTAACCCCTCCCTATACTTCGTTTTCAACATTTATTTTGATATATATATATATATAAGTCAATAAGAATTTGGCTTATTTATCACGAAAAAAGCTAGTTTATGTGAAAACTAGCCTTGTTTTTTCATTTATCCGATAACATTTTCAGGTCTTATTCTACATGGAGCACCATAGCCATCTTGGCATCTTCTACCATATCCACCATAGCTACCAGCCCATCCGCATCCAAATGCTAAGTCACCATTCCATGTTCTTAGATAATTAGAGAAATTTGATGCATCTCCTAAATAGAATATTTCAATGTGACAATGTGGACCTGTAACATTACCTGTCGCACCAACTCTACCAATATAATCACCTGCTTTTACTTGTGTTCCTAACGCAATAGGTGATCCATACTGCATGTGTAGATATTTCACAGCGTACAAGGAACCATTGACGACTGTTAATAAATAGATTTGGTTTCCTCCTCCACTTGATCCACCATTGCCATGGGCAGTACTTCCTAAATATCCTTCTGTAGCACCATCTGCACTAACAATAACAATTCCATCTCCTACCGCACGTATTGTTGTACCTTGTGAAGCAGCAAAGTCATATCCTAAGTGTTTTCCTCCACCTGGATAGTTCCATGTTCCTGCACTTCGATATGCACCTGGTACTGGGTTTGTCCATCCAGATTGACCAAATGAACTTGTACTACTATCTGAACTACCACTATTATCAGAATCTGTATTTGACGAATCATCACTATCATCTGTATTTTCATCTGGTTTTGGAGAATTTGCTTTATCAATTGCTGCTTGTAATTCATCCATTTTAGCGGAGTTTGCACTAATCGTTGCTTGTAGTGTACTAACAGTAGAAGATATCTTTTCACCTTGTGCTTCCAATTCTGCAGCGGAATCTTCTGCAGCATCTTCAAACACTTGAATTTGTTGTTGTTTAATTTCTAGCACTGCTTTTTGAGATTCTTGTTCTTGTTGACTTGCATCTAATTCTTCTTTTTGAGTTTGTAAAGATGCAGTTAAAGTATCTAATTCTTCTTTATCTGTTTTGAGTTGTGAAGATAACGTTACTAATTGATTTGTCGTTTCGTTATCATATGCATTAATATCACTCAATCCATTTGCGATACGTAAAAATTCTGTAAATGTAGAAGCACCCATTAATATAGAGAATGTTTTATTGATTCTCATACCTGATTGTGAAGATGCCATTCTGCTTTTGATCTTTGTACCTATTTCAGATATTTGATTCTGTGTTTCATCTATTTCTGCTTGTTTTGCCTCTGCCTTTGTTTGGGTATCATTGATTTCTGCTTGTTTGCTAGAAATCTTTGATTCTAGTTCAGAAATCGTTGTATTTAATGTATCAATTTCAGATTGATACCCTGCAATTTCTTCTTTATAAGCAACGATATCTGCTGCAATCTCTGCTCTTCTTGCTTTAATTTCTTCCAATTTAGCTTCTGCATCTGCTTTATCTTGTGCGGCTTTTTCTGAACTTTCTTGTACTTTTTGTTTTTGTTTTTCAGAATATGTTTTACATGCATCACTATAAGGATCAGAATCACAAGGATTACTTTCTGCCATCAAAACAACTGGATTGATATATAGAATTGCGGATGATACCGCAAGGATTACTTTCATTAATTTCTTTTGCATGATTCCATTATATCAGACATTGTGTCTAGTTTTATGAATTTCTTGTGATAGCTTTAATTTTCCCATCTGTAATACGAATCAAGTCTTCTACATTCACTTCTACTTGTGTACCTACTCTACCACCAGAAACCATGATTTTATCAAATAAAATGATTGTTTCATCAAACACAGTTTCAAATTTTTTCTTCATTCCAATTGGAGAACAACCACCATGAATATATCCTGTTAAACCAAGCAATTCTTTTTGTGGAATCATTTCTACATTTTTCACACCAACTGCTTTCGCACATTCTTTCAAATCTAGTTTTTCCGCAACAGGTATGACAAATACATAATGATTTTTATCATTTCCAACCGTTACCAATGTCTTAAATACTTGTTCTGGATCTTCCCCACATTTTTTAGCGACAGATACACCATCAATCATGTCATCTGTTATGTCATATGTATGTATTGTATATGAGATATCATTTTGATCTAATATTCTCATTGCGTTTGTTTTTATTTCTTTTTTTGCCATGAAATCACTTCCTCAAACAAAAAGATTAGTACGAGACTAATCTTCCGTCAATAAGATACGATCATCATTTAATGCATCTTTAAATTGTTTCATTAAATCTTCTACATGCATCGTTTCTTTTTCTTGTTTCGATAGATCTTTAATGATTGTTCCATTACTCATCATTAATGTACGATTTCCAGTATGCAATGCAGATTTCATATTATGTGTAATCATCAAACAAGTCATATGATTCTCTGAAACGATATGATTTGTTAACTGCATAATTTTATCCGCTGCTTCAGGATCTAAAGCTGCTGTATGTTCATCTAACAATAAGAGTTTTGGTGGAACGATTGTTGCCATCAATAATGTCAATGATTGTCTTTGACCACCAGATAATGTACCTACTGGAACATCCATACGATCTTCTAATCCAATATCTAATTGTTTTAAGATATCTCTAAAATTCTCTTCATCTTTTTTAGAAATTCTAGAAAAAATCTTTTTCTTTTCACCGGCTCTTAAATATGCCAAAGCTAAATTTTCTCGAATTGTCATATTTGGTGCAGTACCTTTCAAAGGATCTTGAAACAATCTACCAATATATTTACTACGTTTATAATTTGGAACAAATGTAATATCTTTATCATCCAAAATGATATTTCCTTTATCCACAAGAAAATTTCCAGCAATACAATTAAATAATGTTGATTTTCCTGCACCATTTGATCCAACGATTGTAATAAAATCGCCATCATTTACTGTTAAAGAAAAATCATGTAACGCAATCTTTTCATTCACTGTTCCAGGATGAAATGTTTTAGAAATATTATCAATTCTTAACATATCTCTCCCTTCTAGAGCGCTTCATAACGATCATATTTTCTTTGATATGTGGTGCAGCAATCGCCAATGCCACAACAAAAGCAGTCATCAGTTTCAATCCTTCTACAGGAATAATATGTGTTTGTAACACAAATGCATAAATACAACGATATACGATATTTCCTACTAGACACGCAATAATATTTCTACAAATGGATTTCTTTCCTTGAATCAAAGTTTCACCAATAATCAAAGTAGCTAATCCAATTGTCACAATACCTGTTCCTGCATTGATATCTGCGCTTTTCTGTAATTGGCCAGCAAGTGCACCAGAAAGTCCAGTAAACATATTGGCAACAACCAATCCTATCGTGATTGTAAAATTCGGATTGATAGATGATGCAGATACCATATCTTGATTATCCCCTGTTGCACGAATCGATAAACCTAAACGTGTGGATAAGAACCATTTCATAAATACCATCGCTATAACGGAAATGATTGCAGCTAAGATAATTGTATTCCATGAACCACCAATTCCTGTCTCTTTAAACAAAGAAAATACCGTATCATTCTTCAATAAAGAAACATTTGAACTCCATCCCATTGCCATTAAGTTAACAGTATAAAGACCAGTATTGGTTACAATACCTGCTAAGATGGATGGAACACCTAATCTTGTTTGTAAGATTGCCGTAACAAGTCCAGCTAACGCACCAGATACCATTCCCATCAAAACACCAACAAACGGATGCCCGTTTGCACATAAGGAAACTGACACTGCCATTCCTAGTACAAAGCATCCATCCGTTGTAAGATCCGCGATATCAAGTACACGATAGCTTAGAAACAATGCGAGTGCCACAAAAGAGTAAACACATCCAAGTTGTAAAGCTGTCTGTATGATATAAACCATTCATTCCTCCATTAGTCTTCTGTTGTTTCAACTTCTGAAACAGTTCCAAAATCAGCAAATACACTTGATTTAATTCCAACTTTTTCACTTGTTTCAGAATTCACTGTAATAATTCCACCAGGCATCACTTCATAACTTCCGCCATAACCTGTTGCATCTATTCCCTCTGTAATTGCTTTATAAGCAAGATCTGCAGTTTCTTTACCAAGTTCTGTATAATTCACACCACATGTCGCAAATGCACCATTTCTAACAAAGGAATCAGCACCTGTATAATGTGGAATACCTGCATCCGCAAATTCTGGAGCAATTGCAAGTTCTGCTGCCATTACAACATTATCTGTTGGTGTAAATACAGCATCTACTTTACTAGCAATCAAAGAAGCTGCTGCTTGTTTGACTTCATCGTCTGTATTACCTGTTGCTTCAACATAAGAAATTCCTTTTTCATCTAAATATTTCTTAGCTTCTTCAATTGGTTTTTCAGAGTTTGCTTCAGATTTAGAATATAACAATCCAACTGTTTTTGTATCTGGGTTTGCTGCTAAGATCATTTCCATGATTTGTTCTGTATTTAATGCATCAGATGTTCCAGTTACATAATCAATATCTGTTAGATCTGCAGCTTCTGGATCAGAAATTGCTGCATAGACAACTGGTACTGCGCCATCAGAAGCAACTGTCATTGTTTGTGCTGCTAATGTCGCAATTGGAATGATTGCATCCACACCTTCATTGACAACTTGTGTTCCAATTTGTTGCAATGTTGTTTGATCATTTTGTCCAGAATATACGTCACCATATTCAATTGTGACACCTTCTTTTTCACTAATCGCATCCAATTCATCTGTAATTGCCTTAGCAATTTCATCTAAAGATGCATGATCTAATTGTTTTACCACTGCAATCTTGTACGTTTTCCCACTTGATGTAGAAGCTGTAGAACTAGAAGTAGATGTTGAAGAACATCCAGCCATGCTTGCAACCATTGTAGCTGCTAAAGATAAAGTAATAAATTTTTTCATGTGATTTTTCCCTCCTTATATTTTCTGCATTTCTCCATCTGTGATAGAAACAAAAAACGCCTGTCCATCTAAGGACAAGCGTATATAAGCCTGCGGTACCACCTTAATTAGAAGAATATCTTCTCTCTTTCTTGGAAAATGCAATCACATTTTCTGTCCTTTAACGCTGACATTGCGTCTGGAAGTACTCACATTCGTTTTCATCCAGCCCTCTCAGGTCCATTTGCATAGTGCTACACTGTCGATTTCCACCATCACGACTCTCTTGAAGTTGCCTTCTATGTTTGATCTCCTGATCATTGGTTTGTATGCAACAAATATACTATCTGAAAAAAGCATCGTCAATTCCTAAAAGAAATAAATTGTAAATATTTCACTTTTATTTTTGAAAATATTTTCATAAATCTAGAATATCTCTTTTTCTTAAAACCATTTAGAATATTAATATGAACTACAAAAAACAACTCATTGAAGCCGGTATTCAAATGGCTTCCACAGATTTAACAATTGAAACATGGGGAAATATTTCTTTACGAAATCCAGAAACACATGAAATCTATTTAACACCAAGTGGAATGGCATATGATTCATTAAATGAAGATGATATCTGTGTATTAGATCATAACGGAAATATTCTAGTAGGAACGCGTAAACCAAGTGTAGAGAAAATGCTTCACATCTTAATTTATCAAAAACGAAAAGATGTCAATGCAATCTTACATACGCATCCTCTATCTTCAACTGTATTTTCTGTTTTACATCAATCTATTCCAATCATCACAGATGAAATGGCACAAGCAATTGGAAGTGAGGTCAAATGTGCAGAATATGCTTTGCCAGGTTCGATAGAACTCGCAAATAATGCGTTTCATGCTTTAGGAAATTCACAAGCAGTTCTATTAAGCAATCATGGTGCAGTTTGTGTTGGAAAAGATATCAAAGAATGTTTTAAAGTCGCAAAAGTTTTAGAAACTAGTGCAAAGATCTACTACAGTGCTTTATCCATTGGAACACCAATTTCTATCAAACAAAGTGATGTGGATTGGATGAGAGATTTTGCACTTAATCATTATGGACAGAAAGGTTAATATGGAACAATTATCAGTTATTAAAATCGCAGATGATGCTTCTGCACTCATTATATTAGATCAAACA
The DNA here is from genome assembly GCA_963650865.1 of Eubacterium sp. AM49-13BH. GTDB lineage: Bacteria > Bacillota_I > Bacilli_A > Erysipelotrichales > Erysipelotrichaceae > Bulleidia. The sequence goes on along the minus strand of CAVJMM010000053.1, from coordinate 1,702 downwards.
CGATTACCAAATCATGAAGAATATCTCACATTAAAGACAAAGGAAGAAATGTGGAATGCCATCAAACAATTACAAGTACGTGGTGCGCCTGCAATTGGTGTATTTGCCGGATACGCAATGGCTATCTTAGCACAAGCTTTACAAGTAGATTCTTTCCAAAAGGAATTCAATGATATTGCAGATTATCTCAATACAAGTAGACCAACTGCAGTCAATCTTTCATGGGCATTAAATCGCATGAAAGAATTTGTTTCCAATCATTTATCAGATATTCCAACATTAAAAAAAGAATTGATTCAAGAAGCAAAAAGAATTGAACAAGAAAATATTGAAATGAGTCAAAAGATTGCAGAATATGGTGTCACGTTACTTCATGAAGGTGATGGAATACTCACACATTGCAATGCAGGTTATTTAGCTTGTTTAGGATATGGAACTGCTACTGCACCAATGTATCTCGCACATGAAAAAGGCATGCAGATTCATGTCTATTCTGATGAAACAAGACCTTTGTTACAAGGTGCAAGATTAACAAGCTATGAATTATTCAAAGCAGGCATTGATGTTACTTCAATTTGTGACAACATGGCAAGTATTGTCATGAAAGAAGGAAAAATTCAATGTGTGATGGTTGGGTGTGATCGAATTGCCGCAAATGGTGATTTTGCCAATAAGATTGGAACAAGTGGTGTTGCCATTCTAGCAAAGCATTACAATATTCCTTTTTATACATTAGGACCTTCATCAACAATTGATTTCAATACAAAATGTGGTGATGATATTCACATTGAGCTAAGAGATCAAGAAGAAATTGGTTCTATGTGGTATGAAGAACCAATGATCTTAAAAGATATCAAAAAATACAATCCATCATTTGATGTAACAGACCATTCTTTACTAACTGCAATTGTCACAGAAAAAGGAATCGTTTATCCACCATTTGATGTGAATCTAAAGAAACTATTTCAGGAGTAAGTAATGATTGAAAACCCATTTATTCGAACAGAATTAGTATTAGGAAAAGAAGGACTTGAAAAATTATCCACTAAAAGAGTTGCCGTATTTGGTATTGGTGGCGTAGGTGGATATGTTGTAGAAGCACTTGCCAGATGTGGAATTGGAGAAATCGATATTATTGATAATGATACTGTTGCCATCAGTAACATCAATCGTCAAATCGTCGCAACACATTCCACAGTTGGTCAATATAAAGTTGATGTCGCAGAAAAAAGAATTAAAGATATTTCTCCTAATACAGTTGTTCATAAATATACAACCTTTTATCTTCCAGAAAAAAGAGAAGAATTCAACTTCAAACAATATGATTATGTTGTGGACGCAATTGATACTGTCACTGCTAAGATTGACATGATTTGTTACGCAAAAAGTGTAAAAACACCAATCATTTCTTGTATGGGATGTGGAAATCGATTAGATCCTACACAACTAGAAATCACAGACATCTATAAAACAAAAAACGACCCATTAGCTAAAGTCATGCGACATGAATTAAAGAAACGTCACATCAATAAACTAAAAGTCGTTTGTTCAAAAGAATTACCAATCAAAACACACTATACAGAAGAAGGTTCTAAGAAACGTTCTGTTCCAGGATCCACTGCTTTTGTACCAAGTGTAGCTGGACTTATCGTAGCTAGTTATATCATTCAAGAATTAATCAAATAAGAGCATCGCTCTTATT
>CAVJMM010000052.1:0-14830 GCA_963650865.1 Eubacterium sp. AM49-13BH | reverse complement strand
ACCTATATTTTACAATGATCTAGCAAATGAAACAAATAATATTAGGCAATTCATCCCACCACTTTCATCCTTTAGAAGTGGGGGATTTCTTGCCTAAAATATGTTAAACGGAATTATTTAGAAGATAAAACCAAATAAGATTAAAAGCTTATTTTTGCGTTACTATATAGCAGAATCTATGAAATGGTTGAGGAAATGTTATTCTATTTAAAGTCTAGGTATATACTTTAGAAGAGGTATTCTCTGAACTTTGTAAGAAATATGTAAATAAAAAATAAATAGAACGAAATAGTTGAAATTTCTCGCTCGAATATATGCAAAATTATTCGAAGTGAAGAGTATGAAAAATTGAAATGAAAACGTTTTCATTGTATTATCATTTTAGGAGGTTGTGGTATGAAAAGAAAAATAGTCTTAATTAGTTTATCTTTACTTTTTTCGCTTAGTTTTAATATTGTTAATGCGAGTGATAGTGCAACAGTATCAGGTGGAGGATTTACATTGTATGGTAGTATAAGTAATACCACTTTATCTGGATCGGCAACTGGAACCTATGCTAGTCAGACAACCGTTTCTGTATGGGGATATGTTTATAATGCTGATGGTTCAACATCATATGCAAGCAAAAATTATGGAACACCTTACGTAAGTAGTTCTTACAAAAGTTATGGAAACTATCCAATTAAATGGCAATCTGGTTGGGCTAAAGGAGAACTAAAAAATTCTAATTCAGTTCAAACAAGAAAGATGATTAATTAAAGTGACACATAAAAATACTTGTGAATTTGTAATTGTTTGTTCATTGTTAACAGCGTGTACATCCTCTAAAATATCTGTAGATCAAATCATGCCAATGGATCAGAAATCATTAATTAATTATATTGAAGTAGTCCCATATGAAAATGGGTTTTATTATGTTGATGATCAATTAGAACTTAATTATTATGATTTAGAAAATTCTAAAAATCTAATATTAGGTCCACTAGATGAAAAAACAGATAGCTATACATATTCTTATATGGGATCAACTATATATAAATATGATAATCGTCTGTGTTATCTAACAAATTATACAAATAATGAAGGTATTTCATATTCTTCATTAACATTAGAAAAACTAGATGGGAATGAGATTCGTAGTGAATTTGATTTAAATTATTCGGCAACTCAATTTTTAATTCATGACGGATATGTTTTTTGTTCAGAACTATGTAGTGATGAAAGTTGGAGAATTCATATTCATGATTTATCAGGGAAAGAAATTAGTGTTATAGATGAAGAAGCATATGTAGATCATTTGATTGCGGATGGAAAAAATGTATACTATACAACTAAGTCTAATAATAAAACTGTATTAAAATATATTGATTGCAATGACTTATCAAGTCATTTAATTGATATTGATTTTCAAACATTTATATTTGAAAATTTAGACAAGATTTCTGTATATTCATGTGAGTATAAAGAATTAACTGAAGACACAATTATTCATTCATCAATTGTTGAGTTAAATACAAAAGAAACAATCTTCACAATAGATAATTCAATCATAAATTATTTTGATAAAGATTATATTTATACTTCTTCAACAAATAATAAAGATGTGAAATATTGTTTGTATGATTGGAATGGAAATCTTGTAAAAGAAATCATACCTTCTGAAGAACTACTTGGAAAAGAGTATAATACAAGTAATATGTTTTGGAAGACAAATGGATCACAAATCATTCGAATCATAAATCAAAATATCATTGCTAGTGCAACGATACAGAATAGTGATCGTTTATATATATGTAGTATAGAAAATGAATCGTGTAAATTTTTGAATTCAGAGGGGAAATAAAAAGAATAACTAGTATGAACATTGGCATTCAGTTATTCTTTTTTGATATAAAATATATTTCATTCACTCATTTTTTCTAACTTTTCTTTAAACAAATGATTGAATATCGCAATGACTCTACCAACACATAACATCGCTAATATTGTTCCAAGCCCAACACCATAGAAAGGTTTAGAAAATATAAATCCAATCAATATCGTAGAGATTAGGCAACAAAAATCAAATATATTTTTTGTGAGTCCTAATTCTTTTTTGATTTTAAAAGCAGTGGCACTGACAATACCATCACCTGGGTTTGGGATAATATGCATATCGACTGTTAAGGCAGCTCCAACTCCAGTACAAAATACACCAAGCAATAAAACAATAACTTGTAATGGAAATGAATCAACAGAGAAAGTAAGCATATCAGCAAATAAATTCATAAATCTAGTAAATACGATACTAAATGGAATTTGTAAAACAACTTTCCAATCCTTTAGTAACACATATTCCGCAACAACTAATACACAATACCAAATAAACGTTGCATTTCCGAAGTTCATTCCAGTGATTCCAGAAAAAACATACGAAATAGAAATAATTGGAGAAACACCTAAATTAGATTTTGTGTTCAATGTTAAACCAAGCGCTAAAATAATAATTCCTAAAAAATAAAAAAACCATCGATTAATATTCTTGTTCATGTTTATAATAATAACATGATTGGCACAGATATTGTTTATATTCCAAGAATTAAATTAAAAAAATCATTTATTCATTATATATTAACAGATGATGAATATTCTGAATACTTACTTATTAATAATGATAAAAGAAGAAAAGAATATATTGCAGGCAGGTTTGCAGGAAAAGAAGCAATTTTCAAAGCAACACAAGATCAAGAGTATTTATCTTATTCTATATTACACAAAGAAAATGGATGTCCTTATGTAAAAGAGCATCCTGAAATACAAATATCCATATCACATGATGGTGATTATGCATTAGCTTTTGTTATCAAAATAGATGTTTAAATTTAAATATTATTTAGAGTATAAATTCTTAGTTAATCTTAGTTCAATCATAGAAAGTCGTTAATCAAGTATTGTAGAAAAGAAGTTGACATCAAAAACAAACAATGTTAAATACTATTTAAGAAAAGTAAAAAGGGAGTTGTTTATGGGCTTAGAGATTAAAGAGGTAGATTTAGAAGAAGAATTAAATAATATGGATCAAGACCTTTCTAAATCACATGGTCATTGATTACAGAGTTTCAGAGTGTAAGTTTCACTCTGAAATTATTTTTAAATAAACGTGAGGTTATATGAACGATGAAAGAGATTGTTTGAATTATCTAATATCTTATTATCATAAACAGGTTCAAAATAACAATTTTGAAAATATACATTTTCCTATTTCTCCATTATATGTAGGATTTAAAATAACTGAAAAATGCAATCAAAATTGTAAACATTGTTGGGCAGGTAAAAGTGAAGTAATAAAATCGTATGAAGAAATTCAAAATGCGATGGAAAAAATTGCTACATTCAAAATAATGCATTTTACAATAACTGGAGGAGAACCATTAGAGCACGCTAATTTTTTTGAGATATTAAAAAAATCTATAGAATTATTTCCGATAGTAGAAGTATTTTCAAATGGCCAGGATTTGACAGAAGAAACGATTAGAAAAGTGTCTATTTATTTTAGAAAAGCAGACTTTTTTCAAATTAGCTTAGATGGTATGAGAGATGCGTATAAAATTCAAAGAGGTGTGGATTCTTTTGATAAAGTTATAGCTAATATAAAATTAATGAAAAAATATGATATAAATATACGTTTACACATGACGGTTACAGATATAAATGTGAACGATATTATCTCTGTTTATAATTTAGCAAATAAATTGAAAGTTAATGTATTTTCAATTACTCCTGTTTATGATTTAAGAAGAGGAAAACAATTTCGGAATATAGAATTGTTGGACCAATATGAAAAAACAATAAAATATTTAAGGGAATTAAATTCAACAGATGATAGTAATGTCATTCTTCGAATTTTTATGCCATTAGAAATAAAAAGTAAAACAGCAAAGTACGTAAAAGAAAGTAGAAAGGAATATCTTTTTTTTAATGATAATGTATTACATTGGACGATAGATGCTGAAGGAAATATATATAATTTTATGGATCATTATATTTATAAAGATTTATATATAGGAAATATTTATGATGACAGTATATTAGAATTAACAAAAAGAAATTATATTGTTCAACAAAAAATAGGTCTAAGAAATTTATCTGATTGTAAATGCGCGCATTGCAGTAATGTAAGAAGATGCAAAGGTGGTAATTATATTAATAACTATCCTAATATAAATAGCCCAGATGAAAGATGTGTATTTAATGGATAATAGAAATAAGATAATAGAAATTCAGGATATAAGTGGAAAAAATAAAGAATTTGATTTGCCATACTACATTTTTCGTCGATTAGAAGAAAATAATTTTCAAAGAACAATTTCGCCAATGAAAATAGGTTTTAAGATAACAAATAAGTGTCTTTTTCAGTGTAATTATTGTTTTACACAGAAAAATACAAAAAATATGTCTTTGGATATAATAAGGAAAAGTATTGAAGAATTAAATCAGAAACCATATGAAGTTTATTTAACAGGTGGAGAGCCATTACTTCATCCAAATATTTTTGAAATAATTCAGCTATTTTACAATTGGGATATTTTATTGAAAATTCATACTACAGGTATAACGACAAAAGAAAATATAGAATATTTAAAGAAAAACATAAATAAAATTGAATTAATTCAAATTAGTATTGATTCTATATCGAAATTTGAAAAAATCCGGAAAAGTAATATCAAAAATCCTTTAGAAAAAATTAAGGAATTTGTAGAAGGTATTGGATCAAAAGAAAAAATAATAGTGAATACGGTAATTAGTAATTACAATTATACGGAATTAAAAGAAATTATTAAATTCTGCAAAGAGATAGGAATAAAAAAATTTAGAATGTCCCCAATTTTTTCTGCTAATAGAAGTTTATATAAATTAGATAATGAATTAATTGATATATTTTATGAAGCGGTTAAATATTGTGATGAAAATAATATTGAATTAATAGACACACCATTTTCACATCCATGGTCTTTGCGATTAACAGAAAATATTGAATCAAATAGATTGTTTTGCCCAGCATATAAAACTGAAATTGAAATTGATGCAAAAGGAAACATATATCCATGTCCTTTTTTACATGATGAATTTCATAAATTAGGTAATCTATATGAAAGAAATATTAATGACATATGGTTAGATGGTCCAAAATTGTTATTAGAGAATTCATGTTGGACAAAGAATATTGAATGTTTAAGTTGCAAAAATTATTTAAAATGTGGTGGTGGATGTTATGCAAATGCATACATTACTAATAAAGATTATGATGTGAGGTGTATAGTACATGATAAAAATAAATAAAAGAATTTTTTGGAGATATGAACCTAATTTTAAAATCCCAAAACTAATAATATATTTCATAGATAAACACAAGTTATATGAATTAACACCCCCATATTATTACTATCTAAAATTAGTTGAAAAAGAAAGCATAGAGGATCTAAAATCATTATTAAAATTATCCAAATCTGATGCATTATCAGAAATAACACAAATAGAAGATAATCTTATGAAATTAGAGGTAATTTATAATGAATGAAATGATTGAATTAAAAGAGGTTAGTAAATCATTCAAAGGGAATTTAGTGTTGGATAATATTAATTTAGAAATTTCTAAAGGTGAAATAATTTCATTTATAGGTGAAAATGGATCTGGAAAAAGTACTTTAATTAAAATGATTGCTGGTTTAATATACCAAGATGAAGGTTTAATTACTATTTTCGGGATTGATAATCATAAGAAAAAAGCATTGAAGAAATGTGAATTTGTTTTCGAAAGTGGACAAGGTTTTTACGGCTATTTAACTGCATTTGAAAATATTCGATATTTTCTAGGACTAAACAAAATAAATTTTAAATCTGTATTAGATGAATATAATTTTTTATGTGAACAATTTAATTTTAATCAATACATCAACAAAAAAGTGGATGAATTATCACAAGGAAATAGACAAAAGATGGCATTGATTACATCTTTATTAAGTCAACCAAAAGTGTTGATATTGGATGAACCAACCAATGGATTAGATGATAAAAGTATTAATATATTATCTGAAATCTTAATTTCAAAAAATAGAGATGAAAATATGACAATTCTTATCACTTCTCATGACATGAACTTTATGAAGAAAATCAATTCCAAAATAATACTTGTTGAAAATAAAAAAATCTTAGAAATACAACGAGGTTAAAAGCATGTGGTATAACTTGAAAGTGGAATTCCGAAGATATTTTAATGAGATGATGAGTTTTAAATTTAATCTATTTTTTGCGAACATTGGTTTAATTTTGTTTTTTAATGGAATAATGAAATATTCAAACATTCAAAATAAGGAAAGTGTTTTAATTTTATTATTCTTTTGGTATTTTGCTACGCATGGGTTTATTAATATTGATTACATTATTGAGGAAGAAATAACGGATAATACATTCGCTCATGTTTTGATGACGGGAACATCATTTTTGGAAGTTATAATTTTAAGATCTTTTATTCAAGTATTTTATGATTTTTTTAAAGCTGTAATTGTTTTTGGGCTTGTTTTATATTTTGGAGAATATGATTTTAGTTGGCTGAATTTACAAAATGGATTAATAATCACTGGTTTGTTAATAATTGGTATATTCATTTCATATTTTATAGGACTGATTATTGGTTCTCTTACTTTAAAATATAAGAAAGTTTCAGCATTACCAAATTTGTTTTATTATTATGTATTGTTCTTTGGAGGCATATTATATAGTTATCCGAATTTTAAACTGATAAATAGAATATGTTATTTTTTACCGTTTCTTCCAATTAAAAATATAACTGTAGCGTTACAAAATAATATGAATATTGGTGCTGACAATATTATGATTTTATTAATACAATTTACATTATATCTTGTATTAGGGCTCTTTTTTTATAATAGATATTTAAAAGAAATAATAAAAAAAGGAAGTGTTTTTTATGTTTGACTTTATATTAGTTTTAAAAACAGAAATTTGTTTTTTTATTCAAAATAGAAAGAAATATTATTTTCAAACAATCACTAATTATATAGAAAGAGTTATATTTTTGACTGGAATGATTCTTTTGGTAACAAAAAACAATACAATAACAATACAAGCAATTGTAAAATGTATCTTTTGGTTTGTATTAGTAAATAGTTTTTTAGAAATATCGCAGCGCATTGAATTAGAAATACGTTTAAAACAATTTGATAAATGCTTTAATTGTAATGTTTCTTATTGGTTAATTCTTTTTATTAGATTTTTTCCTATATTTATTGAATCGTTTTTTATAGCATTACTATCAAGCTTGTTTGTAAGTTACTTTGCTAACTTTATATTTGATGTACCATTCATAAATATTGTGGAATATATCTTAATGATGTTAGTACAGTATAATATCTTATTATTTATATATGCATTTATTGGAATCTATTTTCAAAGAATACAAGCAATTATGGGACTAATAGAAAGTTATACTTTTTTTTATTCGGGAATTGTTATTGTTTCTAGTAGTTATTCGTTATCAATTTTTAAAGTGTTGAATAGAATACTTGATGAAGGAATTACTGTAAATCCCATTTATTGGCTTGTTGCCTTTATAGAAATAATAGTAGTAATTGTTGGTGTAAAATGCATTACAAGATATATAAAAACAAAATAAAGCATAATCACCATCATGTGATTATGCTTTAGCTTCCATCGTCATCCTTTAACATTCTTTCTGCTAAGAGTTCATTGTATTTCTGATTGTTGTATTCTGTAATCTTTTTCTGTTGATAAGATACAAAATCAGCTTTGATTGCTAGAAGTTCATCTACGATTTCTTCAATATGATTTGGTTTTCCATTCAACAAATATCCAATCATTCGTTTCATTTGTTTTTCTGTACGTAATTCATCTGCAAGTACACATCCAAATTCCACAGGATATCCATATCTAACAATTAAAGATATAAGTTGTTTTCGTTTTAATTCGATTTCATTCATGTTATAAATATTACAAATAAAAGTTATGAGTGTAAACAAATTTCCAAATCTGTCCATTGTTTAAAGATTGAATTTGTTTATGATTAATTACGTGGTGGAATAAAATGAATGCGAAAACTTGGAAATTATTCTATATATTAATAATATTTGGGACTATAATTACTGTAGTTATAGACTATCGAATATCTTTGGGTTATTTGTTGGGTAGTTTAGAAGCATGGATTCACTATAAAAGATTAGAGAAATTTTGGAATGGTGTGATAGATGTTGGGGTATCACATAAAAGTACAGGTGTGATGCATTTTGCGATTACTTTTGCGTTAATGGCATGTGTCTTATTAATTTGTGCTTTTCTACCAAATATTTTTAACATATATGCATGTGCAGTTGGAATGTTACTAATCAAAGTAACAACATATATCGATTTATTCATTCATAAGGAGGACAAATGACGATTCAAAGTGATGTATATACAATTATATTTCTAACAATTATATTAGGAATAGGAATTGTTGTTCTGTCTAAGAAGATAGATGCTTGTGATCCATTAGAAAGACCAAAGGGAATATTGGTTCCAGTATTATTAGGTGTGCAATCTGTTCATAATACAGTAAAAGATTCTGTTGGAAAGAAATATGCGGATGCTTTAACACCTTATATATTAGTTCTTTGGACATACATATTTGTAGCGAATATTATTTCATTATTTGGTATTTCTTCACCCACATCAAATTTAAGTGTAACGCTATTGTTATCAATCATTACATGGTTATTGATACAAATCGTTGAATTTAAGTTCCAAGGTGTAAAAGGGTATTTCCATAGTTTCTTAGAACCAATTGCGATCATGTTACCAATGAATATCTTCGGTAAGTTTTCTACAATGGTTTCTATGGCATTGCGTTTATTTGGAAATATATTGTGTGGTGGAATTATGATGCAGTTGATTTATAGTTTCTGCCAATGGATATCCAATTCTATTATTGGATTATTTGCGAGTGTGAATGGTGATGTGTTTAACTTTGTTGCACCATTTCTAACACCATTATTACATGCATATTTTGATTTGTTCTCTGGATTTATTCAGACATTAGTATTTGTAACATTAACTGTGGTTCTTATCGGGAATGATATTCCTGAAGAATATAAAGACAAAGCTTAATTATAAGGAGGAGCTTGAACATGGATATTAATAAAGGTTTGATTGCGATTGGTGCAGGATTAGCTGTTATGACAGGTATGATGACTGGTCGAGGTGAAGGTGAAGTTGCAGCACACGCTTGTGATGCGATTGGTAAAAACCCAGAAGTAGAATCTAAGATTCGTTCTACAATGATTCTTGGTATTGCCTTGTCAGAAACTTGTGCAATTTATGGACTGCTTGTTGCCATCCTTCTGATGTTTGTATATTAATTGATAGGATAGTATCGAATGATTGATGTCGATATCACAGGTCAGTTAATACCAAATATTATTACTATCTTGGTACAACTATGTAGTACATTAGTTCTGTTTTTGCTAGCGAAGAAGTTTTTATGGACTTCTGTAAAGAAGTGGTTAGACGCACGTGCTGATAAGATGCAGTCCGATTTAGCACAAAGCGAGCAAGCAAAACAGGAAGCTTTTGATGAGCGTGAAAAGGCTAAAGTGCAACTCAGTGAAGCCGCAAAGAAATCAGAAGCAATTGTAGAAGCTGCTGTAAAACAAGCAGATAGTGAAAAACAAGAAATTCTTGATAAAGCACATGCGGAAGCGGAAGCTGAAAAGACAAAAGCACGTGAAGCAATTGAAGCAGAGAAATTAAAGATGGCCGATTCCATGAAGAATGAAATGGTGAATATTGCCATGGATGCTGCAGGTAAATTGATTGGTACAAAAGCAGATGAAGATTTAGATCGTCTAGCAATCCAAAATTTTATAAAGGATGCTGAAAACCATGAATGAGATTGCGGAACGTTATGGTGCAGGTTTATTTGAACTTGCTAAAGAAGAAAATAAAGTAGAAGAATACATGTATTCTGTACAATCTTTAAAAGAAATCTTTAAAGAGAATCCTGATTTAACTACTTTTTTCTTATCAATCAAAATCTCAAAAGATGAGAAAAAAGAATTGATTGATAAAGTATTTGAGAAATCTTTTGAACATCAAATTGTTAATTTTTTGAAATTAGTAATTGATAAAGGAAGAGTTTCTTATTTAACAGAAATCTATGATTGTTTTATACAACTGTGTGAAGAAGATCTTGGAATTCAACATGCGAAAGTGATATCTGCTAGAAAGTTATCACAAGAAGATTTGAATACAATTGGAAACACACTTGTTTCAAAAACAAACAAAAAAATTATTCTTGAGAATGTAGTGGATCCTAGTGTGATTGCCGGTATTAAAGTCATCATGGGAAACAATGTAACAGATATTACAATGAAAACGAAACTTGAGAATATGAGAAATACATTATTGAAAGGAGGACAAATGGCATGAGCTCTTTAATCAGACCAGAAGAAATTAGTTCTTTGATTAAAAATGAAATCAAAAACTATGATAATAAAATTCATTCTGATGATGTTGGTTACGTCATCTCTGTAGGTGATGGAATTGCCATGATCCAAGGCATTGAAAAAGCGATGTCAAGTGAACTTCTTGAATTTCCGAATGGTGTTATGGGAATGGTCATGAACTTAGAAGAAGACCATATTGGTGTTGTTCTTTTAGGTGATGATACAAAGATCAAAGAAGGCGATGAAGTAAAAAGAACAGGAAAAATCGTAGAAGTTCCTGTTGGTGATGGATTATTAGGAAGAGTAGTAAATCCATTAGGTGAGCCAATTGATGGTGCAGGTCCTATTTCTTATACAAAAGAAAGAGAAATTGAAAGAGTTGCACCTGGTGTTATGACGAGAAAATCAGTTGATCAACCATTGATGACTGGTTTAAAGATGATTGATTCCATTATTCCGATTGGTAAAGGACAGAGAGAATTGATCATTGGTGATAGAGAAACAGGTAAAACTGCTATCGCAATTGATACGATTATCAATCAAAAAGGAAAAGATGTTTATTGTATCTATGTCGCTATTGGACAAAAAGAATCAACAATTGCTCGTTTGGTTCAGAAGTTAAAAGAACATGATGCAATGAAATACACGGTTGTAGTCAATGCTTCAGCTTCATCAAGTGCTCCATTACAATATATAGCACCATATGCAGGTTGTGCTATGGGTGAAGAATGGATGGACAATGGCAAAGATGTATTGATTGTTTATGATGACTTAAGTAAACATGCGGTTGCATATAGAACAATGTCATTGTTATTAAAGAGACCTCCAGGACGTGAAGCTTATCCTGGTGATGTATTCTATTTGCATTCTAGATTATTAGAAAGAGCTGCGAAGTTGAGTGATGAACTTGGTGGAGGATCTTTAACGGCTTTACCAATCATTGAAACACAAGCAGGTGATATTTCAGCATATATTCCAACAAATGTAATTTCCATTACGGATGGGCAGATTTTCTTACAAACAGATTTGTTCGCTGCAGGTATTAGACCAGCTGTAGATTCTGGTTTATCTGTATCACGTGTTGGTTCTGCAGCACAAACAAAGGCAATCAAGAAAGTATCATCTTCTTTAAAAATGGATTTAGCACAATATCATGAAATGCAATCATTTGCACAATTTGGTTCTGATCTCGATGCTTCAACAAAGAAGATCTTAAATCATGGTGCGAAAGTTACAGAATTATTAAAACAACCACAATACAAACCAATGTCCATGGTTGATCAAGTATTATCTTTGTTTGCGGTAAAAGAAGGATATATGGATGATATTGCGGTAGAAGATGTTCCTCAATTTGAAAATACAATTCATAAAACATTCCATGCAAACTATGAAAGTATTTGTAAAGAAATAGAAGAAAAAGAAGCATTGAGTGATGAATTGATGGAACAGATGAAGAATGCAATGAATGATATTTTGAGTCAGTTTAAATTACTTAAAGGAGTGAACTGATATGGCTGGTCAGTCAAGACAAGCATTACGTTCTCGAATCAAGTCTGTACAGTCTACTCGTAAAATCACGAAAGCAATGGAAATGATTGCTAACGCAAAACTATTTCGTTCTAGAAATAAAATGGAAGCGAATCGTGAATATGCACAAAAGCTACAAGATACCGTTGATGAAATTGTAGCGAATAATCCTGATGTAGAAAGTCAATATGTCATTAAAACAGAAAATCAAAAAGCTGTAACGATCATATTAACTTCTGATTTAGGTTTGTGTGGTGGATATAACGCAAATGTTTTTAAGAAAGCAAGTGAAGTATTAGATATTAATGATCCAGTTTATGTAATTGGTACATCCTTATATCATTCTTTTGAAGAAAAAGGTTATCATTTATTGAATCAAGAAGTCATTTCAAGTGATAAATTAACATTTTCTAAAATGAAAGAAATTGTAGATCAATGTATTCGTATGTATCAAAATCAAGAAGTTGGAAAAGTACAAATCTTATATACAAGATTTGTCAATACAATGACTTTTTCTCCTGACATTGATGTCTTATTACCTTGTACTCTAGAACAAAAAGAAATCCAAAAAGAGGAAACAGGGAAGTTACCAGTAGAGACTTTATTTGAACCAAACGCAAGTGCGATATTAGATAGTTTGATTCCAATGATGATTACTGATGTAGCGTATTCTGATTGGATGGAATCCACAACAAGTGAACAAGGTAGTAGAAGAGTTGCGATGAAAACTGCATCGGATAATGCAGATGATTTATCATCTTCACTACAATTAGAATATAACAAGGCACGTCAAACAGCGATTACCCAGGAAATAACGGAAATCGTTGGTGGAAGTAGTGCTGTTTAAGAAAGAAGGCAATTATGAGCAATACAGGAAAAATACTACAAGTAATTGGACCAGTTGTAGATATCCGCTATGATGCGGAACATTTACCTTCCATCAAAAATGCAATTTTGATTCAAACAAATGATGGAAAACAAATGACAGCTGAAGTAGCACAACACGTTGGTGATGATGTTGTCAGATGTATCGCAATGTCTTCTACAGATGGTCTTGTTAGAGGTATGGATTGTATCGATACTGGAAAACCAATTGAAGTTCCAGTAGGTGATGCAGTATTAGGAAGAATGTTTAATGTTTTAGGAGAACCAATTGATGGATTAGGAGAAGTCAAAACAGACAAAAAAATGCCAATCCATAGAGATGCTCCAACATTCGCACAACAAACAACACAAAATGAAATCTTAGAAACAGGTATCAAAGTTATTGACTTACTATGTCCTTATGCTAAGGGTGGTAAGATTGGTTTATTCGGTGGTGCCGGTGTAGGAAAAACAGTTCTTGAACAAGAATTGATTCATAACATTGCCATTGAACATGGTGGCAGATCTGTCGTTGCTGGTGTTGGTGAAAGAACACGTGAAGGTAATGACATGTATTATGAAATGAAGAACTCTGGTGTCTTAAAAAATACAGTTCTTACTTATGGACAGATGAATGAATCTCCTGGAGCTAGAATGAGGGTTGCGTTAAGCGCACTTACAATGGCTGAATATTTCCGTGATGAAGAGCATCAAGATGTATTGTTGTTCATTGATAATATTTTCCGTTTCACACAAGCAGGTTCAGAAGTTTCTGCCTTACTTGGACGTATGCCTTCTGCTGTAGGTTATCAACCAACATTGGCTACAGAAATGGGACAATTACAAGAAAGAATCACATCTACAAAAGATGGTTCTATTACATCCGTTCAATGTGTTTATGTGCCAGCCGATGACTTAACAGACCCAGCACCTGCCGCAACATTCTCACATTTGGATGCAAAGCTCGTATTGGATCGTTCCATTGCAGCATTAGGAATTTATCCTGCAGTTGATCCATTAGATTCATCCTCTCGTATGTTAGATCCACTTGTTGTTGGAGAAGAGCATTACAAGGTCGCAAGAGGTGTGCAAGAAATCTTACAAAGATATAAAGAATTACAAGATATTATTGCTATCTTAGGTATGGATGAATTAGGTGAAGAAGATAAGAAAATCGTCAACAGAGCACGTCGTATTAGAAACTTCTTATCACAACCATTTAGTGTTGCGGAACAATTCACAGGTCTAAAAGGTGTCTATGTACCAGTCAAAGATACCGTTCGTTCTTTCCAAGAAATCTTAGATGGAAAATATGATGATCTTCCTGAAGCAGCTTTCTTATCCGTTGGAACGATTGAAGATGTTGTGAAGAAAGCAGAGACATTAAAATGAGTCAGCTTCATGTAAGAGTCATTACACCAGAAGGGATCTATAAAGAATTTGATACACCAATCATCAACATTCAAACAGAAGATGGAAATCAAGGTGTATTACCAAATCATATGCCACTTGTAACAATGTTAAAAATTGGAACAATGACATCTGATGAAAATGGTGTAAGAGAGACGTATGCTGTGAGTGGTGGATTATTCTACTTTAGAAATAATCTTGCGGAAATCTTAACCGATGCAATTGAAAACAAAAATGATATTGATTTAGAAAGAGCTCAAAACGCAAAG
Source organism: Eubacterium sp. AM49-13BH (assembly GCA_963650865.1). Classification (GTDB taxonomy): domain Bacteria; phylum Bacillota_I; class Bacilli_A; order Erysipelotrichales; family Erysipelotrichaceae; genus Bulleidia. The sequence continues at coordinate 264 of CAVJMM010000052.1, read as the reverse complement.
AAAAGAGCTGAAAAAAGATTACAGTCAAGTGATCCAAATATTGATATCAAACGTGCACAAATTGCATTAACAAAAGCACTGAATAGAATTGAAGTAAAAGGAATTAAATAAGAAGCATCAACGAATTTTAGGATTCAAGATTCTAGATTCGTTATGCTTCTTTTTTTGCTACAAGTAGGGTTTTAATGATTTGCGTCAACTTCTCGTGAAGTTTATACATCTAAATTAAAAAAGTCTAAAAATCGTGATAACTAACGCATTTTA
>CAVJMM010000051.1:0-15402 GCA_963650865.1 Eubacterium sp. AM49-13BH | reverse complement strand
CATAATTGACCATCTGATTCATATCTTAGCGAAAACAGGAAAAGCAGCGTTCAAAGAGGCAGTAATTTGCTTACGTGTCATTGGATGAGATTTAGATAGATATTTACTTACTTTATCCATCATTGCTTTTCCTGTATTTCTATGATTGAACCTATATTCTTGTTCTCCAAAGAATAATGGTAGATCTATCTTTCTAGCTCCATGATAAATACCTACGATATTATTCTTTATATCGCCAATAATCGTATTTAACCAATAGAGTCTATGATCATCTTTAGAATAATCTATCTTTTCATTTACTACTTTGATTCTATCTTTCATGATATTGAATGTTGTTTTACCATCTGTATTTAATGTTCTATCTTTTGATAATACCAATGATTGTGTTAAAAATGCATTTGTTATTTCACTATCATCTTTTGGAACTGCTCTTAACTTAATGAATTGAGGATAGTTGTTATCTCTACTTGTTGATAAAGCTATAAAGAAAGGCTGTTGTTCAGTACCACAGCCCTGATGTCCTGGTTCTTTAGATTCTGCACCAATATATGCAACATCTGCTTCATAGAACATATCATCTAGTATTTTCTCTGAATTACATTCAGTCATTAATACTCTGCATTTTCTGCATAGTAATAATGCAGTTTTGTAATTCACATCTAGATGAGAACGCATTTCCATAGCACTGACACCTTTGTTGGCAGTGAAGAAGATAAACAAACCTAATAAGAGTTTATAAAGATCAAGTTTACAATCTTGAAAGATAGTCCCAGCAAATAAACAAGATTGATGACCACATTCAGAACAAGCATATACATGTCTTCTGGTAGAAATCTTCTTATAGTGTGTACAACCACATTTTTCACAGTAGTAACCAGAAGGATACTTAGCACGGAAGAAAAATTCTTCACAAGCAAGATCATTGTTTGCATATTTTCTAGAGAAATCAACCATTGATGGTTTTTTAGCTTTATATTTTGTCATATACTTTCACCTCGCAGTAAGAGTATATGCCTATCATTCATTTTTACTGTACATTTTTTGGTACAGTAAAGCATTTTGTGAAACAGATGGTCAATTATGATTTATAATAAATCAGCTAAATCGTAAATCAATTGTTCTGTCTTTTCCCAACCTAAGCATGGATCCGTAATAGACTTTCCATAAACTGTCTCTTCTGGTTTTTGGTTTCCATCTACAAGGTAACTTTCAATCATAAGTCCTTTTACTAATTTACGAATATCATCGGAACAACTCATAGAATGCACAACATCTTTCGAAATACGAATTTGTTCTTCAAACTTTTTACCGGAATTATTATGGTTACAATCCACAATCACTGCTGGATTTTCCAAATCAAATTGATGATATAAAGAACGCACTTCCATGAGGTCTTCATAATGATAGTTAGAATGTGAATGATTGAAACGATCTACATACCCTCTCATAATGACATGTGATAATGGATTCCCTGTTGTTTCCACTTCCCAGCCACGATATACGAACTTTTGTTTAACTTGAGATGCTGCAATTGAGTTCATCATAACACTCAAATCACCACCCGTTGGATTCTTCATTCCACAAGGAATATCGATTCCACTAGCAACGATACGATGTAATTGGTCTTCTACACTTCTTGCCCCTACTGCTACATACGCTAATACATCATTTAAATATGCATAGTTATCTGGATATAACATTTCATCTGCACAAGTGAATCCAGTTTCTTTAATTACATCTGCGTGTAATTGACGAATCGCAATAATTCCTTTTAACATATCTTCACTTTTATGAGGATCTGGTTGGTGGAACATTCCTTTATAGCCTGTTCCTTTTGTACGTGGTTTATTTGTATACACACGAGGAATCATATAAATCTTATCTTTTACTTTTTCTTGTACCTTTGCAAGCTTATGCATGTATTCTAATACTGCATCTTCTCGATCAGCACTACATGGCCCAATAATCAATAAGAAACGATCATCTTTTCCTGTAAAAATATTTGCGATTTCTTCATCTCTTCTTTTTTTGATTTCAATAATTTCTTGAGATAAAGGATAAGCTTCTTTTAACTCAGCTGGCTTTGGTAATTTTCTAACATATTTCATATTTTTATTCATAATCAATCTCCTAATGTAATGTTTTTAATCAATGTCTTTAAATGATTTAATGATGATTTCTTACTAGATTCATAATCCAAATAAACTGTTTGATTTCCTTCTAACTTTAAATACAGATGATATGGTTTTTCATTTGTTTGATAACCTGTAACTTTCCAATCACCAATTGTTTCTTGTGTAATTGTTTCATCATCTATTTCTATTTCTTCCATTTGAATGTTCGCTGTACCTTGATTATCTTGTAGAATGATGCTATCTGAATCTTTATCGTAGTTTACTAAACTCCAATCATCATTAAGTACTACTTTTAAGTTTAACGTTGTGATGGTTTCTTTTGATTGTGTAGATTTATATATTCCTTTGATAAATCCACCAATAAAGAGGATAACGATCACAACGCCCATAAATCGTTTTGAATACTGATTTCCGTAATGCATAAATTCACCTATAAAAAACATGTTTATTTTATCACAAATGCAAGTGAGCATAAAAAAATAGCACATTTTTTGTGCTATTTCGCTTATTTTTTGTAGTTAAATTTAAATACTGCACACCCATAAGCTGGTAAAGGATAGGAAACATGATATGGTTTACCATCACACTCACCTTTTTTAGCAGTGAATGATTTTTTCTCTCCTACAAGTCCATTTTCATCTAAAACAAGAGAATATGTACCACTATTTGGAACACCAACCATGTAATCAGTTCTTTCTACTGGTGTGAAGTTGATCACAAATAACAATGCATTTTTACCTGTATGATCTTTTCTAACAAAGGAGAAAATACTTCTTTCATTATCATCTGCGTTGATCCATTCAAAACCTTCCCATGAATCATCTAATGCATACAATGCCGGATATTTCTTATAGATATGTAATAGATCTCTCACAAAGTTCTGTAAACTTTTATTGTTTGGATTATCACATTCCCACCAATCTAATTGTACTTTTTCATTCCATTCATGTGCTTGTCCAAAATCTTGTCCCATAAATAATAGTTTCTTACCTGCATGTCCAAACATGAATAGATATCCTGCTTTCAGATTCTTAAATTTGTCATCTTCATAGCCTGGCATTTTATTGATCATAGAACATTTCAAATGTACAACTTCATCATGACTCAATACAAGAATAAACTTTTCACTTGTTGCATATGACATACCAAATGTCATTTTGTTGTGATTATCTTTTCTAAAGTATGGATCTAATTTCATATAATCTAAGAAATCATGCATCCATCCCATATTCCACTTATAAGTGAAACCTAATCCATCATTTTCAGGTGCTTCTGTAATCTTTGGCCAAGCTGTAGATTCTTCCGCTATGATAATCGTTCCATCTTTTCTACCACGAATGACACTATTTAAATGTTTAAAGAATTCAATGGCATCTAGATTTCCATTTCCACCATACTTGTTTGGTACCCATTCACCTTCTTTTCTTCCATAATCCAAATACAACATGGAAGCTACCGCATCTACACGCAATCCATCAATATGATATTCATCAAACCAATAAAGTGCATTCCCAATCAAGAAATTCTTTACTTCATTCTTAGAATAATTGAAGATCTTTGTACCCCAATCAGGATGTTCTCCCATTCTAGGATCAGAATATTCATACGTTGGTGTACCATCAAAATCAGCTAATCCAAATGCATCTTTAGGGAAATGTGCAGGTACCCAATCCAAAATAACACCAATATGATGTTTATGTAATGTATCAACTAAATACATGAAATCTTTTGGATCCCCATATCTACTTGTTGGTGCATAATATCCTGTAACTTGATATCCCCAAGATCCATCAAATGGATGTTCCGCAATTCCCATGAGTTCTACATGTGTATATCCCATATATGTACAATATTCACATAACTCTTTTGCGTATTCTCTATAATTCATGAAACCATCTTCTGTTCCATCATCCTTTTTCATCCAAGAACCTAAATGCACTTCATAGATTGACATTGGTTGATCAAAACCTGTATGTTCTTTTCTATCAACTAGCCATTTTTCATCTTTCCATTTATAAGTAGAAATATCTGTTGTTTTAGATGCATTTCCAGGTCTTAATTCCGCAGAAAAAGCATATGGATCAGCTTTATATAGAATTTCTCCTTCTTTGGTTTCAATGGCATATTTATACAATTCACCTAATCCCATTCCAGTGATAAATCCTTCATAGATTCCACTCTTTTCCAAAGGTAACATATAATTTGCGGATGGATCCCAATTGTTTCTATCGCAAACAATCGATACTGCTTTTGCGTTAGGTGCCCATACCGCAAAATGAATTCCTTTTTTTCCATTTAGCTTCGCTGGATGTGCGCCCATCTTTTGATAGATTTTATAATCCGTACCTGAAGCAAATAAATATCTATCATATTCTGTGATAAATGTAGGATCAGAAGGCATCTTTTCTACTTTTTTACGAGATGTCTTCTTTGTATTTTTCGTTGTTTGATTCATAAAGCTTTACTCCTTAATAAATTATGTTAGCGGTTACATCTATAACTATTATACAATCTCTTTTCTTTGCTTTGAATAAAAAAATGAAAATTGTAACCAATTTCCAATTTTTGTATATCATTTCTCCAGAAAATAATCGATTTCATTTTCTTGTACATAAGGAATTACTCTTTTAAGATGCTTCTGCAATCTTTCATAAGATTGCTTAGGTGTTTTTTTATAAACATGATTAAAAAATTTTTTCCCAAATGCATTTTCAAATGTTGCGTATCTTGCGATGCCCCAACCATAAAATTCACCATGCTTATCCATTCATATTCAAAATTTGTAATTGTAATATAACCTAATCTTTGCAATTTTGTAATTTGTGTATCAAACCCTTTTCTTGGTTCCCACTGTACCAATTCATTCTTACGTGGTTTTAGGTATCCTCCTTCTATTTTTGCCTGTTTAGAAAGAATGGAATAATGTGAAGCAATCAATGTATACAAATATTATTCATCATAAGAAGCAAGTCCTTCATCACATCTAGCTTCATAATCATAACCATCTCTTTTAAAATTTGTGAAATCGCAATAGAACTTATCTGAAACAAAAGCAACTTTATTTTGAAAGAATTTCCCATATGCACTTTTAGTTTCTAAAATAACAGGTCCTTCTCATTCCCATATTCCTTCTCGATTAGAAAACTAAACACTTGGATCACATCTTTCTTCAATCGAAAAACCAGGAATACTATTTTTAAAAAGCGGTAATATTCCAATCGCATTTACCGCATCAATCATATCTTGTTTACTTTTAATATCAATATCTTCAATTGTTTTCATGTTATAATCTTATTCGCATATAAATTTGGAGGCAAATAAAATGACTGATCGACATAATATTTATGAATTATTTGAAGAAATTCACATGGAAGCATACGCAAATAAAACAGTTGGTGAAATGTTAAGTGAATTAAATCGTTTAATTGGACCATTTGATAAATTAACAGATGGTGAATTAGTCACTCGATTATCAGGTTACAAAAAAAGTCCATATCACATTCAATAAAAGGATATCAAATTTGTTATAGATAATCATCCTAATCATGAAACTTTAATTATATTGTTGGAGGTGTATATGACGAATTATAAAAAGCCAAGAACTGTTGATCAACAAATTGAATATTTGGAGCAAAACAAAAGAATAACATATAACAAGATTTCTAAAGATTGTGCTGAAAAAATTTTGTTTCGTTATAACTACATCAATGTTATAACCCCTTTTAAGCATAAATTTGCTTTAAAAGACAATAAAGGAAAAGTGATAAAAGAGAATGGTCATCATATTTATCCTAGGAATATAGATTTTTCTGAATACTATGATTTTTATAAGAAAGAGCGTTCACTATATCCAATTATTGTTCAAAATATTCTTAGTTTTGAAACACAGTTCAAAGCAATATTAGCTTATAGGATTTTAACAGAGCTTAAAATTGGTACAAGTTCTAGTGCAATATCATTTTTTAAAACAGTAGAAACAAATATCAGCAATGATTCAAGACTAAAAGATAGTAGAAAGCGACATATGCTATCTTCACTCTTCATTTTAAAATCCAACATTTCAAATTATCACGATATTTATTGTTTTTTTGATAGATTGACATTAGGAGAATGTTTAAATATCTATTGCGGTTTGGATTATAAACTACAAGATACAATCTTTAAAGATTTCAAAAATATCAATATGCATTTCAATGTGGATAAAACACCTGATTTTATAAATAAGATATTCACCTTAGTTTCGGTTAGAAATTGTGTAATGCATTGCAATAGCCTTGAAATTTTAATCAGATTTTATAATCCAACCACCAAAAAATTACGTGATAGTACAAACAGAAAAAGATTCACTTCAATGATTGCGTATTTAAGCCAAGAAAAAGATTACACTAAACTAATGTAACCTTTCTTCCGACCAAACGGGTCAATTTACGTATAAATTTATAACACGATTTTTTTGGTTAGGCAAGAAGAATAATTCAATTCACAATCAATCTAAAAGCCAAGTATTACTGCTACTAATGTAACAGTAATACTTGGTTTTTTGTACTACTTTCAATACTATCAAATTATAGTTTCAACTAATTTTATGACCTGTTTTACTTAATTCTGATTCATAATAATAACGATCAATGATCAATGCAATATCTTGTACTGCCACATCAGAATAACGAGCAGTAGATAAATAATTCATACCATCCATATAATCATCATTATGTTTTACTTGATAGATACCAGAATCATCTTTTAATTTTACATACATTCCTTTCTTCATCATCTGAATCATACTTTCTTTTTTTACTGAAAGTTTATTTCTTTCTTTTTCACTTAATGAAGTAAAATCAATGTATTTTGATTCAATATCACTGATATTAAAAAATATTTGTTTATCTGCTTTTGTTTTATTTCTAATTTTTGCGAGTTTTAATTCTTTTTTTACTAACGCAAGCGTATCTTTTCTTTTTCTTTTTTCATATTCTTCTAGAAGTTTTTGGTTTGCTTTGGCTGTTGCTTGATACTCTTTTTTTAATTTGCGATTTGTTTCGTTTGTTGAGGCAGATAATGCCTTTTCATAATCATCTTTCAATTGCCAATATTCAGTATCTGTTGTAATACGTTTTCCCATAAATACCTCCGCTTTTACTACTATCTATTTTAACAGGATTATATATTTTGCGTGTAAACATTCTTTTCTACTTTACGAATATAGATAAAGAATGTAATCGTTGATAAAATCCAAGTAATTGGATAGATCCAATACGCTAATAAAATATTATGATAAATTTGACCAATCGTAAATAATACACTGACACGAACTGCACACCAACATACTAACATAATAACCATTGGAGCAGCTGGCTTTCCAAGTCCTCTACAAACTGCACTTGAGATATGAGAATATCCAACTAATAGATAAAAAGCACCACAAATTCTTGCCCTACCCGTTCCATAGGCAATCACGTTAGGATCGTTGTTAAAGAAGGAAATAATCGTTGGCGCAAAAATCAATAAGATCAAACCAAAGATTCCAATCATCGCTAAGGCAACGGCATAACCAAATCGAATCCCATCTTTTACACGCTTATATTCTTCAGCACCCATGTTTTGAGAAATATACGTTGTCATTGCCATTGAGAATGCAGTTACTGGTAAAAAGATAAAACCTTCTGCTTTGGTAGATGCACCAATTCCAGCCATCGCTAAAGAGCCAAATGAATTGATATAACTTTGAATCAAAATATTCGAAATATCAATCACACTCGCTTGTAATGCAGTTGGAAAACCATAACGAACAATTTGTTGTAGACAATCCATATGCATTTTCATTTTAGGAAAATGCAATTGAATCGCAGAATCTGAACGAATCAAACGAATCCCAGCTAATATTGCAGTCAATATTTCTGATAGAATTGTCGCAATGGCAGCACCTTCTACATTCATACCAAATCCACCAATAAACGCAATATCTAAAACAACATTGATAAGTGAAGAAACGACCAAATAATATAATGGGTGTTTAGAATCGCCCGCTGCTTGTAAAATACCAGTGAATGTGTTGTACATAACAAGCCCAGAAAATCCTAAAAAATAAATTTGTAGATATGTTTTTGATAGATAAAATACATCATCCGGTGTTCCCATCAATTTCAAGATTTCTGGTGATAAAAAATATCCAACAATTGTCATAACAATGGATAACAAAATACCTAAACATACCGTTGTATGTACTGCATTGGATGTTTCCTCATTCTTTTGTGCACCAATATAACGTGCAATAATAACTCCAGCACCAGTTGAAAAGCCTTGAAAGAATCCAACAAATAAAAATACCAAAGAAGAAACGCTACTTACAGCAGCTAATGCTTGTGCACCTAACAAATTTCCAACGATCAAAGAATCTGCGGTATTGTACATTTGTTGAAATAAATTCCCAATGAATAATGGAATCGCAAACAAAATAATTTTCTTACGATAATCACCAATCGTCATTAATTGTGTATTGGATTCATTCATATTCCACTCCTCCTATTTTAAAAGAGACAATTGTCTCTTACTCTATTACAAATTCAGTTTTTAATGTATGTGCGTTATATGGAGAAACGATCTTTTTCAAATCTTCATCCGTTTCAATAAAATCTTCTATAAAATGTCTTCGAATTCCTACTTCTGCGTGTTCTAGATCTTTGTAATCTAATACATTTCCTTTAGATTGATAAACAACTTTATCATCCATCATTGTATATCCAGAATCATCTTGTGTTTCTAATTCAGAAAGTTGTTTTAATACATTTTCTCTTTCTTCATTTTGAACATTTACTTGATCATAAACAAAAGCCGTAACAATTCCAATATCTTCTTCATTCACATCAAAATGATATGGATAAGAAGCAACTACACCTTCTTTATGAAAACTCATAGTTCACCTTCCATGACATGATCATATAGCCAATGGCCAACACCATCATCTAATACATCATGTTCTGTTATAGCTTTCGCAAAAGATTTTGTCAGATCAGCACCATTTGATAAACAAACACCATATCCACTAGATTTCATTAACCCAATATCATTTTCTTGATCTCCAAAAGCTAAAACATCTTTCATATCAATTTGATATCTTTCACAATATTTTTCTAAACCAACACCTTTATTGATTCTAGGATCTTGGAATTCAAATGTACAATGATGTGCATCATAATAAGTTTGCGTCATGATCCAAGAAGGATCTTGATTTGCTTCAACGACCTTTAACACTTCTTCTCTCATTTCACCATGAAATTGTACTTCTAATTTTCCTGTATCAAATTCAGCTAAAGTATCTACTCCACCAACAATGACATGAGAATGATTTCTAGCTTTTGAAGCAGTCATAAAATCATCCATCTTTAAACAACGCACTTCTTCATATCCATCTACATACACAATCGCATTGATATCAAATGGTTCTAAAAATCCTAATATCTTTCGAATATTTTCTTTGCTTAATAAATAATATTTATCCGTTGTATTTTTCTTTAAATCATACAACTCTCCACCATTCATTCCTACCGCAAAATCAAATTCAAAATCTAGATTCCATCTTTTCGCATATGATAAAACTCTAGAATCCACTGGTCTACCAGTCGCTAGTCCAAACAATACACCTTGTTGATGTAATTCATTTAATGCAGAACGTGTAAGAGGCATAATATCCTCGCCTTTCATACATAACGTTCCATCAATGTCTGCCGCAATCACTTTAAAATGATTCATATTTTTTTACTCCCTAATAGTTACTATTTTATTGCATCCGCCATGATTTGGAATATTTATTTTTACAAGTTCCTTTAGAAACTTTCACAAAGCCCAATGGATATTTTTCTACACATACAATGGCGTACCCGTCTTTTACATTTGAATCATCGATTTGAATCGTTTCACCCTTCAAATATTTCATCACTCGAATATCATCAACAGATAAATGAATCACATTGGAATATTCATTTTCTTTTAAATACATTGGTAATATTTCATTTAATTCAAAACGATTTTTCTTTTTCTCACCTAATAAGATGCCTGAACGCATGATTCTTAAACCAGATAGATCAACATCAGTCTTTTTCATCACATAAGCTTTTTCTTTGATTTCTTGATATTGATAATCAAGAAATTTCGAATGAATGTTTTCACAATTAAAGCGATATTCTATATTCTTTTTAGAATGTTCTCGCTTATTCCCTTCTTTTACAAGTAACGAAACAAAATGCCCTTCTCCATGAATTCGATGTGGAAATAGTTTTGTACCAAATTCATTTTGATAAAAACCTTCACAATTCTTTAATGGAATTACTTTTAATGAATCATCTAAAGATAATGCATATTGTATGATTTCTTCATCTTCTGCTTTCGAAAAAGTACATGTAGAATAGACGAGCATTCCACCTTCTCTTAACATCTGAACTGCATTTTCTACAATGCTTTTTTGAATAGGAACATAATAAGAAGAATCATGTTCAATCCAAGATTGAATCAAATGAGAATCTTTTCGAAACATACCTTCTCCACTACATGGTGCATCAATTAAAATCTTATCAAAATAAGAATCAAAATATTGCGATAACTTTTCAGGTGCTTCTGAAGTAACGTAAGAATTACGAATCCCAAATCTTTCTAGATTTTTTAATAATGCTTGACATCTCGAATAAGAAATATCATTGGCAAATAGTACACCCGTATCATTTAATTTGACACCCAATTCAGTAGATTTTCCTCCTGGAGCAGCACAAATATCTAATATACGATCCCCTTTTTCAATTGGTAAAGATTCTGCAGGTAACATCGCACTCGCTTCTTGGATATAATATAAACCTGCATAATAATATGGATGTTTTGTGACAGGATCTTTTTCATTATAATAAAAGCCATTATGACACCAAGGAATTGGTTTTAGTTCATAAGGAAAAATCCTTAAAAATTCATTTACAGATATTTTTAATTCATTCACTCTTAAAGATGTATGATGTGATTCTTCAAATGACTGCAAATAATCATCATATTCATCCTTTAATAGTTCTTTCATTTCTTCACGATATTTTTTTGGTAGTTCAATCATGATAAACATTTTAACACAACACACAATTCAATCAGTGTTATAATTCTTTTGTTTCTAAAATACAAGGAGAAATGATATGACATTTGTAAAGTCTAGTGCGAATCTAACACCAATTGTAGACAATGTATTTTCAATTGTTTCTTTAGCGAAAAAAGATAAACAAGAAAACGGAAACGAAAATGTAGTTGATGCGACGATTGGTTCTTTATATGGTGAAGATGAAAAATTAGTTGCCTTAGATGAGGTATTCAATCATTACGATCAAATCGATCATAGAACAAAAGCTGCATATGCAGCAAGCTTTACTGGAAATCCAGATTATAGAGAAGCTGTATGGAATTGGGTCATTCAAAAAGAGAAGATCAATTTACCGCATTCTGTTATCGCTACACCAGGTGGTAGTGGTGCAGTATGTATCTCTATTGAAACATTCTTAGATACTAATGAAACTTTAATTATTCCTAGTATTGCTTGGGGAAATTACGCTTTGATGGCTTCTAACAATAATATCAAAGTAAAAAAATATGAAATGTTTGATGGCAAGCAATTTAATCTCAAATCATTCCAGGAAACAGTTTTAGAAGTTTCTAAACAACAAGAAAGAATTTGTATTATCGTAAATGATCCATGTCATAATCCAACTGGATATTCTATGACAAATGAAGAATGGGAAAAAGTTATTACATTCTTAAATGAAGTATCCAAAACAAATTCTATTATTTTAATCAATGATATTGCGTATATTGATTATTCATACAATCTTTCTAACAGTAGAAAATATATGAATCAATTTACTCATATTTCAGATAATTTAATGATTGTTGTAGCCTTCTCATGTTCAAAAGCATTAACTTCCTATGGGTTAAGATGTGGTGGTGCAGTGATTATCGCAAAGAAAGAAGAAGCTGTTCGTGAAGTAGAAATCTATATGGAAAAGAAAGCACGTGCAACTTGGTCAAATATTCCTAACGCCGCAATGAGTAACTTTGTTTGGATCACATCTGAAGGAAAAGATGCTTTCTTACAAGAAAAACAAAAATATATTGATCTCATGCAAGAAAGAAGTTCTATCTTCTTAAACGAAGCAAATGAAGTTTCTTTGGATTGTTATCCATATAAAGAAGGATTCTTTATCACATTAAAGATGAAAGATAATACATTCCGTGATCAATACCATAAAGCATTAATGGACGCACATATTTATACGGTTGCGGTCAATCAAGGCATTCGTGTTGCGATTTGTTCTTTACCACTTTCAAAAGTATATGGTCTTGCCAAAAAGATGAAAGAAATTCAGGAGAACTTAAAGTAATGCCAGCAGCTACAACACATGTTGAAATGGCGAAAGATGTACTACGTACTTCTTCAACCATTTCAAAAATGGTTACCAACCAACAAATGTTTTATCTTGGTTCACAAGGACCTGATCTATTATTCTTCAATCGTGCTTCTATCCTTCCTGGTTCTACAAAGAAATATGGAAATCTCATGCATGAAGAAAAAGTTTATGATGTAATTTCTTACTTTGAAAGATATACAAAAACAAATGAAGATTTAAAGAGTTATTTTTTAGGTTACTTATGTCATTATTGTTTAGATTCAACGGTACATCCTTTGGTTTATGCGGTATCTCATAAAAAAGGATTAGAAACTGGTATTGATGAAGGAGAAATACATGTTGACTTAGAAAGTGAATTGGATGTTTGGATTCTATCGCAAAGAGGAAGAACCATTGATTCCTATGATATTTATCAATATTTAAAAATATCAGAACAAGAAACGATTGCGTTAGCTGAAATGTATCACAATATGTTAATGGATGTATTTCATATTTCCGTTAGTGAAAAACACTTACAACGAGCAATCAAAGATGTTTCCTTATACACTTATGTTTTATCTCCTAAGAAATGGAAATATGATTTATTTTATCTACTAGAAAATATTGTATTAAAAGGATCACATGCAATTACCGCAATGATGTTAAATCAAACAACGATTGAAGATATCGTAAATTTAGATCATAAAACATATACAATGCCTTGGAACTCTAAAATAAAGATCCAAGATTCTTTTCCAGAATTATATGGAAAAGCGGTTCTAAAAGCACATCATTTATTAGTAGAACATCAATCTTCTGACTTTTCATTAGACTTTTGTGGGAAATAAAGAATCTGTCATTACGACAGGTTCTATTTTTTATGGCGTTTTTTCTTTGCCACAATTAAAATGTTTTCTAGATTATCTTCATTTAGTGTATTTGGGTAACGATTTTGAAACTCTAACAAAACTTCTTTATTTTGTTTTTCATAATTCTTTGTTCTTTCATATAACGTCAATAAATCAGAATGGCGATAAACAGATTCTATGAAATTTCTAGATGATTCTGGTAATTTTTCATACCCATCATACAAGTCAAGCGAAGCTTTTTTTATGTTATTTAAGGTAATTTCTTTATCAGAATTTTTTTGTTCGATAAGAATTCCAATAATATCAGATAAATCATTTTTATATTTTCTACCAGCCATCAATTTCATAACAATCAAATATACATCTGATACCGTACGAATTTTCAAAACATTTGAAAAAGTCTTATAATATTTCGAATATTGAATTAATTTTGGTGAGTAAGATGATGTTTGTGTAAAATCGGTGTTCAGCCACCCTCTTGGAAGATCCATTCGCTCACCAACTAGATTGATTGCATCTTTCATACAAAAAGAAGCCTGAATAATTGCATCCATATCATATGTCATTTCTCTAAATCCGTAATTAATCAGAATTGAAGCGCCTCCTATTAAAATAATTTCTGCCGGCATTTTTGTACCATTCATTTTACGAAACTCTTTGGCTAATTCTTTCAAATAACTATCTAAATTTTCTTTTGTAAAGGAATATTTAGGCAATATTCCTCACCTCGCTTTCAACAATATTAAATCTCATAAACTCAGGAATTGAATTTCTCCTTGCTTCTTTTTTTATTTCATCATTATGCATAATTGCAGATTGAATCAAAATGCTAGTTGGATATATCACCTTTGAAAGCTTTTGGCTTCTAATATCACTATAATTCGAACAGATTGGTAAATCATTTACTCTAGAAAGATAGTCTACCATTCCTAACAAATACAATGATTCTAAATACCACTTTTTTCGATAAAAAGTACGAATTCTATCCGTTTCTAATGTCTCAATTATAAAATCGATGTCACCTATATCTTTTACACGATGACAAATATTACTTTTAAAAGTTTCAAAAGAACATCTATATTCCTCATCCTCTTTCAATGTTTGTTTATTTGCTTCCAACAATGCTTCTATTGTTACACCCAATACTTTCGCTAACTTGTATAATGTACCAACAGAACATTTTTCTAAAGAAGTTTTACCGCTACAAATATCAGAAATCGTAGATTGTGGAACCCCACTTTCCTTACTTAGTTTGTAACGACTCATTTTATTTTCATTTAAAAGATCATCAATAATCATATGTATCTTTTCCCTTCATAAAAGGATTATAACGGTATAACGAAGTATTGTAAATAAACTTTAATAACTAATGTATTTATACATTTATCTACAAACAAAAAAAGAATCTGTCATTACGACAGGTTCTATTTTAGTTATCTGCTTGTGACCATTCAGGGATTTCAATTCCTCTTTTAATTAAAACAGTCTTTTGGAAGTCCGTTTGATTTAAGTATCTTAATACTTCTTCAATTTCTTCTTCTGTACATCCTGCTAATACTTTAACATCTAATTCTTTTTCTAGAATATCTGCCGCTATAACCAACGCAGAAACTTTATTTCTATTTTCACTACCAAGGTATACTGCAACGCCATGTCCAGATACGCTCTTCATATCTTCAATACGTGCATAATCTAATGGATATACAAGATTTTTAAAAGTATCATGTACTTCCCCTTTTTTCTTAATTACCTTTCTTGTACCTGACAAATATAAAGTATCAACTTTCTGCCAAAAGAAAGCATTGTTTTCATAATTTTTCATTTAACTCACACTCCGAGAATCATTTTAACTGAGTTATATAGAAAAGTAAATGATATTAAATACCGCAATGAAACCTCTTACGTTACTATTCACCGAAAAATCAATAAAATAAAATCTTGTCAATAGGAGTTATCCACAAAATAAATAAATTATTCAGAAAATGCATAGTG
>CAVJMM010000050.1:0-15785 GCA_963650865.1 Eubacterium sp. AM49-13BH | reverse complement strand
AAGAATATCTCCTTCTTCTGCTTTTCCTTTCTTTGAAACAAAAAACATTGAAGGAGTCAACCGCCTACCGTTATGGTATCCCCAATATACTATTCACAGTTTATTTTCGAAATCCCAAAAATTAGATGCATTTTTTTGAAAATAATTTTTTTGTTTCCTTGTATAGTTTCAAAATGAAAACGTTATCATTGAAAGAAATGCGCATTTTCATTAGAAAAACTGTATTTTTATAGAAAAATCAAAAAAAATATAAAAAATATTTGATTTATAACTTCCATATAACCGTAGGAGTTTAAACTTTTTTTCGGCATGACAGAGAAAGATAAACACTTGCCCTATGGTTATATTTCTACTGTTAATAATCGCTTCGGTTTGTAACAAAGATTCAAAGTATTACATGAAGGACAATGGAATCAACATGAATCAATAAAAATGAGGAATGAGAACGGCTTCGGTCGGTTATGAGATGATGTTTAAGGAAAATCAAAATACTGATCGTAAGTTACAAGAATTAAATAATAACGAATTAATTGAAATTATTTATGATCTGAAAAAGGAATTGAAAAAGAAATCGGTTCCGGAAAAAAATAAGAAAAGAGAATATCGTAATACAATCAAACATGTTGTAGAAATCTTAATTGTTACTGCAGCAATCTCTGTTTTATTAGCGACGTTATTCTTTCCAATCTTAAAAGTATCTGGTGTTAGTATGGAACCAACATTAGAGAATGGACAGATCATTGTATTAGAAAAATCCGGAAAATTTGAAACTGGCGATCTAATTGGATTCTATTATCAAAATAAGATTTTATTGAAAAGAGTCATTGGACAAGCTGGTGATTATATCAACATTGACGCAAATGGAAATGTTTATGTCAATGATGTGAAACTTGATGAACCATATTTAAACGAAACTGCATTAGGGGATTGTGATATTACACTTCCATATCAAGTGCCAGACGGAAAGATATTTGTGATGGGAGATAATCGCTCTAAGTCAGTGGATAGTAGAAGTAAGTTAGTAGGTTGTGTATCTGAAGAACAAGTCGTTGGTAGAGTGGTGCTAAAAATTTGGCCACTGAACCAATTTGAATTGATGAACTAGGAGAGGGGCAAATATGCTAAGAAATGGTAATTCAAAAAAGAAAATAATTCGTTTAGCAACGATGTTTGCTGTGATTTTAGTTGTGGTTTCTGTAATGTTAAGTTTAATGCAACCTGGGATTGCGCTAACGGGGGGGGACCTCACAGGTAGTGATCCAACAGCAGATGTAGAAACAGAAGAAACTTGGAAGCAATCATTCGCAAGTGCAGAATTAACAGATAACTATAATAGTAATTTAGTTTCAATTGCGAATACACAAATCGGTTACAAAGAAAGTGAATTAAATTATTACACTGTAACAGAAACAAATGAACATAAGGGTTATACTCGTTATGGTGCATTTGATAATGATAATTACATGAATTGGGATACAAGTTTTGTGGATTTCTGTATGAATTATGCAGGATATCCAGAAGACGTTTTAGGATATTTCTCTAACAATGTAGATACATGGATCCAATCATTACAATTAAATGATTTATATGCAGATACTACAACAACTGAATATCAATCTGGTGATTTGGTTTTCTTCCAAAAAGCAAACCAAGAAACATCTAAACAAGTTGGTATTATTACAGAAGTAAATGTTAGAGAAGATGGAACATATATTTCTGTAGTAGAAGGTAATTGTGATAATGAAGTAAAGAAGAATGAATATTCTATCAATGATACAAATATCATTGGATATGCATTACTTCATAGAGTGCAAGATGCATTGCAAACTCAACAACAAGAACAAGCTAGTGCAGTTGACTATGTAGCTGAAGAAGGAACTTATAGTGATGAAAATGCAATCAATGCTGTAAGTGAGCTGAATGATGATACAAATGCACAGAATACAATTGATGAAAGAGTTGTAGTAAATGTTACTGCAAAGAATCCTGCAGAAGGTAAAAATGGTAACACATTATATTTGAACATTAATTCTACATGTTCAAATCCAACATTAGAAGATGACGTGAAAGTTAGAGTAGATATCAGTGCTCTTCCTGATGGAGTAACAATCGCAGGTTTCTCTGATGACAAGATGACAGTTCATTATGGAACAGATAATGAACAAACAATGGATGTTTATTTAAAAAAGGATGATGCTGGAAAGTATTATGTTGAATTCACACAACCAGCCGGTGCAACAGTCAATTTTGATTTAACATTTAACTCTAAAAATGGTGTGATGGATAAAGAATCCACTGTTACAGCTACACCTTCTATTGAAAATAAAACAGATAAAGATAAAACTTCTGGCCCTGCTACTTTAACATGGACAGGTGAAAATAAATGGCAAAACTTGCAGAAATCTGTAGATTTAACAAAAATCAGTGTTGTTAGAGATGATTCTGGAAAAGATCAACTTGTAGGGAAGTTAACTTATAATATTTCTGCTGAACAATCCAATGCTGATGGAAAAGGCGATACAGGTGCAATTTGGACAAAAGAAGTAACAATTACAGATACTTTAACTTTACCAGAAGGAATTGACTTTCCAACTGGTGCAAAAGTAGATAAAGTAAATAAAACAATTGTTGATAGTAATGGAAATGTGTTATTCCAGTTTAATAATTTAGATAAAGATAAAATCGAAAGTTTATCTATTGAAGGAAAAACAATTAAATACACAATAAAAATTCCTAATCCACATATGGCGAATAATGTTCCAACAGAAGAAATGGAGAACATTAATCTTCAATGTGAATTAGATGTGTCTAAACTTGTTGTAAAAGAGAATTACACATCTCAAGATCAAGCAGATAAAGATACGATTACAAACAAGGCTCATATTGAAACGACTGCATATAAAGGCAATGATTCTTACAAGGATGATAAAGAAGTAGTTTCTTCACCAGAAATCAATACAGGGTTTAAGTTAACGAAATCAGCAAATAAAGAAACAGTAAAAGCTGGTGAAACAATTGAATATACAATCACAATCAAAAATACTGGAAGTCTTCCAATTAGTGAAAAGGATGAACAAGGGAATGTAAAGTATGTTACAGATACATTACCAGAATATCTTGTTTTAACAGATGAACAAAAAGCAGCAATCAAAAATGCTGGAGGAACAATTTCTGATGATGGAAGAACCATTAGTTGGCCAGCAGGCGCAATTGCTGCTAATGATCATAAAGATTTCAAATTTAGTGTGAATGTTAAGTCAGCAGAAGAAATGAAAGATGTTGACGATAGAGATATTACAAATGAAGCTCATTATTCTGATTCAACAACTTCTTCTACAGTCAAATATAAAAAACCAAAGTTAGAAATTCAGAAAGTAAGTAATAAAGATAAGGTTAATAACGGAGATGTTATTACTTATACAGTAACAATTGAAAATCAAGAAGACTATGAAACACTTGAACAAACAATTGAAGATACATTACAAAATGGTTTGATTTTCCAAAATATGGTTGATAAAAATGGAAATGTTATTCAAATACAAGATGGAAAATTCAATGCAGAATCTACAAAAGGAACTCATGAAGTTACTTTAAATCAAAATGGTCAAACATTAAATTGGTCATTAGGAAAATTACAAGCAAATGAAAAAATCACTTTATATTTCACTTGTAAAGTAGATACAGATCAATTTGATAGTAATCAAATTACTAACACAGCAAAGAGTAGTACAACTGGTGAGAATTCCAATACACCATCAACAGATGTTCAAAGACCAATCACTATTGATAAAAAAGTGAATAATACAGACGGTGGTCAAACTTATCAGAATGGTACTGTTCTAGATTACAGCATTACAATGAATAATGCACAAGGTGATCAAGCAAGTAAAAAAACAGATCTTGTTTTAACAGATACATTGCCAGCTGGATTAATTCCTGAAGGATATAAATTGTATACAAACAATTCTGGAAAGAATTGGGGAACAGATTTAAAAGTAGAAGATTTAACAGAACAAACATTATCATTTGAAGATTATTTGAAAGATTTAAATGATTGGACAGAATATTACACAGTCATTAATAACGAGATTGTAAAAGTAAAAAAACAATGGGGAAGTCAAGATCTAAGATCTGTTCAGTTTAGTTGGTATGTTGGCTTTTTGCAATCAGGAGAATCTATTACTAAAACATATCAAGCTAAAATTTATATGTCTGATTCTCAAATTGAGAAAGGTGATAAAGTTCAATTAACAAATACGGCATCTAGTGGTGGTTCAAGTGATTCTGTAACAATTTATGGTAAAGATGCTTCGGGTATTCTTCGTTTAACAAAACAAGTAAATGGTGCAATTAAGTACGACACTCTTACAGATGAACAAAAGAATGCGATCAAGTTTAAAATTACTTGTTCAAATCCTGAATATTCAAAAGAAATATCATTAGCTGAATTTACTAGATCAGATAGTGAAAGTGCAACTTATACATTAACAAAGTTACCTTTTGGAGAATACACAATTGAAGAAATCAGTTCTGACTTAGATGGATATACTGTTAAAACAACAATCGAATCTGATTCTGAAGAAGCACAAGTAACAGATAAATCTATTAAATTCACTTTATCAGAAAATAATTCACAAGAGATAAAAGTTAAATATAAGAACCAATATAATACTTTTGATCCTGCAAAAGTTGACATTCAAAAGAGTGTTTGGGAAATAAGAGACTATAAAGATAATTGGAAGGAAAATGCAGTTAGATTATTTAACAAATCTTTGTTTGATAAGAGTGATAATATTGGAGTAGACAAAGGAAATTATGTTATTTATAACATTTCTGTAGTTAATACTGGTGATAAAGATGTTCATATTAAAGATCTAATTGACGAATTGCCAAATGGGTTAACATATGTTGGAATTAGACCGGAATTATCTGATTCATCGATATCAACCTTTAATCAAAATAAAATTGAATCAAATCAGTGGACCACACAAAATTATATAAATTTTGACGGCACTAATTTAATAGGAGGAAAAGAAATTTCCGTCACTGATATAAGTAATAATATCGTTACATTCCAAATTGGTGGTACAGATGGAATGGATTTAGAAAAAGGTAAAGCTATTTCATTCTTTGTAATGTGTAAAGTTGATTCTAATGTAAAGTTAGATGAACCATTAGAAAATACAGCGAAGTTACTTGTAGATTCTAGTGTTTCCTATAATGAATATGGAACAATTACAATGAAAGGTACTGAAAATGATAGTTACCAAAATAATGGTGGAACTACAGATGAAGGTATTAATGAAGATGGTCAAAGAGTAATTTCTTCTTCCGTAACAATTACACCAACAAAAACAGTTGTTCCTGGAATTCGTAAAACAGCGAAAGCATATATTGAAACTGGTAAGACAGGACAAGATATGAATGATATTACGGATGAAAATAAGAAGAACAACATTCAACCACAATCAACTGTTAAATGGGAAATTGAATTGCTGAATGATGGAACTGTTCCAATCAAAGAATACACAATTCAAGATACAGTAGATGCTCCATTCTATATTGTTAGAAAGAGTGATGCTGAAGCATTACAAATTACAGGTGATTCATACAAAGCATTCTATATTGAAATCAAAGATTCTAAAAATAAACTAATTAAGACTGCTAACTTAAGTGAACAAGTTTGGAATCAAATTGGTACAGATAAAAAACAAAGTTTCACTTTAAAAATCAATGATTCAAATCTAACAATTCCTGTTGGTGGTAAAGCAGTATTCACTGTTTATACAAAGAATGATGATTTCGCAAATGCTATTTATACAAATGATGCAATTTTTACTCCTACAGTAGATAATGATGCAAAATTTGATGCAAATAGTGTTAAGACAGGTGAATTAGTAAAAGATACAACTGGTAAATACACTGGTGTGAAAGCATCAGATAGTGTATATGCATTAGGTGATTATGGATCATTCTCTTGGAAAACGATTGAAGAGAAAGCTGATTCTAGTAATCATGCAGTAGGATATGATGCAAATAACAATTATATTGAAATAGATGATGTAAATACAGATCGTATGGTTGTTTACAGCAACAATATCGAAAATGTAAGTAAGAATGATTTCCATGATATGGTCATCACAGATTTGATGCCATATGCTGGTGACACTGGTGTATTAAATCAAAAGAGTCGTGATAGTCAATTTGCGGTAACGTATGAAGGAAATCTAAAAGTATTTGTTAAGAATTCTGAATCTGATACAAATCCAACAGAATTATCTACAGATTCTTATACTGTGAAATATTCTTCTAAGACTTCATTCACAAATGAAGAAATGAGAGGAAATTTAGGTAATGAATGGCATGATGAATGGCAAGAAGGAGATAAATCATTCTGTATTGTCATGAATAATGAATTCATATTACAACCTGGTCAAGTTCTTACAATGCAATATGAAGGTAAGATTTCAGCAAGTGCTAAATTAAATCAAATTGCATGGAATAGCTTTGGTTATCGATATAACGCAAAGAACGCTACAGATACTGCATATAAAGAACTAAGAGCTGAACCACCTAAAGTAGGTGTTAAGATCTTGTATGACAATCATACATACGAACTTCCATCTACTGGTGGAACAGGAACAATCCAATACTATATAGGTGGTGCAATACTCATGTTATTAGCAACTTCCCTATATTTCTATAGGAAAAGGCAAAAGCCTGAAAGGAGGATTTCCTCATAAGATCTTTCTTTCTGGCTAATAGCCAAACATATTTAAAAAGTAAAAAAAATAAGCAATAAAATAAAAAGGAGAAAAGACAAATGAAAATGCTTAAAAAATTATTCGCATTCGTTGCAGCATTTGCTATGTTATTAGCATTGCCAACGACCGTACTTGCTGAAGGTGATGAAAGTGCAGCAACATCAACACCAGAAGTAAAAACAACTGGTAATTTAACAATCAAAAAAGCAACTGGTACTTATGCTATTTATCAAGTATTTACTGGTGATTTAGTTGTTGATGGTGATTCGAAAACGCTTTCTAATGTTGTATGGGGAGAAAGTGTTACTCCATTTGAATATGACATAGGAACAAATGAAAAATCTAAGGTTGCAAAAGTAATTGCTGAATTCCTAAGTGGAAAGGGTGAAGAAGAAGTTAAAAAATTTGCTAAAACTGCAATTTCTTATAAAACAAAAAAATATCAATCCGTAACTGCAACTAATGGAGAAGCAAAATTTGAAAATCTTCCTGTAGGTTACTATGTAGTAGAAAATACAGAAGTTGGTACAGAAGAAGCGTACACAAGTTATATTCTTCAAGTTGTAGGTGATACAGAAGTAAATAACAAATCTGGTGTACCTGAATTAGAGAAGAAAGTTCAAGATAAAAATGATTCAACTGGTGAAACAACCACTTGGCAAGATTCTGCTGACTATGATATCGGTGATGCTGTTCCATTCAAATTAACTGGTACAATTGCTGATAACTATAGTGAATATACAACTTATTACTATGCTTTTCACGATGTAGAAGAAGCTGGTTTAACATTTAGTAAAATCACTAGCGTTTACGTATTAAATGGGAAAGAAAAAATAGGTTTGACTGAAAACGATTACGAAGTTCACAAGAAAACTGCTGATGCATCTGTAACTGATGATTGTACATTTGAAGTTGTATTTAATAATTTAAAAGATATTAAAGTTAATGGTGCTGAAGTTGTAACAAAAGATTCTAAAATTGTTGTTGAATATGAATCTACTTTAAATTCTGAATCTGTTTTGGGCAATACAGGTAATGTGAATAAGGCAAAACTTGAATTCTCTAATAATCCTTATAACACACAAGGTGGGAATAAAGGGGAAACACCTTGGGATAATGTAATTGTATTTACTTATAAAACAGTTATTAATAAGGTTGATCAAGATGGAACAACTCCATTAAAAGGTGCTGGATTTACATTGTATAAATTCGATTATTCTAAAAATTCTTATCAACCATATCAAAATGGAACACCAGAACTAAATGAAGAAGGAACAAGCTTTACATTTAAAGGATTAGATGACGGAAAATATAAACTTGTAGAAACAACAGTTCCAACTGGCTATAACAAAGCAGATGATATTTTATTTACAGTAACAGCTAATCATCATGATAAATGGGCAAGTGATGATAGAACAAGTGTTTTAACAAATCTAGAATCTAATGGTTTAGCAGCAGATAAAATTACTGGTGATGTAGCTACAGGTACTATTACTTCTAGTGTTATAAACAAGAAAGGTACAGTGCTTCCTTCAACAGGTGGTATTGGTACAACAGTATTCTATGTAACTGGTGCTATCTTGATGTTAGGTGCAGGTGTATTACTTGTTTCTAGAAAACGTGTAAGTAAATAAAAAATAAATTGAAAAGATATGTCTTGTGCAGTGTGTCTTAGGACACACTGCTAAGATATATGTTATTCATTGATACAACTTAGGGAGAACTTTATGAAGAAGAATAAAACAAATATTATCTTAGTCATTATTTTTCTCATAGGGCTCTCCGTGATGCTGTATCCATCTTTCAGTAATTACTGGAATTCGATGGTGCAATCCAAGGCAGTTGCAGGATACAACAATGAAGTACAGAAGATGTCACAAGTGGATTATGATGCAATGTTTTTGAAAGCAGAAGAATATAATTCTGCATTGATGAATTTGGATCGTCCATTTGAAAACTATGAATCTTTATCTGGTTATGATGATATCTTAAATGTATCTGGAACAGGAATTATTGGATATGTCACGATAGATAGAATTAAAGTGGAGTTACCAATTTATCATGGTACATCAGAGGGTGTATTACAGATAGGTGTAGGTCATTTAGGTGGATCTAGCTTTCCAATTGGTGGGATTGGTACACATAGCGTTCTATCAGCACATAGAGGTCTTCCTTCTGCGAAGTTATTCTCAAATCTAGATGAGATGGAAGTTGGAGATACTTTTCAAATTACAGTATTGAATCGTGTATTGACGTATCAAGTTGATCAGATTCGTATTGTAGAACCAGAGGATGTAGAGGAATTAATGATTGATCCTGAAAAGGATTATTGTACGTTGATGACTTGTACACCTTATGGAATCAATACACATCGTTTATTAGTACGTGGTATTCGTGTAGATGGGGATGTGAATACATATGTTCCTACAGATGCATATCAAGTAGAACCGAATATTGTTGCGGTTGGTTCGATGTTATTGATTTTATCTACATTGTTAGTTGTGACTTGTTGTTTAAGATTTGTGAAACGTAAAAAGAAGTTATGAAGAAGTTTAAGAAAGTATTACCGAATATATTGATTGGATTGGTGTTTGTTGTTGGCCTTGGAATCTTTACATATCCAACGATATCTGATCAATGGAATCGTTATCATCAATCTCAAGCAATTGCGAGTTATGAAAAACAAGTGGAAAGTACTTCAGAAGAGGATTTTAGTAAAGCGTGGAGTGAAGCAGAAGCATATAATGCTTCCATTGTAGAAAATACATTTTCAACAGATGCGTTTGATGAAGAAGAAAAGAATCTAAGAGGAACGGATTATTGGAATGTATTGAATTTAAGTGATACGGGTTTAATGGGATATATTTCAATTCCAGAAATCAATCAAAAGTTACCAATCTATCACGGTACATCAGATGGTGTATTACAAATAGCTGCAGGTCATTTATCTGGTACAAAGTTACCAATTGGTGGAAGTGGCACACATAGTGTAATTGCAGCACATAGAGGATTACCAAGTGCGAAGTTATTTAGTGATTTAGATGAATTAAAGATTGGTGATAAGTTTTATATCCATGTATTGAATCAAACATTAGCGTATGAGGTAGATCAAATTCTACCAATGATAGAAAAGGATGATGTGGAAACATTGTCCAATGCCTTACAGAATGTAGAAGGCGAAGATTATGTGACGTTATTTACATGTACACCTTATGGAATCAATAGTCATCGATTATTGGTTCGTGGTACAAGATGTGAATATCATGGTGAAGATGAAGTTAAAGTCAGTGAAGAAACAATGTTGGAATCTATCCAAGAATACTACATGTTATATGCATTGTTAGTCATTGCGGTCATTGTTCTGATATATGTTTTGGTTAAAGTAAAGAAGTGGAAGAAACAGAAAGCCAAGGAGGTTAAACATGAGAAAGTTGAATAAGAAATATCTGATATGCATTGCGGTATTGATTGCTTGTGTTGTTGGAATGAATATTCCTTCATTATATGCAGCCAATGCAATTGATCCTACAAAAGATGGTTCTTTAACAATTCGTGTTTCTGATGCAAGTACATATGGTGATGATCTACAAAATGCATCGATTCATGTAAATCTCTATCAAATTGCGGATATGGCTGATACAGGTGCTTTTACTTCTACTTCAAACTTCTCTGAAATGAAAATTGAAGAGATTCCTTCGGGTAGTGAAGATTGGGAGAGTAGTTCTTTACAGGCAAAACAAATTGTTGAAGAAAAACAATTAGATGCTGATGGATCATTTGATGTTGTGAATGGTAGTGGTAGTTACAATCATTTAAAACATGGTTTGTATCTTGTTTTAGCACAAGATACAAATACAGAGAATTATACATATTCTTTTAATCCATATATTATTTCTGTTCCTGATAATTACTATTATCAAACAAAAGATGAGAAGGATGATGCATGGATCTATGATGTAGTAGCTGGATTAAAACCAGAAAGAAATCATCGTTATGGTAGTTTAAAGATTGTTAAAACATTAAATGAATATAATGCATCATTAAAAGAAACAACATTCGTATTCAGTGTTGAAGGAAAAGATGATGATGGAAATGTTGTTTATAGTAATGTTGTTTCAACAACATTTGATTCTGCAGGTAGTAAAGAAGCTGTGTTAGATCAAATTCCTGCTGGATGTGATTTAACGATTACAGAAGTTTATAGTGGTTCGAGTTATACATTAACAAGTGAAGAAACGAAAACTGGTACTGTAGTGGCAGATGAAGTGATAGAAGCTGATTTTACTAACACATACAATGATGAATTAAAACCAGGATATGGTGTGACAAACCACTTTGATTATAGTGATGATAGTGGTTGGACTTGGACACAACAATAGGAGGGGCAAATGAAAAAGAATTTATTAAAGAATAAAACATTTTGGCTCGCTGTTGTTGCATCAGGATTATGTTTGAGTGTATCGGTTCCAAGTGCGATGGCTTACTTTACAACATATGTTCAAGCAGAAGGTGGTTATGAAATTACGCTTGGTTCTGAAACAGAAATTCATGAAGATGTAAAAGACATGACAAAAGAAATATCATTAACAAATACGGGTGAAACGGATTGTTATGTGAGAGTGAAAGTATTTAGTGGAAGTCAAATTGATATTACTTATACAAGTGCAGTAGATGGTAATGGAAATGCTTATTGGACAAAGAATGATGATGGATATTGGTATTATTCAGAAATCTTAAAAGTTAATCGTTCTAGTGAAATCTTAAAAGCGAAGATTGAAATGGATGAAGACTTTAAAGAAAGTTTCAATGTCATTGTTGTACAAGAATGTACACCTGTTCAATATCATGAAGATGGAACACCATATGCAGATTGGAATGCGAAAGTAGACACGAAAACAGATATTGGTGTTCAGGAGGCAGCACAATGAAATGGTTGAGAAGTAAAAAGGGAACTTTGATTCTTACTTGTGTTGCATGTGCATTATTACTCATGAGTGGAATTGGTAGTACAAGGGCTGCATTAACTTACTTTAGTGAGAATTATACTGCACAAGTAGAAATGAAAGATATTGGTGTAACACTTGTAGAAACAAGTGCACAGTCTACAAAAGATATTAGTAGTAGAGATTATACAGGTAGTGATGATGCATGGGATACAACACAAGGTGAATTGTTATCTGACATGTTGGAAGAATCAGATAATAAATTACAATTAGGTAGAGCATATCATGAAGAATTATCTGTTAAGAATTCTGGTACGATCAATGAATATGTAAGAGTTCGTATTTATAAGAGTTGGACAAATGCAGATGGTGAAAAAGAAACAAGCCTTTCTCCATCTTTGATTGAATTGAATCTGACAAATAATGGTTGGATCTTAGATGAAGAAAATTCAACAGAAGAAAGAACAGTTTTATATTGGCCTAGTATTTTAACAGTTGGAGATACAACAAAAGCATTATCTGACACATTAACAATTGATTCATCCATTGGAAACAAAGTGACAAAAGAAACATTTGTAGAAGATGGTGTGACAAAGACAACAACGAAATTTAACTATGATGGTGTGAAATTTCATTTGAAAGCAGAAGTGGATGCAGTACAAACACATAACGCTAAAGATGCGATTAAGAGTGCATGGGGCGTAGATGTGAATGTAGCTTCAGATGGCACAATTGCATTACAGTAAGGAGGGCATAGATATGAATAAAAGATGGTTGATACCAGCGATTACTTTACTTCTGAGTGCTCCTGTAACTGTACGCGCTGAAACCTTTTCGGGTGGTGATGATTGGAATGTATACTTTGATGGAAAGAATATGACAAGTACATTTAAGAATACAGATATTGATGACGCAATATACAATCTAGAACCTGGAGATAGTGTTGATTTTCATTTAGCTTTGAAAAATGAATACAAAGAAACAACTGATTGGTATATGACTAATGCGGTATTACAAAGCTTGGAAGATACACAAAGTGTTGCTGAAGGTGGTGCATATTCTTATATCTTGACGTATATTTCTTCAGATGGCACAAAGAATGTTTTATATAGCAGTGATGAAGTTGGTGGTGAAACAAAAAATGAAAGTGGTGAAGGTCTTCACCAAGCGACGAATTCTTTGAAAGATTATTTCTACTTAGATCGTTTAAACGCAAATCAAAGTGGTGAAATTACATTGCATGTAGCTTTAGAAGGTGAAACACAAGGCAATACATACCAAGATACACTCGCAAAACTACAAATGAATTTTGCGGTAGAACTTGTTACTGCAACAGGTAATCGTAAAGTTGCGGATACAAGTGACAATAGCCAAGTATTACTTTATTCTGTGATTACGTTAGTAGCTGGATTAGCTTGTGTAGGACTTGTCATTTACAATGTACGTCATAGAAAGAAGGAGGATGAATGATGAAACTCCGTAAGATGTTAAAAACAGGAATCCTTCTTGTATGTACGTTTATGATGGTTGTACAAACGAAACAAATGGTAGTTGCTGAAAAAGGTGGAAATGATTCTCATTATACATATACCATTACACTTTATACTGGAAAAGAAGGAACATTTACAGATGGTTCTAATGAAGTAAAGATTACTGATTTAGAATATGGACAAGTGATTTCTTTAGGTGATTATCTAACAGATGTAAATTTAAATGATTCTAATAAATATTATGTCAAAGGTATTCGTGAAAGTGGAAAAGATAACAATACAGTAAGTACACCTGCATTCAAAGTAGAATGTGATAGAGAATATGTAGTTGCGTATGGTATCAAAGGTGATATGACAAAATATGTTGTCAATTACCAAGATGAAAATGGAAATACATTAGCAGCTAGTCAAACGTTCTATGGTGTAGTAGGAGATAAAGCTGTTGTAGCCTTCCGCTATGTAGAAGGTTATCGCCCTCAAGCTTATAACTTAACAAAAACATTAAGTCAGAACGAATCAGAAAATGTATTAACATTTACATATCAAAGAATTCAAACACCTTCTAATACAGAAACAAGTACGACTACAAATAACACTACAAACAATAACACAAACACAAATGTAAGTGGTGATACAACAACAAATGATCAAACAAATGTAGATAACAGTACTACAAATGATCAAGCGCAAGAAGAAACCAATGATTCACAAGAGAATCAAACAACAGAAGATATTATTGATTTAGATGATGATGAAACACCTTTAAACAATGGTGATAAGAAAAAGTCTTCTACAAATAGACCTGCAGGTTTTATGTTTACAATGATTGGATTATCTTGTATTGCGATACTTGCATTGATTCTACTTTTTGTTATCATTAAGAAAAAGGATCAAACAAAACGTGAACAAAAAGAAAACGAAAACAACAATGCTATGTAATATAACAGGAGGATTACTATTAATACTAGTAATCCTTTTGTGCATTCCATTAACAATACCAAGATTATTTGGATGTGAAATCTATCATGTCATCAGTGGTAGTATGGAACCAGCAATCCCAACAGGAAGTGTTGTATATGTGAAAGAAACAGATGCATCTGAAATACAAAAAAACGATGTGATTGCGTTTTATAGTTCTGAAGATACAGGTGCAATCATTACGCATCGTGTTGTACAAAATAGAGTTGTTTCTGGTGAATTCATTACAAAAGGAGATGCGAATGAAAAAGAAGATGTAACGCCTGTTTCCTATGAAAGATTTATTGGTAAGGTCGTTGTATCTATTCCATTTCTAGGAGGGATTTTAACAATCATCTCTGGAACAAGTGGAAAGATCTTTGTAGGTTCTTTGATTGTCATTGCACTCATTCTAACGACACGAAACAAATAAATGATAAAGATATTCAGGACTTTCTTTGTATATGCCAGTTTCTAAGTCAAACAAGGCATCATATACTCTGGATTGAGCAAAAGCATATAACACATCTTCGTAAGAAAGATGACATCTTTCAGAGATCAATCCTACAGCATCATGATGAAATGTTGGATATTATGAAAGGTTTGTTGCAAGTATTAAAAGATAATGATGCTTTATGCTTTTCTGTTATTACTGGATGTTTAAAAATTGCGAAAGAAAGTATTTTTACAGGCACAAACAACTTTTTTCCGACACGATTACAAATACAAACTTGAATGAATATTTCGGATTTGTACAAAGTGAAGTGGATCAATTACTAAAAGATACTGAATTAATAGAACATTTTAATCAATTTCAAGAATGGTATGATGGATATCATTTTAGAGAAGTTGATGTATATTGTCCATGGGATGTAATGAATTATGTTTTAGATTTACAACGCAAGCCTAATGCGAAACCTGTTAGTTATTGGGAAAATACAAGTGATAACGCAATCATACGTTCTTTCATAGATTATGCAGGAACTAGTATTACGAAGAAGTTAGAAGTATTGATGGCTGGTGGTAGTATCAATGAACATATAGATGAAAATTTGACATATGATATATTGCATTCTTCTGAAGATAATTTGTGGAGTATGTTGTTATATTTAACTGGTTATTTAACAACTTCAAAAACTGAAGAAACATTCAATGATGGAACATTATCCTTAATGATTCCAAATAAAGAAGTAAGAGAAATATATGAATCCACTGTTGTTAAATGGTTTGCTGATGTTGCGAAAAAAGTGATCGAAAGACATTGTTTGACGCAGTTTGGACAGGAAATAGTGAAGTTATCACTAAAGAAATGAATGATTTGTTGAGAAAAACAATCAGTTATCATGACTATCGTGAAGATTTCTATCATGCGTTTTTAGCTGGCATTTTTGCTGGAGCAGGATATATGGTAAAGTCGAATAAAGAGCATGGAGAAGGCAGGAGTGATGTTGTGGTTCATGATTCCGTGAATGGACGTGTTGCTGTATTTGAAGCGAAATATACGAAAGATTTAACATATTTTAGGCAAGAAATCCCCCACTTCTAAAGGATGAAAGTGGTGGGATGGATTGCCTAATATTATTTGTTTCATTTGCTTGATCATTGTAAAATATAGGTATCAAATGTATAAG
>CAVJMM010000049.1:0-15885 GCA_963650865.1 Eubacterium sp. AM49-13BH | reverse complement strand
TCCTCATGTTATCTGAATTTGAATTTTATCTCACCTCATCCAATTTTGGAGCGCCAAAATAGCGGCTGATTTTCAACCGCTATTTGTCTAGATTCTCACTATCTCTTTCTTTCACTGCACCTTGCAATTGTTCATCACTTGTTTCCGCTTCTACTTCTTTAATGATTGTTTCATTTCCTGTTATCAACCATGTATTTTCGCCACCACAATAAGGGCAAATTCTTCCATAATCGATTGTTGAATAGTTCTTTTCACAATCAGAGCAGAACGTTATCGCATGAATCGTTTCTAGTTTCATTTTACAATTTTTGATTAAAGGATGTTTCTGTTTATAGTAATCCCAAAAATCAACAAATAGATCTGTCATGACACCAGAAACTTCACCAACTTCTAAAGTAACAGAACCATAATTTGTAATATGGTTTTCTTCTGCCATACCTTCTAAAGTTTTTGCAAGATGTGTTACAATTCCCATTTCATGCATATTTATTTTTTATTGAATAGAATCTTCATTGCACGCTTTGCAGCATATGGTCCTACAAGTTTCAACTTATCTTCCATGCGAATCATTCTAGAGGCATCTGGTAAATCTCTTGTGAGATGGATTGCATCAAATTCACACTTTGTTGTACATAATCCACAACCAATACATTTATTTGTATCAACTGTTGTAGCACCACAACTCAAGCATCTCTTCGCTTCAACTTTAACTTGATCTTCTGTTAATAATGCACGTGTATCCTTAAATGGATCATCTACTTTACGTACACCAGGCATTTGTCTAGGAGAATTATCATAACCTTCTACAACGATATCGTCTTTATTCAATTCAATGAATTGTCTTAAATCTCGACCAATTGTTAAGGATTGTCCTTCATGAACATAACGATGCATACTTTCACTTGCGAGTTTACCTTCTGCGATCGCATCAATTGCGAATTTTGCACCATGGTAAATATCACCACCAACGAAGATATCATCTACAGATGTTTGGAATGTTGTAGGATCAGCTTCTACCCAACCATTTCTACGACATTTCACATCTTCACCATCAAGAAGTTTATTCCATTCAGCACATTGTCCAATTGCTTCAACGATATTTTCACAATTCAATTCAATTGTATCTTCTTCATCATATTGAGGATTAAATCTTCCATCTGCATCTTTAACTTGTGTACATTTCTTAAAAATGATGCTAGAAGCTTTACCATCTGTTTGCTTAATTTCCTTTGGACCCCAACCAGTCTTGATTTCGATACCTTCTTGTTTTACGATTTCAATTTCATCCTTAGATGCTGGCATTTCTTCAGCACTTTCTAAGCATAACATCGTAACTTTGCCATCAGTGATACGCTTAGCCACTCTAGCAACATCTACTGCTACGTTACCACCACCAACAACTACAACATCACCATGTAATTTCACTGTATGATCTTGGTTTGTTCTCTTCAAGAAAGACACTGCACTTTCAATACCTTCAGCATCTTCTCCATCAACTCCAGCGTTTCTTCCACCTTGTAAACCAATTGCGAGATAGAAAGCTTTATAACCTTGATCTCTTAATTGTTGGATTGTAATATCTTTCCCAATTTCTGTATTACATTTAAAATCAACGCCCATTTGTTTTAGAACATCAATTTCAGCTTCTAAGATTTCCTTTTCTAAAACAAAGTTAGGAATTCCATTCATTAACATTCCACCAGGTCTAGATTCTTTTTCAAAAACTGTTACATCATATCCTCTTTCTCTAAGATAATATGCACAACTCAATCCTGCAGGACCTGCACCAATGATTGCCATCTTATAGTCTTCGCCCCACATTCCACCATGATCTGTTTCACATAATGGAACATAACGATGTTCTTGATTCAATTCTTGTGCCGCAATGAATTTCTTGATTTCATCAATGGAAATTGGTTGATCAATTGTGCCACGTGTACAAGCATCTTCACATCTCTTATTACAAATTGCACCACATACATATGGGAATGGGTTATCTTGTTTGATCAATTTCAATGCATCTTCATATCTGCCTTCTGCTGCCATTTTGATATAGCCTTGAACGGCTAAATGCACAGGACAAGCAGTCTTACATGGTGCAGTGCCTGTGTCATAACAATTGATTTTTGCATCTTCTCTATAATTTGTATTCCATTTTTCTTCTGACCACTTAGTAGCGTCAGGAAGTTCTACTTTTGGATATTCGATCATTCCATGTTTTGTGCATAGTTTTTGACCAAGTTTTGCTGCACCAACAGGACAAATTTCTACACACTTTCCACACGCAACACACTTTTCCATTTCTACATGTGCACGATAAGCAGAACGTGACATATTAGGCGTATTGTACAATTGAGAAGTTCTTAACGCATTACATACACCTGGAGCACAATTACAGAGTCCTACGATTTTATCTTCACCATCGATATTTGTTGTTTGATGAACGAAACCATGTCTTTCACTTCTCTTTAAGATTTCTAAAGCTTCTTCTTTTGTGATGTAATGACCTCTACCAGTATTTTCACACCACTCTGCTAGATCTCCTAATCCAATACAACATTCTTGTTCAACAGATCCATCACCTTCACCACGAATTGCTTGTTGACGTCTACAAGTACAAACACCAACCCCGATCTTTCCATCATATTTTTCTAGCCAATGAGAAATATGTTCAATTGGAATACTTTCATTTGAAGATTCAATTGCTTTTTCAACAGGAATAACATGCATTCCTACACCAGCTCCACCCAATGGAACCATTTGTGTAATTCCTTCTAATGGTGCTTGTGTTAAAAAGTTGAAGAAAGTCGCAATATTTGGAAACTTCTCCATCAACTCATCCTGCATTACCATAAATTCCGCAATACCAGGCACAAAAATTGGAACATCATATTGAATTGTTCCTTCTGGATTTTCTCTGTTTGTCTCAACACATCCAGCCCAATTTAAATAGTCTAGAATTTCCTTACACTTCTCATCTGTTAGTCCATTCATGTCTCTTAATTGTTCAAAAGAATAATTCTTTCTTACTTTTTTGAAGCTCAACATGAAGGATACTTGTTCTTTTGTAAGAACTTCATCCAAAACCCAATACTCAGGATCTTTGTTTGTGATCTTACCTGTCAATTTATCCTTATAACGATCCGTGATCATCTTAATTAATTGGATAATCATTTTTTCCTTTTCAGGATCAGCTGCTACGTAATTCGGATCTTGTACGTAGTCTCTTTCATTTGTCATTCTTTTCTTTGGGGCACTCATTGTCTTTTCCTCTTACTCTTTCCAATGATTATATTGTTCTAGGATCCACGCTTCTAATGCTTCCATTCCTTCTCCTGTTTTGGCTGATACAGGGAAAAGAGAAATATTTGGATTCCTTTTTAACACACGTTCTTTACACTTCTCTAAATCAAAATCAAAATATTCTAATGCATCCATCTTTGTGATAATCAATGCATCACTCTTTTCAAACATCAAAGGATACTTTAATGGTTTATCATCACCTTCTGTGATTGATAAAATCATGATATTTTTACCAGATCCAGTATCATATTCAGCTGGGCAAATCAAGTTGCCAATATTTTCTAAAAATATCACATCTGTTTTAGAAAGATCCATATTTTGAATTCCAACACTTGTCATGCCAGCATCCATATGACACATGCCATCCGTATGTACTTGAATACTTTGTGCACCTAAGGAAGCAATCTTTTTCGCATCTACATCAGAGGCAATATCAGCTTCCATGATTGCAATTCTCAACTGTTCATTCATATCTTGAATCAATCGAGATAACAATGTAGTCTTTCCACTTCCTGGAGAACTCATTAAGTTAAACAATAAACATTGTTGTTCTTTCATATAGGCTCTTAATGCATCCGCATCACGATCATTACTTTCCGTAACACTTTTATGTAATTCTATAACTTTCATGATGCTCTCCATTCTTCAATCTTTTCGCACAAATATTTGATCCATTCTTGAACACCATCACCTATCTTCGAACTCAGTGGTATGATATCCATACCAGAATGTAATTTATCTATATTTTCTCTCAAACGTTGCATATCAAAATCAAATACTTGCATCGTATCTGTTTTATTCACCAACAATACATCGGATACTTGAAACATCAATGGATATTTCAATGGTTTATCATCCCCTTCAGGAACTGAAAGTATCATTGCCTTCAAATTTGCACCAACATCAAATTCAGCTGGACAAACTAAATTCCCAATATTTTCTAAAAATACAACATCTAAATCATCGATACCAAGTCTATCTAGACCTCTTTTTGTCATATCTGCATCCATATGACAAATACATCCTGTATGCAATTGAATCGTTTTCACACCTGTTTGTGATATTGTTTCAGCATCTACAATATCATCTACATCAGCTTCCATCACACCAATCCGATAATGGTCTTTCAATCCCTCAATCGTTCTTAATAAAGTTGTTGTTTTTCCTGCACCTGGTGATGCCATCAAATTCACAAAGAATACTTTCTTTTCTTTTAATAATGAACGTATTTCATCCGCAGCTTTTAAATTATCCGCAGTAATGCGTTCTTTTGTTTCGTATACATCAAATTGTCCCATTTATGAAACCTCTTACATTCATTCTATCACAAATTATTATTTTCACAAATTTTTCGATAAACACAAAAAAAGTTACTCGTTATGAGTAACTTATCATCGCTTTTAATTAGTCAGCTACGTATGGAAGTAGAGCCATTTGACGTGCACGCTTGATAGCGACAGCCAATTTTCTCTGATACTTCGCACGAGTTCCTGTAACGCGTCTTGGTGTAATCTTACCATTAGCGCTGATGAACTTCTTTAGGAGTTCAACATCTTTATAATCAATATATTTGATGTTATTCTTTGTGAAGTAGCAGACTTTTCTGCGACCCATTCTTTGTTTTCTGAATGCCATCGTTTATTCTCCTTTATTAGAATGGCAAATCATCATTAGAAATATCTAATGGTGGTTGCTCGTTTGAAAACGCATCTTCAACTGCAGGTTGTGGTTGATAAGTGGCCTGTTGTGGCTGCTGATAAACTGTAGGCTGTGGTTGATAAGATGGTTGTTGATAGTTGTTATATGATGAATTGTCATATGATTGCGTAGCTCGCGCAGCAGATGCTGCTTTGCTTTCAAGAATATTGACATTATCACATACAACTTCTGTAACATAAGCTTTTGTGCCGTCTTGACGATCATAGCTACGTGTCTGGAGTCTTCCATCAACGCCTACCATCGCACCTTTTCTAGCATATTGACCTAAAAAGTCAGCGGATTGTCTCCAAGCTACACAGTTGATAAAATCAGCTGTTTGTTGGCTATTATCTTGAGATTTAGAAACTCTTCTATCACATGCAACCGTAAAGGATGCTACAGATAAACCAGTTTGTGTTTTACGAACTTCTACATCTTTCGTTAATCTACCAACAAGTACGACACGGTTGATCATTACTTAGCCTCCGCAACAGCTTCGTCACGTGTGATCATGAAACGTACAATGCTTTGGTTGATACCCATCAAACGATCAAGTTCCTTAACACATGCGTTGTCTGCTTCAAATGCTACGACTACATAGTAGCCCTTTGTCATATCATCGATGCGGTATGCGAAATCTCTCATACCCCATTCATCTGTTTTGTTAACTTTACCACCATTGTTGTTAATGATGTTTGCAACTGTTTCAACAACAGCTGTTCTCTTTTCGTCTTCTACAGATGAGTTGATGATGTACATGACTTCATACTTTTTCATTTTGTACACCTCCTTTTGGACTTATGGCCATCTCTGGCAAGGAGCGGATTTTCCACTCGCCATAAGATGATACCAAATTTCCTACACAATGTAAATATTTTTTTAAGTTCATTCAGAAACAATATCCTGTAAACCTAAAATTTCTTCATCTATAATTTCTTTCAAATATTGAAGTTGTTTTTCTCTTGCTTCTTGATAGCATTGTAACTCTTTTGAATAATCGTCATCTTCTTTTGTTAACAAGGATTGTGTTGCTTTCCCAGTATTGGTAAAAACAAAGCCTTTGTTGTTTCCCCACCATTTATTGCCATCGATGGATGCATCCGCATGCGTGTCAATATTCTTTGCGGCATTATAAGAAAATAAATAGTAGTTATATTCACATAATGCATTTAATTGATATGCGACATCCAATGCTCCAGTACCTTCCTCATTTGTTAATTCTTTCTTTTCTAACGCATTGATTACATCATCCAATATTCTTAGATTATTCAAATATCCTTCATGTTTTACAACAACATTACTTGAAAACTCAATTCCAACAAAATCATCTTGTACTTGTTTAAATACATCTAACATCTTTTGAGAATATTCTTTTCCTTCTTCACGAATCGAATCTCTTTCTTTATCTGTTTTTGAAGAAAGGAATCTTTCTGTGATTTCTTCTCCTTCTTTCTGTAATTGTTCAATATATTTCTGAAATGCTTCTAATGCCTCATTCCACTGTTCATGATCAATGCCTGCTTCTTGAGCGTAATTTTCATCATAGCTATTCCTCAAATCTTCATATGTCCTTGTGAAATCCAATTGAACCACAGGAAGTTGATCAATCACGATTGCTAGAGCTCCATAAACACCAATGTTTCCTTTCAGTGTCTTTTCATCATATGTAGATACATCATCACTTTCTGTATGATAATGCAATTGTGTCCAAGAATATGTTCCTTCTTCTGTCTCCGTATCCACGCAAGTATCTGTTGTATTTAAGAAATAAGGAACACCTGCTCCTCGATACGTCACTCCATCTTCCATTGTAGAAGTATCATAAGTATCTACTAAGATTCCATTACTAAAATCTTTTACAGCTTCATCTAACACTCCATTTCCAACCATTTCTTTCACAAAAGAAGAATATTCTGGAACACAAGTTACCACAAATGTATCACTACCATCATCAAATGCACAAAGTTCGAAATTAAACATCGATAATGTTTTATTAGCCCAATCAGGATGTGTATTATAAATACATTCATAAGCACCTCTTGTCCAATCGAATTCTGTTCCACTTGCGCCCCATTCTTCTGCACCATGTGCTACCACAACAATATCATTTTCAGGAACATAGTTACTATCAATCATTGCTTTTGCCATTGACATTGCTGCAGATATCGCGGAACAATCATCTTGAAATCCTGTAAAATACATATCATAGTGTCCCGCAAAAATGATTTGTTGATCATGATTTTTTCCAGGAATATAACCTACAACGTTATAACTTGTTCCTTCATTGATTTTCATTTCACTATCTACCGTCAAATGACAAGTTGTATTTCCTTTTTCTAATTCTTCTTTCAATTGTTTGTATTCATTCATTGTAATAATGACTGTTGGCATAACATCTTCACAACAAACATCTTGTATTTGATGATTATCATCACTATATCTTCCATAACCATCTAAATCATATGTCACTAATGCGATTGCACCATGCTCCTTAGCTTCATAAATATAGCCATCAATCCATGATTCATTGTATTGATCAACACCACACAATACGATTTTTCCTTCTACATCTTTTCCTTCATAATCCGATGCAAATCCTTCTCCAACATCTACGATTTCAGCTGTAATTCCTTTCTCATCTGTACCATTTACCATATATGAAACTGGTTCTAAAGATAAATCAGAATTCTTTAACGTTAAGGATGCCCCATTAAATTGCCATTTATCTACTGTAATAGGTTCCATCTCTACATTCTTCAAGCCAATCTTTTTCATTTCCTCGGCAATAAATTCTGCAGCTTTATTTTCTGCATCAGATCCACTTGTTCGAAAGCCCAATGCATTATCATGCATAGAAGTATCCGTAGACAATGTTTCTGTTAATTGATATGCATAATCCATATCAATAGCTTGTACATACTTTTTGACATCTTCTTCATAAAATAAACCTGATGTTTGTTCTGTATGATTAGAACATCCGACACTTGTTGCCAACAAGGCAATACATAGACTTTGTGTAAGTAATTTTTTCATTTTTCCCTCCTATTACCACAAAAAGACAGATATCTATATACCTGTCTCAAAATCCATCTATGTTTGCACTTTCTGTAACAGAAACGCCTACTTATTGATCATTTCATAAGGTATATAAGATATATCTTTATAAAACTGAGCTTTTAACTCAATCAATAAGGGTGAATACCCTTCCGTATTCCACTAAATACGGTTCCAGTCTCTTCAACTGGTTTTCGGCATTTGACCCGGCCGTCCGTGTAGCCTTAGCCTATTAATTAGGCGGTCAGATTTCTGTACATCTGTACGTCAAATATCATATGAAATTATTTTCTGATACGCAACAACAAATTGTATTCTTTCCACACATTTTTTATAATACATGCATGCTTAAATTCATTTCTGTATTAGATATTTGTTTTCTATTACTTTTTTCTACTTTTATGTGGATCCATGATCCCATTGCGTTTAACTTTACTGGTTTATT
Organism: Eubacterium sp. AM49-13BH; assembly: GCA_963650865.1. Taxonomy (GTDB): domain Bacteria; phylum Bacillota_I; class Bacilli_A; order Erysipelotrichales; family Erysipelotrichaceae; genus Bulleidia. The sequence continues at coordinate 7,385 of CAVJMM010000049.1, read as the reverse complement.
AAATCAATCCCAAACAAGAATCTATGCAATACTATTATGTGTTTATTTCACTGCTCTATTATTATTTCATCTCTACCATTTAAAAAAGAAACAAAATTGTTTTATTCTGTTCCTTCTTATTTGTCTTACAGCTTTGATTCCTTATTCCAATACAGGAAATTTATTTTCACAACTACACTTACTATTTGCGTTAGCTACGTTTGTTTATTTGAATGTGATACTTTATACATTCTATTGGTATTCCAAAAAGATAACAACCTTTTATCTTTGTTGTTGTGTCTTATCCTGTGGTTTTGTTTTAACGTATTCCGCAATCATGGGAATCTCAGAATGGATCTATGTAATAGGTTTGATTCTATCATTACATTTCTTAGATCATTCATACAAGAAATGATATAAAGCGCCAATTAGATTTGCTTCATTATGAAACTTACATACATCAATATTTGGTAGAGGATATTGAATACCTTTCACAATATCTGGATGTATCTTTGATAGATTCTCAATGGATTGTTTTAAAGAATCCATTAATTCTTTTTGTTCAGAAACACCACCACCAATAACAATTTTCTCTAAGTCTAATAAAATATTTAGATTAAATAATTGTATTGCGAGTAAATCAGTATATTCATGTAATGCATCGATTGCATCTACATCTTCATCATGAATCAAATGGAATGCTTGAATTCCATCAATAGTTTCCTTCAATGATTTCTTTTCTTGAATCAATTTACACAAATATGGAGTGCCATGCTGACCAATATAACTATAAGGATTACTTTGATGATGTTCATCACAACACATCGCACACATTTCACCAGCTAAGAATTGTTTTCCTCTTCTTAATTGACGATTCAATATAATAGCTGCACCAATATTTGTTCCAATCACCACAACTGCACCATCATCTACACCCGCTAAGTTTCCTAACCACAATTCCGCTAAAGCAGCACATCTTCCATCATTTTCAATTGATACTTTCATTTGGTATTTTTTAGATAGTTCTTCTACCAAAGCGGTATTATCTAAAAATGGTAATGCGCCAATTGTTTTTACATAGCCTTTTTCACTATCAATCACACCTGTTGAAGATATCGCAATGCCATCTACATCTGAATTTTGTTGAATCACAGAATCTATCAAATCATAGAATTGTGGTTTGGTTATGGTTTTACTTGGTGTTGGAATACTTCCTTTTTTTAAGATCTCTGCATTTCCACTCATGCATGCATACTTCAAAGAAGTTCCACCCCAGTCAAATACAAAATACTTTTTCATACATCAAGCGGAGATGATTTGACGATCATCTTCAACTTCGCTTTCCATATCAAGCGCTACACCGTGTACTTTGTATTTCTTCAATACAAACATTGTCATTGTACCAGTAACGCCTTCAATTGGTGCTAATTTTTGTCCAACGAAATCGGCAACTTCACGCATTGTTTTCGCATTAATATTCACAAAGAATTCATAGCCACCACTCATTAAATAGAGAGAAGAAACTTCTGGAAAACGGGCAATCTTTTCAGCCACCTTATCATATCCAAATCCTCTTTCCGAGGAAGCTTGAACACCAATGATAGCGTCTACATGTTCTTCATTTGTTTTATCCCAGTTGATGACTGTATGATAGCCACAAATCACTTTATCATTTTCTAACTTTTTGATTTCGCCTTCTACGTTTTCTTCTGTATCGTTTAAGATATCCGCTAAACTTGTTACTGTTGTACGTGGATTATCAATCAATAATTCCAATAATTTTTTTGTATCCATGATTTACTCCTTTATTTCTGATAAGAATTCTTCAATTCTTCCTAAAGCTGTTTGTAAATGTTCTAATGAATATGCATATGATATTCTCGCAAATCCTTCTCCACTTTGTCCAAAAGCAGTACCAGGTACAATTGCGACATTCTTTGCTTCTAATAATTTCATACAAAATTCATCACTACTCATTCCAGAAGAAGAAATATTAGGGAATACATAGAATGCACCTCTTGGTTCAAATGTATGTAATCCCATTTCATTCAATTTACGAACACAATACTTTCTTCTAAAATCATATTCATTTTTCATCAATTGAATTTCTTCATCACATTCTGTTAAAGCTGTAATACCAGCATATTGTGATGTAGTTGGAGAACACATGATACAAGATTGATGAATCTTCGTCATTGTATCAATCAATGCTTGTGGTCCAACTGCATAACCAAGTCTCCAACCTGTCATAGAAAAGGATTTCGAGAATCCATTGACAACAATCGTTCTTTCCTTCATTCCTTCAACCGAAGCAATCGATTCATATTTTTCTTTCCCATAAACAAGCTCCGCATAAATTTCATCAGATAGAACTATAATATCTGTATCTTTTAATACATCCGCAATTCCAACTAGGTCTTCATGCCTTAAAACAGCACCTGTTGGGTTATTTGGATAAGATAATACTAAAAGTTTTGTTTTATCTGTAATCTTTTCTTTAATTTGTTCTGGTTTTACTCGGAACTCATTTTCTTCTGTACATTGAATTGGTACAACTTTACCACCTGTCAACGTTGTAATTGGATCATAAGATACATAACAAGGTTCCGGAATAATTACTTCATCCCCTGGTTCTATTAATGTACGTATTGCGAGATCAATTGCTTCAGAACCACCAACCGTTACTAATACTTGCTCTGCATCATAAGATAGCTCATATCTTCTTTTTAAAAAATGTGTGATTTCTGTACGCAATGGTAATAATCCCGCATTGGATGTATATTTTGTTCTTCCTATTTCTAGAGAATGAATTGCAGATTCACGAATCGCCCAAGGTGTTTGAAAATCCGGTTCACCAACCCCTAACGAAATACAATCTGGTATTTCTGAGGCAAGCGCAAAAAATTTACGAATTCCACTTGGTCGCATATCTAATGCGGCTTTTGCTTGTATTTTCTCATAATCAATCATTCAAATCACCTCTAACATCTTGTTACAATTGTACACTGAATCTCTCTATTTTTCGATACTAGTCTTCTGATTGTAATTCATAAATCATATCTCTTAATTCTGCAGCTCTTTCAAAGTCTAAATGTGCAGCAGCATCTTTCATTTCATTACGCATATTTTCTAACAATGCAGCTTTGTCTTTCTTACTAGCCGTATTCTTTTTCATCATATATTTCGCAGCCATTTCTTTTGTTTCCTTGCCACGAATCACTTCATCAACTTTCTTTACAACCGTATGTGGCGTGATGCCATGTTCTGTGTTATATGTTTCTTGAATCTTTCTACGTCTTTCCGTTTCTTCAATTGCGATACGCATAGAATCTGTTATTGTATCGGCATACATATATACTTCACCATGTTCATTACGTGCTGCTCTACCAATTGTTTGAATCAAAGATCTTTGGCTTCTTAAAAAGCCTTCTTTATCTGCATCTAAAATACATACTAATGAAACTTCAGGAATATCTAAACCTTCTCTTAACAAGTTGATTCCAACGATTGCATCCACTTTTCCAACACGCAAATCTTGAATGACTTGTGTTCTTTCGAGTGTCTTTGTTTCATGATGTAAATACGCAATATGGAATCCTCTTTCTTGAAGATACTGCGTTAGATCTTCAGCCATACGAACAGTTAATGTTGTTATTAAGACACGTTCTTTTCTTTTGATTCTCTCTTGTAAAGCTTCAGAAATATCATCAATTTGTCCTTTTGTAGGCTTCACTGTAATCAGTGGATCTAGTAAACCAGTCGGACGAATGATTTGTTCTGTCACTTTATGATCTACTTTTTCTAACTCATATTCTCCTGGTGTTGCCGAACAATAAACAACTTGATTTACCATTCCTTCAAATTCATCAAATGTCATAGGACGATTGTCTAATGCACTTGGTAAACGAAAACCATATTCTACTAATACAGATTTTCTTTGACGATCCCCATTATACATACCACGAATCTGTGGTAAAGAAACATGAGATTCATCTACAAATAATAAGAAATCTTTTGGAAAATAATCAAATAGATTCCAAGGTCTTTGTCCTGGCTTTCTACCATCAATATGCATGGAATAATTCTCAATACCAGAACAATATCCATTTTCTCTTAATGCTTCTAAATCAAAACGTGTTCTTTGTTCCAAACGTTCTGCTTCCAATAGCTTATTATTATCTTTGAAATACTTTAAACGATCTTCTAATTCTTCTTCAATGTCGTTACAAGCTCTCAACATTGCCTCTTTACTTCTTGCATAACCTGAAGCTGGAAAAATGTTATAGAATTGATATGCGTTTATTGTCTTACCTGTTAAAGGATCAACTTCTGTAATACGATCAATTTCATCTCCAAACATTTCAATTCGAATATTGAATTGATCTGTGTAAGAAGGTGTTAAATCAATTACATCTCCTCTTACACGAATCGTACCTCTACTTTGTTCTAAATCATTTCTTGTATACTGCAATTCCACAAATTTCTTTAATAACGTATTTCTTTCATAGGTTTCACCAACACGAATCGTCATAAACATATTTTTATATTCAACAGGATCACTTGCCGCATAAATGCACGCAACAGAAGCAACAACGATCGTATCTCTTCTTTCTAATAAAGAATTTAATGTAGATTCACGAAACATATCTAATTCTTCATTGATTGCAGCTGTCTTTTCAATATACATATCATTTTTCGGAACATAAGCTTCGGGTTGATAATAATCAAAATTTGAAACAAAGAATTCCACACGATTATGCGGAAATAATTCTTTGAATTCTGAATACAATTGTCCAGCTAATGTTTTATTATGAGAAAAAACAAGTGTTGGTCGATTCATCTTTGCGATGATATTTGCCATTGTAAAAGTTTTACCAGTACCAGTAGCACCTTCTAAAACAAGTTCTTTCTTTCCTGCTTGTAAAGCAGTACATAGTTCTTCTATCGCATGTGGTTGATCACCTGTTGGTTGAAATGGTGAAACAAGCTCAAATTTATCAGCCATGTAGTATTTCCTGTGCTTTCTGTAGTTGCGTATCATGTGTTCTTGTTGTATTCCAATCTAAGATGACTGCCGAACGCAAACTATCATATGTATCCTTATCTAAAGTTTCATTTGATTCTAAGTTATGTTCTTCCTTATATTTCTTTAAAGCAGTTCCAGTTTCACTAGAAAAATAACCATCGGTACGATCTACGCTATATCCTAAATAATCCAAGCACAATTGTGCATCTTTGATTGCATCCCCAACTGTATCAACTGTGTAAGAGTCTTCTTCTTCCATATTGGAGAACGTTTGATAAAAAACATCATGTAATTTCAATTCTACATCCGGTGTAATGCCAACACCATTGACCCATGTCCCATCAGGAGACAACCATTTACTTGTTGTATATTTGATGGCAGAACCATCATCAAAAAGCTTACTAACTTGCACCGTCCCTTTTCCATAGGTTGTTGTGCCAACGATCGTTACATCATCTCTTTGTTGTTTTAGGGCAAGTGTTAAAACTTCTGCAGCACTCGCAGTATTTCCATTTGTTAGAATGACAATGTTTTTAATATCTGTGTATTGATCGGAATTTGTATCTGTTTCTCGAGTCTGTCCATTGGAATATTCTTGTGTCATAACTTTTGTACCTTTTGGCAAGAAACAAGAAGAAACACCTTCTACAGAATCCAAATATCCACCACCATTATCTCTTAGATCAATGACTAATCCATCTACATCTTTAAAATCATCCAAATAAGATTTCACTTCATCTGGTGTAGAAGAACCAAATTGATACAATTGTAAATATCCAATATTGTTATCCAATACTTCTCCATAAACGGTAGAAGAAACTTCTTCACGTGTAATTTTCAACGCAATGTTTTTTCCATCACGAATAAAGCCAATGGTAACTGTTGTACCAGATTCACCTTGTACTGCTTCTTTGATTTCAGCACTTGTTTTACCACTCATATCTTCTCCATCCACTGTATGAATGATATCTCCAGGTTGTACGCCAGCTTTTTCTGCAGGGGTATTTTTATATACTTTTTCTACAATAGCAGTTCCGTCGGTATTGATATATTGCACACCAATTCCAACATAATTACGATTGATAGATTGTGTAAAAGATTCCATTTCATCTTTTGTCATATATTGTGTATGTTTATCTTCAGAATTCGTTGTGATACCTGTCAAAGCTTGATCCACCAATCGATCATCTAAATCATTAATATCATCCCCAAAATACCAATCATTTTCCATGATTTCTAAAACTTCTTGGATCTTATTCGAAGATGACATCGTTGTTCCATTTTCAATTAGATTTCTCAAAGAAGTCGTAAACCCATAAGGTAGAATAGAACCACCAAACCATCCAATCAAAATACAGAAAACGCCAATCACAACCGCAATCTTTTTTAATCTTTGATTCTTCTTTTTTTCTTCTTTTAAGGCAGCTTCATCAGGCCAAACATATTTTTTCAGAGTAATCGTTTTTAACTCTTCATCTTTTTCTTCTACTTTATTTTCATCCATAATTCACCTTCACAAAAGGAGCTTTTTTTAAAAGCTCCCCTATCATAACACATCTATCCAAAAACTGTTTCTGGTCTGATTCTACAAGGAATACCATATCCAGCTTCGCACCTTCTGCCATATCCATCATAGCTTCCAGCCCAACCACATCCAAACGTTAGATCACCGCTCCAACTCTTCACATAAGAAGAGAAATCAGAAGCTGATCCAATCTTAAATATTTCCACATGGCAATGTGGTCCAGAAGAATTACCAGTAGAACCAACTCTACCAATATAATCTCCTCCTGTTACTTTTGTGCCTGTCGCAATTGGAGAACCATACTGCATATGCAAATACTTCACTGCATATAATGTATCTCCTACAACAACAACGAGATATACTTGGTTTCCTCCGCCACTTGATCCACCATTTCCGTGACACGTAGAACCAAGGCCACCATAATTACAACCATCTGCACTATTGATAACAACACCATTCGCGACTGCTCGTATTTCTGTGCCCGCAGTTGCCGCAAAGTCATATCCTAAGTGTTTTCCTCCACCTGAATAATTCCATGTACCAGCACTACGATACGCACCAGGAACTGGATTTGTCCAACCTTCTGCCGCAACGACACCATCTAAATCAATGTTAGAAATCATATTTTTAATTGCGTCGATATTAGATGAAATCGTATCACCTTGAGCTTCTAATTCAGCTGCTTTTTGTTCTTGTTGATCAATAATCAATTGTACACTTTGTTGTTTTGCTTCAAGATCATCTTGTTGAACAACAAGTTCTTGTTTTGCTACTTCCATTTCTGTTTTTGCGTTTTCTAATTCTTGTTTTTCTGTATTCAATTGATTCACTAAAGTTGCTAGTTGTGTCAATGTA
>CAVJMM010000048.1:0-16021 GCA_963650865.1 Eubacterium sp. AM49-13BH | reverse complement strand
TAGGAATCCAAGAAAAACAATACCAAGAATACTGTAAAAAAATAGAGGATCAGATGAACAAAATCTAATCCTTTTTCAATAGATGTATAAAATTCACGAGAAGTTGACGGTATATCAGAGGCAATCTAGTTCTTGTGGTCAAATAAAAGATATGATAAATTAATTATTAGTGGTTATGAAATGGTTATATTTACTGTGGCCTAATATACTGATTTATAGGTGGAATATGAAAGATATGAAAAGATGTTTTTATAAATTACTTGTTCTTTGTTTTGCGATAGGATGCGTTAGTGGATGTAGTAAACATACAAGTTCTATTACAAGTGAAACAAAACAAGTTATGACTGTAGGGGTTGATGTTTATCCTCCCTATAGTTATTTAGATGAAAATGGTGTTTTTACTGGAATTGATGTAGAGTTGGCTACAGAATCATTTCAAAGATTAGGCTATGATGTGAATTTCAAACAAATTGATTGGGAATTGAAGAAAGACCTTGTTGAAAATGGTGATATTGATTGTATTTGGTCAAGTTTTAGTATGGAAGGCCGTTTAGAGGATTATCAATGGGCAGGTCCATATATGGTGTCTCAACAAGTTATTGCAGTAAGAGTTGATAGTGATATTTATTCGTTACAAGATCTAGAAGGCAAAACAGTTGCTGTTCAATCTACAACAAAACCAGAAACAATTTTATTGAAATATGAGAATATGCCAAAACTAGAAAACATAATCAGTTTAGAAAACAGAGAATTGTTGTATACATTTTTAGAAAAAGGATATGTAGATGCAGTTGGTGCACATAAAACATCTATTTTACAGTATATGAAGGATTATAATACAACATATCGTTTCTTAGATGAACCTTTAGCTATCGTTGGAATAGGTGTTGCATTTTCAAAATATGATGAAAGAAATATATCTAAAAAATTAGATGAAGTATTAGAAGAAATGCGCAAAGATGGAACTTCTGAAAAAATCATTGGTAAATATTTAGATGATGCAAGTTCCTATTTGGAGGTGGATCAACTTGACTATTAAACATCGATCAAATAAAAAATTTTTGTATTTTAGTATTATTAGTGGATTTCTTGTATTAATCTTTTCGATTTTTCTTTTTTATGGATTAGATAAAAATGAATGTGAAAAGAAATTATCTTCCATCGTAAAATATGCGAAAGTGCAATGTTCAACTTATAAACATTATAACTACAGTTCAGAATCAGTAGGGATTTTACGAGCAATCGAAAACGCAAAACAAATTAGTTATCATTTGCAAGAAGATTCTGTATCAGATATAGAATTAAATGAAGAAGTATTAAAAAAGTATACAAATTCATTTTGGGTACACGGGATTGTTATATTAGATGAAAATAATGAAGAAATTTGTAGTTTTCATAAGGATGAAAAGTTAAAAGAAGTCATTTCAGAAAATATTGATAAAGCAGCAATCATTGATTTTTCGAATTATAGTGAAAGAACATACGCACAAAGAATTCAATTCAGCGATAGCTCTTATATTGATTTGGCTACTTGTGCAAGATTAGACAAACCAGGTGTTATTATTTCGTATTTTTATACATCGAGTGAATATGCTAGAAATTATGTGTTAACGCTGCAATCTCTTTTATCTGGTTATATCCCATCAAATGATGGAACAATTATGGTTGTAGAAGATGGCAGCGTGGTAGCTTGTAATGATGAGAATTTGCTTGGCAAAAATACGCAAGATAATATAACGGTACAAACAATCAAAAACAAGGCAGATAATGAACATTTCATTCATATAGAAGATACGAAAAGCTATGGTATGATGGTCAAACAAAGAGATTATTATATTTATGCATACATTTCTGATATGAACGTTTTTTCAAATTTACCAATCAAAGTTTTATTGGTCGAATTTTGTTATCTATTTGTTTTGAGCATTATTTGGATTCTTTTAAAACAATCAAATTTAAAACATCAAAAATTAGAATTGGAAAAAGAAAATCAATACAAAGAGCAATTGATTCAAGCAGCAAAAAAAGCAGAAGTTGCTAATGAGACAAAGACACAATTCTTACAAAGAATGTCTCATGATATTCGTACACCAATCAATGGCATTTGTGGAATGGTAGAAGTTGGAGATTATTATAGTAATGATTTAGAAAAGCAGGCAGAATGTCGTAAAAAGATCAAAGAAGCTTCTCATTTGTTATTAGAACTTGTGAATGAAGTTTTAGATATGGGAAAATTAGAATCTGGTGAATTTGTTTTAGAACAAAGATCTTTTAATTTAAAGCAAGTAAGTGAAGATGTGATCACTGTCATTAGTAAATTAGCTTCGGAAAGAGGAATTGAAGTTACAATGGATGATGTTTCGATTCGACATTGGAATTTGATTGGTAGTCCAATTCATGTGAAGCGTTCAATGATGAATATCATGAGCAACGCTGTAAAATACAACAAAGAAAATGGAAAAATTAGTTTATGTTGTAGAGAATTAGAAAGTAGTGATGATAGGGTTGCGGTAATTCAATTTATCTGTACGGATACTGGAATAGGGATGAGTGAAGAGTATCAAGAAAAAATCTTTGAACCATTTACACAAGAAAATCAAGCTCATCAATCAAAGTATGGTGGTACTGGATTAGGAATGCCAATAGCGAAAAAATTGATTGAAAAAATGAATGGTACTTTAACATTTGAAAGTAAAGAAAATAAAGGTACAACATTTATTGCGACAATTCCTTTTGAAATTGATACAACTGTAAAAGAAGATACTTTTGAACAAGTGATAGAAGAAAAGACTGATTGTTTAAAAGGTACACATATTCTATTGGTTGAAGATAATGAATTGAATATGGAAATTTCTGAATTTGTTTTAGAAAATGCCGGAGCAAGTATTACAAAGGCTTGGAATGGAAAAGAAGCGTTATCTATTTTTGAAAATTCAAAGATCCATACATTTGATGCGATTTTAATGGATGTGATGATGCCTATCATGGATGGTATGGAAGCTACAAGAATAATACGTTCCTTATCTAGAGAAGATGCACAAACAATTCCAATCATAGCGATGACTGCGAATGCTTTTTCGGAAGATCGTTTAAAAACAAAACAAGCAGGTATGAATCAACATATCGCAAAACCATTGAATATGGAATATACAATTCAAACGATTCAAAAAGTAATCATGGAAAGTAAAAATCAATAATGTTTATCAAAAAAAGAATCGTTAGCCGATTCTTTTAAATACTGTGAATGAATTGATCAAAACCTTGGTTTCCTTCTTTTGTATTTTTATAAACGCCTGCATCTTCTAATACTTTCGCAAAAACATATCCGATTTCATCTTCAATGATTTGATCAATGTTATTTTTATTGATTGATGGATATTTTTGAAGCAACATATTTGCCCAATCAGCATGATGTGTAATGGAAGGAATTGAAGAAACATCTTTGTTTGTTAATAAAGCGTGTTTTAATTCTTCCATCTCTTTTTGGAGCCTTGCAGGTAATACTGCAAGGCCCATTACTTCAATTAATCCAATGTTTTCTTTTTTGATATGATGTAATTCATTATGTGGATGGAAGATACCTAAAGGGTATTCATCAGTTGTTCGATTATTTCTTAAAACGAGGTCTAATTCATATTGACCATCTTTCTTTCTTACGATAGGTGTTATCGTATTGTGACGTACATCATTTGTGTGTGAAAAGATATCACAAGTTGGATCATCATAATTGATCCATGTTTCTAATATTTTATCGGCAAGATCAACAAGTTGTATTTTATCTTTTCCATCTAAGCGAATGACTGACATTGGCCAATCAACGATTCCAGCTTTGATGTCAGGAAAATCTAAGAATGTAATGTTTTTTTTGATGCTTGCTTTAGCCATGGCGAAAGTGTAGTTACCACCTTGGAAATGTTCGTGGGATAAGATTGAGCCACCAACGATTGAAAGATCTGCATTGGATCCGATTGTATAGTGTGGGAAAATATCTAAAAATTCTAATAGTCTTTGGAAGGTTTCTTTTTCAATACACATTGGTCTATTTTTGTCTGTTAAAACAATACAATGTTCATTGTAATAAACGTATGGACTATATTGCATATACCATAATTCATGATCTAATACGATTGGGATTTGGCGAAGGGTGAAACGTGATGGATGATCTAATCTTCCTGCGTATCCTTCATTTGTATGACATAATAGATCCATTGGATATTTTAGTTCTTTTTGATTAGCACTTGCGGCAATAGCTTTAGGATCTTTTTCTGGCTTGGATAAATTGATTGTTATATCTAAATCACCATACTTTGTCTTAGTAACCCATTTCTTATCTTTTTCAATACGATATCTTCGGATATAGTCACTATCGCATGATAATTTGTAGAAATAATCTGTTGCCAAAGAAGGAGATTTTTGATAAAGATCTGAAAACTTTTTTTGAACGATACTTGGTCTAGGTGTTAAACAGTTCATAATTCTTGTATCAAATAAATCTCTTGAAGCAATCCCGTTTTCAATGACATTTCTTTCAACTGCTTCATCTAATAAGATTTTTAAGATTGTTTCTAATGTTTCTATATTTCTAATGTGTGGATCATAATCTATTGGTGGTTCTATTTTTAAAACATCGAATAATAAATTTGATACATAATAAATATCACTGTCTTCTATTAAACCTGTATCAAGACCATATTGAACCAATGCTTGTATCATCTGAATACTTTTCATAGTATTTCCTCCAAATCTATGATTTATTTTATTCTTGTGAACAAAATTGTTCTCTAAGAATATTTTGGATTGAATCATGAATATTTTGTCTTTGGATTATGTTATAATGATTTCAGATTTAAAGGGGATTATTATGAATTTATCTACAACTGATATTATCAATATTTTAATTGGCGTTGCTTTTATTGGCTTAGCGATACCACTATTTATTCGTTGGAGAAAGCTTAGTGGTAAAGTTATTATTTCGGATCAACAATGGTCAACAATGCGTATTTTGTTTCTAGCAATTGGCGTTTTATCTGTTCTTAGCATGATTACACAAGGTGCTAATATGTCATTTTTTGATATTTTCCGTTTAACAGGTACGATCATTGCGGTTTCTATTTACATGGTCGTTCGAGATGGTGTTGGAGAAGAAGGTTTAGTTTCAGGTGGAAAACTATATCCTTGGAGTGAAGTACGCGCATATGACTATGAAAAAAGAAAAAATGTAGTTGCGGTTTACTTTACGGTGGAATCTCAAAATGAAAAGAAACCTGATGATTACAGAAGTAAGGAATTAGATTTTAGTGTTGAAGATGAAGAACTTTTAAAGAAGTTTTTAGAAAATAATCTTGGTAGAAAATATACAAGAATGAAAAAGAATTCTAAGTAATTTTAATTGATTATATTTATTATTTCATCATTGCATTTTTCTTTTTTAATAATTTGGTAGCAGTAGTATATGAAAGATTCAGAGTTGAACAAAAATAAAAAGCAAAATAAATATCAAGATGCTGTAAGACTGTTTTTATTGTTGTTAACAGTTACTCTTTTGATATTTGTTTATACAAGTGTTTTACAGTTGAATTTTCAATCGAATGCTTTGGAAGGAATTGTGAATCGTAATATAGAAAGTGCGAATGTTATTTATAAGACATTATGTAATGATTTTATTAGTGATGATTTCATTTCTATTAATTCTGAATCTGATAAATCCAGTGAACGTTATATTACAATGCAAAATCGTATGAATGAATTGCGTAGTATGACTTCTGTTAGATATCTTTATACGGCAAAAAGAAATGCAGAAGGGGATTTGATTTATATCATCGATGGTTTAAATGCTGATGCATCTGATTTTAGAAATCCTGGAGATAAAATTGAAGAAGAAATGATTCCATACATTGATAAAGCAATGAATGGGGAAAGTGTCATTTCACAAGATATTGTGGATACTGATTGGGGACACATCTTTACCGCTTGTTATCCAGTGCGTAATCAACAAGATGAAGTGATAGGTGTACTATGCGTGGAAATAGATATGGAATATATGTATACCTATTTTCAAACGAGCAAAGCAAATTCAAGAATCATTTCTACGATTACAATCTTTGTGGCTATTATTTTAATTGTTTTCTACTACAATATGATCAATACACAAAGAAAGAAACAAAAAGAACAACATCGTTTATTAGAAAAGAGTATGAAAGAAGCAGATTCTGCAAATAAGGCAAAATCTACATTCTTGTTTAATATTTCTCATGATATTCGTACACCAATGAATGCGATTATTGGATATGCTGATTTGAGTGAAAGACATTTAGATGAAAAAGATAAATTAAAGCATTATGTTGAGAATATTAAAGTATGTGGTGAAAAGATGTTATCCATCATTGATAGTGTCTTAGAATTATCACGTATTGAAAATAATGAAATTGTAATTTCAAATAAGATCACAAATATCAATGATGGATTTGATTCTTGTATCGCAATGTTTGAAGCACCTACACAACAAAAAAATCAAAACTTGGTCGTTTCTAAAAATATCATTTATCCGTATGTTTATTTAGATGGTGTTCATGTATCTGAAATTATTTTGAATATCGTTAGTAATGCAATCAAATATACACAATATGGTGGAGAAATCCAAGTATCCATTACACAGCTTATGATGGATGAAAATACATGTGAAATGATGATTGTTGTACAGGATAATGGTATAGGAATGTCTAAAGGTTATCAAAAACATATTTTTGAGTCTTTTTCTAGAGAAAAATCTTCTACTGTTTCTGGAATTGAAGGAACTGGATTAGGAATGGGAATTGTAAAACGATTGGTTGATTTAATGAATGGGGAAATTACAGTAGAAAGTGAACTAGGAAAAGGTTCTAAATTTACTGTTAAGATTCCATGTGCCTTATCAAGTAAAGAAGAATTAGATGCTAATAAAGTTGAAAGTGACAATAATTATGAAGAGTTTGTAGGAAAGAGATTATTGTTAGCAGAAGATAATGAAATCAATGCGGAAATTGCGATAGAACTATTAAAAGAGTATGGTTTTGTGATTGAAAGAGTTGATGATGGAGCAAGTTGCGTTGAGCGTTTAAAAGAAGTAGATGCGAATTACTATGAACTTGTATTGATGGATATTCAAATGCCAACAATGGATGGTTATGAAGCAACAAGACAAATTCGTCAATTTGATGATAAGATCAAAGCAGGTATTCCGATTATTGCTATGACTGCCAATGCTTTTATTCAAGATAAAGAAAAAGCATTTGAAGTAGGAATGAATGACTATGTCGCTAAACCAATTGATATGACAAAATTATTGAAGATCTTAAGTAGGTATATTGCATGAGTCCAAAAGAAAGAAAACAAAATCGACAACAAAAAATCACGTATTTCTTTGTGAGTATATTTCTGTTTATTTTGATTTATGTCATTGGATATTTCTGCATGAATTTTGCTTCTTTTGCAATGAGTATTCATCCATATTTTCAGTTAGCGTTTTATGTTTTTTGGTATTTTTTAGATTTATTGATAACCAAAAAATTAATGTCATCTAATCTGATTTGTATTTGGATCATTCAACTTTTCTCTTGAAAAGAATTCGTTATTCTATTAAAATCAATATCGCAAAGAAGGAAAGTAGTATTTGAATCCATTTGTATAGAGAGTTCTGTGGTTGGTGGAAACAGAAACATATATTCAAAGAAGTAGTTCTGGAGCTTTCTAGATGAAATATAAGTAGTTTAGAACGGATATGCACGTTACGCATTTGAGAAGTAAACAAAGGTGGTACCACGTTAATTAACGTCCTATGTAAATAGGATGTTTTTTTATATGAAGGAGGTTCTATGGAAAAGAATTTACAACAAAAATATGACCACAAAGCTGTTGAAGAAGGTAGATATGATAAGTGGGTAAAATCCGGTTATTTTACTGCTGGTGACAAATCAAAAGATCCATTTACAATTGTTATTCCACCACCAAATGTAACAGGTATTTTACATATTGGTCATGCTTGGGATAACACATTACAAGATATCATTGCACGTTATAAACGTATGCAAGGATTTGATATGTTGTATTTACCTGGCATGGATCATGCTGGGATTGCAACACAAGCAAAAGTTGATGCACGTTTAAAAGACGAAGGTATTTCTAGATATGACATTGGTAGAGAAAAATTTCTAGAAAGAGCTTGGGAATGGAAAGAAGAATATGCTGCAACGATTCGCAAGCAATGGGCAAAACTTGGAAATTCATTAGATTATTCTAGAGAACGTTTCACAATGGATGAAGGTTTTAATGAAGCTGTTCAACATGTATTCGTTACACTTTATAATGAAGGTTTGATTTATAGAGGTTGGAGAATCATTAACTGGGATCCAGAAGCACGTACAGCTTTAAGTAATATTGAAGTATATTATCAAGATGATCCAGGTAAGATGTATTACATGAATTATGAAACAGTAGAAGATCATGAACATTTTATCGTTGCCACAACAAGACCTGAAACAATGTTTGGTGATGTATGTGTTGTTGTAAATCCAAAAGATGAAAAGACAAATCATTTAATTGGAAAACATTGTATTAATCCAGCAAATGGAAAAGAATTACCAATCATTGGTGATGATTATATTGAAATTGGTTTTGGTACAGGTATCATGAAATGTACACCTGCGCATGATCCTAACGACTATGCAATTGCGGAAAGACATCATTTAGAAAAGCCTATTTGTATGAATCCAGATGGAACAATGAATGAGATCTGTGGTGAATATAATGGAATGGATCGTTATGAAGCGAGAGAAGCACTTGTTAAAAAGTTCGAAGAAGAAAAAATCATGGATCATATTGAAGATATTACACATAATGTTGCCCATTCAGAAAGAACGCATTGTGTTGTAGAACCATATCTATCACAACAATGGTTTGTGAAAATGAAACCATTAGCTGAGGATGTATTGAATCATCAAAAAGATCCTGATCAAAAAATTACATTCTATCCTGAAAGATTCGAAAAGACTTTTACACAATGGCTAGAAAATATTGAAGATTGGTGTATTTCTAGACAACTATGGTGGGGTCATAGAATTCCTGCATGGTATAACGGAAAAACTGGTGAAACGTATGTAGGAAAAGAAGCTCCTGTTGGAGAGGATTGGAAACAAGATGAGGACGTATTAGATACGTGGTTCTCTAGTGCTTTATGGCCTTTCTCTACATTAGGTTGGCCTAATGAAACAGAAGATTATCAAAGATATTATCCAACAAGTACAATGGTTACAGGTTACGATATCATTTTCTTCTGGGTAGCTCGTATGGCATTTGATGCAAGACATTTCACACACAATAGACCTTTTAAAGATGTTTTGATTCATGGATTGATTCGTGATGCTCAAGGTAGAAAGATGAGTAAATCTTTAGGCAATGGTATTGATCCAATGAAAGTTATTGATGAGTATGGTGTTGATGCTTTGCGTTTCTTCTTAACAACAAATTCTACACCTGGTCAAGATATGCGTTATATTCCTGAAAAGGTGGAAGCTGCTTGGAATTTCATTAATAAGATTTGGAATGCTTCTCGATTTGTATTGATGAATCTACCTGAAGGAATGAAGGAAGATGATGTTGATTTGACATATTTAACACCAAGTGAAACTTGGATCTTAAATAAATTGAATGCAACAATTGATAGTGTTACAAACAACATGGAAAAATATGAATTTGCTTTAGTTGGAAATGAATTATATTCATTTGTTTGGAATGATTTCTGTAGTTGGTATGTGGAAATGAGTAAGTCAGCACTCAATGGTGATGATGAAAAGGCAAAGAAGGGTGCACAATCAACTTTATATGTTGTATTAAACGCAATTGTTCGTTTATTATCTCCATTTATGCCATTTGTTTGTGATGAAATTTATCAAACATTACCACATGAAAAAGATTCTATTTGTTTAGAAACATGGCCAAATAAGATTGATGGAATTGATGCTACAAATTTGAAAGATATGGATCGTTTGATTTCTGCAATTTCAAAGATTCGTGAAGTCAAAAACACAAATGATTTGAAACCATCTGCACCAATTCATGTACTTCTAAAAGATTTAGATGGTAATACATTAACAGTAGATACTGGTTTATCTGCAATCATGCAGAAAATGTGTAAAGCTGAATGGTGTGATACATTGGAAGGTGATTTGACTGTTGAAACGATTTATGAAGGAACCTTATATATTCCTAGTAATGAGCTTTCTGATCCAGAAGAAGAAAAGAAAAAATTATCTTTAGAAAAAGAAAGATTAGAAAAAGAGTTAGATCGTTCTCATAAGATGTTAAGCAATGAATCATTCATCGCAAAAGCTCCTGAGGCAAAAGTACAAGCAGAAAAAGATAAACTTGCAGGATATGAAAAACAATATCAAGCAATTGTTGATCGCCTAGCAGTACTCAATCACGAATAGGAATGTTATAATCTCTACTAGAGAATACTAGTAGAGATTATTTTTATTTGAGGAGGCTTTTATGGCAGAAAAGAAAAATAAACATACATTATTAAAAGTGATTGGTGGAGTATCTGCAACAGCTGCCACAGCATATGGAGGTTTTTCCTATTTGATCTTTCGCCATGCATTTGATTTAAAGAATTCAATGATTCATAAAACAAAAAATCTAGTACATACAGATGCTGAAGTAGAAGCTTGGTATCAACATAGTACAAAGTCGGATTTGTTTTTAGATTCTTATGATGGGTTGAAATTACATGCTTTATCCATTATCAATCACGATGAAAGCAACTTATGGATGATTTTAGTGCATGGAACATCATCTTATAGTAAAAACATGATTCCTTATATGTATGAAGCAGATGCGAGAGGATATAATATACTCGCAATTGATCAAAGAGGTTGCGGTGCTTCAGAAGGTAAGTATACAGGACTTGGATGGAATGAACATTATGATTTAATGATGTGGATCAATCGTATCATTTCGAAAAATAAAGATTGTAAAATTGCATTATTTGGATTAAATACAGGTGGTGCTACAGTCATCAATGCGGTTGGAGATTATTTGCCAAGTCAAGTGAAATGTGCAATTGAAGATGGATCTTATTCAAATTTAAAAGAAATCATGAATTGTGTGACAAAGAATATTGCACATGTGGATGCAAAACCATTTTTACCAGCTGTTAATGTATTGGTACAACAATTTTTGCATTTTTCTATGAATGATGTTTCTTTGAAAAGACAATTAAGAGAATGTGAAGTTCCAATGTTGTTTATTCATGGCAGTGAAGATTCTATGGTTCCTACAAGTATGGTTTTTGATAATTATTATGCTTGTGGAAGTGAAAAAGAGCTTTATGTTGTAGAAGGCAAAGGTTATAACAATACATATACGGATAAACAGTATTTTGATAATTTATTTGAATTCGTAGAAAAACATATGCAAGGATAATGTTATGTGTTTGGATTGATGAAGGTTGAAATGAAAATTTCAGCCTTTTTTATAAACTTTTTATAAAATTATGTGTTTTTTCACATGATTCTCTAGTTTTTTGGTAGCGCTTGCAATATAATGAATAAAGACAAAAACAAAGGAGGCTATAATGGCTACAAAGAAGTATGTTTATAAGTTTGCGGAAGGTAATGCAAACATGCGTGAACTTTTGGGAGGTAAAGGTGCAAACCTTGCTGAAATGAGATCTTTAGATCTTCCAGTTCCTGAAGGATTCACAATTACCACAGAAGCGTGTATCAAATATTACACAGATGGTGAAAAAATTTCTGAGGATGTACAAGCTCAGATCGATAAAGCAGTAACATGGCTACAAAAAGAAACAAAGAAAAAATTTGCTGATAAGAAAAACCCATTACTTGTTTCTGTAAGATCTGGTGCGAGAGCTTCTATGCCAGGTATGATGGATACGATCTTGAACCTTGGCATCAATGATGAAGTTGTTCAAGTCATTGAACAACAAAGTGGAAATAAGCGTTTTGCTTATGATTCTTATAGAAGATTTATTCAAATGTTCTCTGATGTTGTAATGGGACTTAACAAGAGTAAATTTGAAGAAATCATTGATGAAATGAAAGAAAAGAAGGGCGTTAAGTTAGATATTGATCTTGATGCTGATGATATGGAAGAACTTACTAAGAAGTTCAAGGCTTTCTATAAAAAGAATCTGAAGGAAGATTTCCCACAAGATCCAATTGTACAATTGGAAAGATCAATTATGGCTGTTTTCCGCTCTTGGAATAACGAAAGAGCAATCTATTATAGAAAAGTAAATGATATTCCTGATTCTTGGGGTACTGCAGTTAACGTTATGGAAATGGTATTTGGTAACATGGGAAATGACTGTGGTACAGGTGTAGCATTTACACGTAACCCTGCAACAGGGGAAAATAAATTATTTGGTGAATTCTTAATGAATGCACAAGGCGAAGATGTTGTTGCAGGTATTCGTACACCTTCACCAATCGCTGATTTAAAGAAGACAATGCCAGAAGCATACAAAGAATTTGCTCGTGTAGCAAATATTCTTGAACAACATTATCATGATATGCAAGACATGGAATTTACAATTGAACATGGTAAATTATTCATGTTACAGACACGTAATGGTAAAAGAACTGCCAATGCAGCATTGAAAGTCGCTGTAGACATGGTGAAAGAAGGTTTGGTTACAGTTGATCAAGCATTGTTGATGGTTGAGCCAAAGCAATTAGATGATTTGTTACATCCAACATTTGATAGTGGTGATTTGAAAGCTAAGAGTGGCGATGTAATCGCAAGAGGATTAGCTGCCGCTCCAGGTGCGGGAGCTGGTACAGTTGTATTTACTGCTGAAGATGCTGAAAAAGCTGCAGAAGAAGGAAAGAAAGTTGTGCTTGTTCGTTTAGAAACATCTCCAGAAGATATTAAAGGTATGGCTGCTGCACAAGCAATTGTTACGGCACGTGGTGGCATGACATCTCACGCAGCAGTTGTTGCACGTGGAATGGGTGCATGCTGTGTATCTGGATGTGGTGATCTAAAAGTTGATGAAGTAAATAAATGCTTTACAGTCAATGGTGTCACATATACTGAAAAAGATGTTATTTCTGTTGATGGAAATACAGGTATGGTTTATAAAGGAGAAGTTAAGACTGTTCCAGCAAAGATTTCTGGTAACTTTGCAAAGTTCATGAAATGGGCTGATGAAAGAAGAAGACTTCAAATTAGAACAAATGCGGATACACCAGAAGATGCTGCAAAAGCTGTTGAATTTGGTGCAGAAGGTGTTGGACTTGTTCGTACAGAACACATGTTCTTCAATTCTGCAGATCGTATTAAGGCAATTAGAATGCTTTGCGTATCTCAAACTCCAGAACAACGGGCTAAGGCTTTAGCTACAATGGAACCATATCAAACAGAAGACTTTGAAGGTATCTTTGAAGCAATGGGTGGAAGAAATGTTACTGTTCGTTTGCTAGATCCACCTCTACATGAATTCTTACCTCATGGTGAAAAAGAATCAAAGGATGTCGCAAAGGCATTAGGCATTACTGTTAAGGATATTGAAAATGCTGCAGAAGCATTAAAAGAATTCAACCCAATGATGGGTCATAGAGGTTGTAGATTAGATGTTACATATCCTGAAATTGGTGCAATGCAAGCACGTGCAATTATCAATGCTGCATTGAAAGTGAATAAAGCACATCCAAGATGGCATTTTGTACCTGAAATCATGATTCCATTAGTTGGAGAGCCAAAAGAATTAGAATATGTTGCAAATGTTGTGAAAACAGAAGCTGATAAGATTCTTTCAGAAGCAAATAGTAAGATGGAATATAAAGTTGGTACTATGATTGAAATTCCTCGTGCTGCTTTACTTGCAGGTGAGATTGCAAAGACAGCAGAATTCTTCTCATTTGGTACAAATGACTTAACACAGATGACATTTGGTTTCTCAAGAGATGATGCTGGTAAATTCTTACCTGATTATTATGATAAACATATTTATGAATCTGATCCATTTGCACATGTTGATACAAAGGGTGTTGGACAACTTGTTAAGATGGCAAGTGAAGCTGGTAGAGCAACAAGAAAAGATATTCATTTAGGTGTTTGTGGAGAACATGGTGGTGATCCTGCTTCTATTGAATTCTTCAATGCTGTCGGATTAGATTATGTATCTTGTTCACCATATCGTGTACCAATTGCACGTTTGGCAGCTGCTCAAGCACAAATTAAATTAGATGCTTCTGAAAAAGCAGCTAAAACAGTAGCAACAAAGAAAACTACAAAAAAAGCTACTAAGAAAACAAAATAAATAATAATAGGGGTTAATTATTATAGAAAGAAATGGGGTCTTAGTAGAGATCCCTTTCTTATTTTGGAGATAATCTATGAATAAAAAATATATCATGGCAATTGATGAAGGAACAACTTCTGTGAGAGCTATTCTATTTGATCACGAAGCAAAAATCACATCGATTGCGCAAAAAGAATTTACCCAATACTTTCCAAAACCTGGATGGGTAGAACATGATGCCAATGAAATTTGGTTAGCAGTATTAGCTTGCATGAGTGAAGTTATTCTAAAGAGTGGAATTGAACCAAGTGAAGTTGCTGGAATTGGCATTACCAATCAAAGAGAAACCGCTGTGATTTGGAATAAAGAAA
Organism: Eubacterium sp. AM49-13BH; assembly: GCA_963650865.1. GTDB lineage: Bacteria > Bacillota_I > Bacilli_A > Erysipelotrichales > Erysipelotrichaceae > Bulleidia. The sequence goes on along the minus strand of CAVJMM010000048.1, from coordinate 1,351 downwards.
CAGGGCTACCAATTCATAAGGCGATTGTTTGGCAAAGTAGGCAAACAGATGAGATTTGTAGTCAATTAATAGCAGAAGGCTATAATGATACTTTTAGAGAAAAAACAGGATTGCGTATTGACCCATATTTCTCTGGGACAAAATATAGATGGATTTTAGATCATACACCTGGTTCACAAGAAATGGCAGAAGAAGGTAAATTGCTTGCGGGTACAATGGATAGCTGGCTTGTTTGGTGTTTATCGGGTGGAAAAACACATATAACAGATTACACAAATGCATCTAGAACATTGTTGTATAACATTTATGAATGTAAATGGGATGAAGAATTATGTTCAATATTGAATGTACCAATGAAAATGTTACCTGAAGTGAAAGATTCTTCATATGTATATGCAAATACAGCACCTTATCATTTCTTCCAACAAGAAGTTCCTATTGCATCTGTTGTAGGCGATCAACAAGCTGCTTTATTTGGACAATCATGTTTTTATAAAGGTGATGTTAAAAACACGTATGGAACAGGTGGATTTCTTTTGATGAATACTGGGAATGCCCCTAAGAAATCAGAAGATGGACTGTTAACTACTATTGCATGGGGAATTGATGGAAAGATAACATATGCTTTAGAAGGATCAATTTTTGTATCTGGTTCTGCAATACAATGGCTTAGAGATCAGATGAATTTCTTTGAGTCATCAAAACAATCAGAAGAATTCGTAAAGAATGCAAACGAAAATAGTGGCGTTATGGTTGTACCGGCTTTTGTTGGTTTAGGAGCTCCATATTGGGATGATGCTTGTAGAGGAGCAATCTTTGGAATTACAAGAGGTACTTCAAAAGAAGATATTACCAAAGCAACTTTAGATTCTTTGGCTTTCCAAACAAAAGATGTATTAGATGCAATGAGCAAAACTAATGGTTTAAAAATAAAGGACTTGCGTGTAGATGGTGGAGCTAGTGCAAACAATTATCTTATGCAAAGACAAGCAGATATAATGCAATGTGATATTATTAGACCTTCATTTTTAGAAACGACTGCATTAGGCGCTGCTCGTTTAGCAGGTCTTGCAATTGGGTATTGGAATTTAGATGATTTCATGAAACAAAATACAGAAGAAACAGTATTTCATCATGAAATGAATAAAAAAGATGCTGATTATTTGTATCAAAGGTGGACAAAAGCGGTAGAAGCTGCACGATATTTTACAAAATGATATAATTTAGTGGAAATTTATCACCTATAAATTTCCGCTAAAATATCAACAAAAATAAGAATAACAAATAAAAAGTAAAAAAAAAACAAAAAAAGATGTTGACGAGAGGAAGAAAATAGTGGTATACTCATCGA
>CAVJMM010000047.1:0-16168 GCA_963650865.1 Eubacterium sp. AM49-13BH | reverse complement strand
GGGTATACAAGTTACTGTACCTAAAAAGGTACAGTAAAGATATTTCTCAAAAAAATTGCAATTCTATTAGAAAGAAACACAAACAATGCTTCAAACAGCAGTGAATGATTATACAAGCAATGAAATGTACAACTGACCACATGCATATATTATTTGATGCACAACCGAACACGAATTTAGCAAATTTTGGCAATGCATTTAAATCAGCATCCTCTAGGCTTGTAAGAAAACAATTCTCTGTACAACTTGCGTTGTATTACAGGAAGTCATACTTTTGGTCAATATCTTACATTTTGAGGAATGTAAGTGACAGAACAAAGCTAGCAGTAAAAAAACATGTGCACCAAAAAGACTAGGTGGCAATTCATCCCCAACTGAACGATTCTTTATTTAAAAAGTGCTAACACAGCAAACAAATCTTTTCAGTTGTGGTATTCTTGCCTAATTAATAAAAAAGACCTCCACTTTGTGAAGGTCATCTTAACATATTATTTCTTGAAAATTCTAGAAAACAATTCAAAGGAACGAATCGAAATACCTGTATGTGTATACATGATCTGCATGAGTGTATTCACATCATCAAATGTTGCACCACCTGCTTGTTCAACAATTTCAAAATTCTTGAAACTTGCTTTACAAATCAAACGAAATCGTTTTAAAGAAACGGCATCTTGAAATGGAACGTTTTCTTTTTGTGCACACTCTTTGCATAAAAAACCACCATCTTTAATAGAGATTGCCTGAATGAGTTTCGAACCACAATGTACACATTCATCTACATCTACACCAATCCCAAAACATTTCATCACAGTACTACAAAATAAACATAAGATCGTTATCGGATCTTTTTTGTTTTCTAATAACGTAAAACTCTGATCAAAAGCTTCATATACATCTTGATAATATTCACTTTCATTTCCTTGCATGACAAAAGCATCTGTGATTTCACTCATCATAGATGCACATGTTGATAAATTTAAATCAAAATGAATATTTTTATATGTTTGTATCAAAGATACATTTTTCAACGTGAATATCGTTTTACCTTGTTTATAATCAATCAAAAATTCTGATTTTGTATAAGGAAGTACTCTTCCTGCATTTTTACTCGTTGGTTTTCTAACACCATTTGCGACAATCGATAACTTTCCATATTCTTTTGTTAGAACCGTAAGAATGACACTATAGTCTTTGTACTCCGATTGTTTCAATACAAAACCAGTTACTTTATCATTCATCATCGTTACCAGCACCACCATATCCATATTCACTGATTAGATGGTCATGGCTTCTCCATTCGTCTTCAACACGAACAAACAATTCTAAAAAGACTTGTTTTCCTAATAATTTTTCAATATCTTTTCTTGCGGCAACACCAATTCTTTTTAACATTTTTCCTTGTTTTCCAATCATAATTGGTTTTTGAGATGCTTTTTCTACAAGAATCGTTGCTTGAATATAACAGGCATTTTTCTTGAATTCTTTATTATCAATGCGTACTGCTGCAGCGTGTGGAATTTCTTCTCTTGTATAATCTAAAATCTTTTCACGAATCAATTCCGCAATTCTAAAGTTTTCAGCACCATCTGAAACGACTTCTTCTGGATATAATAGATCTCCTTCTGGAAGATATTTGATTGTCGTTTTAATGAGATCTTCAAAGGAACGATTGAATTTCGCACTCATTGGAAAAAATTCCGCAAATTCATATCTTTGTTGCCAAGTAACAAGATTTTTCATGATGTCCTTATCATCCATTTTATCAATCTTGTTTAAAATCAAAAATACAGGTAATCCAGTATTTTTCACTGCTTCTAAAACAAATTCATCCCCTTTACCAAAAGGCGTTGAACCATCCACAACTAAATAGATAACATCCACCCCTTGCATCACATCAAACGCTTCTTTATTCATTCTTGAATCTAAACGCAATGTTGGTTTATGAATGCCTGGTGTATCTGTAAAAACGATTTGACAATCTTCGCGTGTCAAAATACCTCTGATTTCTGATCTTGTTGTTTGTGGTTTTGAAGATACGATTGCGATTTTTTCTCCTACTAACGCATTCGTTAAAGTACTTTTTCCTGCATTTGGTCTTCCTGATAGTCCTACAAATCCACTTCTCATTTTCCACCTCTTTGAATAATTGGATCAAGAATTTGATCCTGCAAGGCAAACATTACCTTTTCATCTTCTTCTTTCATATGATCATATCCTAAACAATGCAACATGCCATGTGTAAATAAAAAGCCCATTTCTCGATCATAAGAATGACCATATTCTTTTGCTTGTTTCTTACAATAATTAATATTAATAAAAATATCTCCTAAATCTTTTTCTTCTTCTGGAATAAAATCATCTTCATTATCTCTTATCGCAAAAGATATAACATCTGTTGGTCGATCAATGCCTCTATAATCTCGATTGATCTTATGAATCGTTTGTGAGCGAACAAACGTAACAGATAATTCATAATCATTTGGTAACTTCAATAATTTCTCTGCACTCTTTGATATCTTTTGAAATAATTCATCATATTTCTCTACAGGTTGGTTTGTACGATTGATTAATGTAATTTCCATAATTTTAACCTCTAACAAGTATTATACACGGAAAGAAATGAGTTTTAAATTTTAAACAATTGTAAAATTTATGTTGGAAGATTATAAAGTTTTGGTAAAATTATAATTGAAATTAAGATTTTCGGGAGGAAATATGACTTTAGGTTCAATTAGCTGGAACATGATACTCGGCGGATTTGGTCTATTCATGTTCGGTATTACCTTTATGGGAGATGGCTTAAAAGCCGTAGCCGGAGATAAACTTCGTGATTATATTGATAAATATACATCAAATACATTCTCTGGAATTATTATTGGTATCCTTTTAACAATATTATTACAATCAAGTAGTGCAACGACCGCAATTGTAATTGGTCTTGTTAGAGCTGGTTTGATGTCATTAAATCAAGCAGCTGGTGTTGTTTTAGGAGCGAACATTGGTACAACGATTACATCATTTTTGATTTCTATTAGTTTAGATAAATATGCGATGTATATTGTATTTGTAGGTGCGTTATTAATTTGTTTTGGTGGAAAACAAAAAATCAAATATCTTGGAAATGTCATTTTAGGATTTGGATTAATTTTCTATGGTATGGATGCGATGGGTACTGCTTTAGCGGAACTTAAACAACTACCTGAATTTACAAGTTTTGCCTTAAGCATGGCACAAAATCCATTACTTGGATTCTTAGCTGGTATTTTAATTACTGCCGCTTTACAATCTTCTGCCGCAACGATTGGTGTTATCCAAAAATTATACGCTGCAGGTGCTGTTTCCTTAGGAGCTTCCCTTCCATTCATGTTAGGTGCAAACATCGGTACAACAATGACTGGTATCTTAGCTTCGATTGGTGGTAGTACTTCAGGAAAACGTACAGCCGCAATGCATACGATATTAAATATCATTGGTGGTATCCTTGGTATGATTTGCTTAGTACCGTACACTGCTTTTATTGGAAATGCATTTTCTTCCTTAAATCCAATGATGCAGATAGCGGTAGCGAATATTATATTTAAAACTGTTACAACATTATTGTTCGTTCCATTTGTTAATCAACTTGTTAAACTCGTTAAGAAAGTCATTCCTGGAAAAGAACCTGAACTCATGGAAGTTGATATTGATGAATTAGATACGAATGTTGCTTCTGTATTACCTGCATATGCATTGAAACAAGGACAACAAGCAATCTTAAAGATGAGTGATGTTGTCAAAGAAGATATTAAACAAACACAAGTATTCTTAAATGAAAAAGGTTCTGAAGAAGACATGGAAATCTTAAAGAGAAATGAATCCATGTGTAATAAGTTTGATAAGAAAATTACAGAATATTTGATTCAATTATCTGTACAACCAAATTTAACAGAACAAGATATTTTAGATAACAGATTATATTTAGACACAACAAAGAACTTAGAAAGATTGGGAGATCTCGCAATCAACCTAGGTGAATTCTACAACATGGTCTATTCAGATGAACATGAATTTACAAACTTTGCCTTAGATGATATGAACAAAATGTATGATAAATTCATTTCAATGTTTGATCTAACAGTAGAAATCTTTGTGACAAAGAATCAGATTGCATATGGAAGATTATTAGCTTTAGAAGATGAAATGGATCAATTAGAATATGATGCTAGAGAATCCCACTTCAAGAGAATGAGTAATCATACATGTACTTCACCTATCGCAGAAAGTGTATATTGTGATATCTTAGGTACATTAGAACGTATGGGAGATCATTGTTGTAATATCGCAAAAGCTGCAGTATTAAGTGAATCAAAAACAATCGATCCAGATTCAAATTAAAAGTAAGGAAATCAATCCTTACTTTTTTCATATCTTTCTATGATCTTTTGTACAAGTGGATGTCTGACAACATCATCACTGCTTAAATGCACGATAGATATTTCATCAATTCCTTTTAAAATCTGACTTGCTTCTTCTAACCCACTTTTTGTTTTATGGTCTAAATCAATTTGTGTAATATCACCTGTGATGATCATCTTAGAATGAAAACCAAGACGTGTTAAGAACATTTTCATTTGTGAAGTTGTTGTATTTTGTGCTTCATCTAAAATGACATAGCAATCATCTAATGTTCTTCCTCTCATATAAGCAAGTGGTGCAATTTCAACAGTGCCTTTTTCAATGAGTACTTCTGTTTTTTCATTTCCTAACATGACATGTAAAGCATCATACAAAGGTGTTAAATATGGATCTACTTTTTCTTTTAAATCACCTGGTAAAAAGCCTAGATTTTCACCTGCTTCCACTGCTGGACGAGTTAATACGATACGTTTAATTTCCCCTTTTTTCAAAGCTGTGACTGCTTGTATCACAGCCAAGTAGGTTTTTCCTGTACCAGCTGGTCCAATCGCAAAGACTATATTTTTCTTTTCCATTGCCTTCACAAACTCTAATTGTCCTTTGGTTTTTGGAACAATCACTTTTCCAGCAAGTGTTCTACCAACAATATGTTGATTTACATCACTTTGATCAAAATCTTCATTCCTTGTAACCAATCGATACATGTAGATAACATCTTGTTCATTGATAAGCTTTCCTTCTTGTGCTTTCGTTAATAATTTCGCACATACTTTTGCGATATTCATTTTTGTAGAATCATCACAATCAGAAACAATGATTTTTTCATCTCTGAAAGAAATATTCTTTCCACAACATTTTGATAGTATTTTTAAATTGCAATCATTAGGTCCACAAAATGTAATATATGCTTGTTCATTCAATCCTGAAACTTCAATTATTTGACTATTTGTATTCAAAACCAATCTCCTTAATACCAAAATATTTTAAAACAATTAGCCAAATAAAAAAAGATGAGAAATCTCTCATCTTCTTACTTACCTCTTCTTCTAGCCTTACGAGCAGCTTCACTCTTAAGCTTTCTCTTAATTCCAGGTTTTACATAGTATTCTCTTTTACGAGCTTCAGCTAATGTACCATTACGGCTAACCTGACGCTTGAAGCGGCGTAATGCATCATCTAAAGTTTCGTTTTCTTTTACGATTACTCTTGCCATTGTTATTCACCGCCTTCCCGTTTCGTACTTATTGATTATACCAAAAACATTTACGTTGTGCAATCACTTTTTGAAAGTTTCTGATAACACGTTGTACAGTAGTTGTACACTAAATGGTTTGGCAATATGACCATCCATACCTGCCTCTAATGCATTCTTTTTATCTTCTTCAAATGCATTTGCAGTCATCGCATAGATTGGTGTTTGATAGCCTAAAGCCCGAATTTTTCTTGTTGCGGAATAACCATCCATAACTGGCATTTGTACATCCATCAATACGATATCAAAGTAATCTTTCTCATGTTTTTGCATGCAATCAATTGCGAGTTGTCCATTTTCTGCAACATCAACTTTTAATTTGAGATCTTTTAGAATTTCAACCGCAATCTCTTTATTCAATGCATTGTCTTCCACAAGTAATACTCGTTTTCCATCAAAGTTTTGATTGATATCTTTTGTACTAGCATCTTGTAAAATAAATGGATTTTCAAGAACTTCTTTCAACTCAGACATGAATAATGGTTTAGAACAGAATGCGGTAACACCAGCTTCTCTAGCCTCTTCTTCAATATCTGTATAATCATAGGCTGTTAAGATAATGATAGGTGTATCTTCTCCAATAAATTTTCGAATATTTCGAACAACTTCAATTCCATTCATATCTGGAATCATCCAATCAATGATATAAACATTGAAACAATCCCCTTGTTCCATTGCATCTTTTGCACGAATGACTGCCTCTTTTCCAGAAATCGTCCAATCAGGTCTCAATCCAATTTCTCTTAACATCTTACAAATGTTCAAACAACTATTTGTATCATCATCCGCAACAAGTGCACGTATGCCTTCTAATTGTGGAATACGATGTTGAACAACCTTTTTATGACTCAATTCAAATGTCAAATTCACAATAAACTCTGTTCCAACACCTTGTTCACTATTCACTTTAATTGTTCCGTTCATCATACTAATGATACGTTTGGTAATTGCCATACCTAAGCCAGTCCCTTGAATCCCACTGACTGTAGATGATTCTTCTCTTGAGAATTCTTCAAAGATATGATCTTGGAAATCTTCACTCATTCCAATTCCTGTATCTTTGACTCTAAACTCATATTCTGCTTTATCGTCTTGTCCAATATCTTTTTGTGAGATTTGAATACTGATTGTTCCACCTGTTGGCGTAAACTTGATTGCATTCGATAAGATATTCAATAATACTTGATTCAAACGCAGTGGATCAGTAATCACATCTTCATCATATACATCCATTGTATCAATGAGTAAGGATAAACGTTTTGAAGCAACATTCGATTGAATGATTGCACGTAAATCATGAATCAAATCTGGTAAATGAACATCTTTTTCTTCAATCTTAACTTTACCACTTTCAATTCTACTCATATCTAATACATCATTAATCAATGATAATAAATGTTGAGAAGAAATGGATATTTTCTTTAAATAATCTAATGTTTGTTCTTTGTTATCTAAATGTGTTGCAGCTAAAGAAGTAAAACCAATGATGGCATTCATCGGTGTACGAATGTCATGTGACATATTAAACAAGAATTCTCGCTTTGATTTATTTGCGATTTCTTCATGTTGAATTGCCAATTCTAATTCTTTGTTTTTCTGTTCGATTTCTTTTTTATATCTTTCTTCTTGTTCTGCTTGTTGTTCCGCGAACTTCTTGGATGAATTTGATTTTAAGATAACAATGCTAATGACGATTACAACATAAAACAACATGATCATTGGCATATTTCTAAAAGTTGTACTAAATACAGAAGTAATTGGTAAATAAATATAAATATAATATTCTCTACCATGACTATACATGCCATACATTGTTCCTGTACCATTAAAGCTTGATGTTCGAACAAGTTTATTTGGTTCTTTGGAACGTACACTTAAAACCATTTTATTTTCAGTGATATCTTGATCTACTAAAGATGTATTATTGGATGCTACAACTGTACTATTATCACCAATCACAATCGTACCATTTGTTGCTTCATCAAATCCATCTAAAATATCTTGCACAGATAAAGTAGACTTATCTTTAAATTCACTCTTTGTATGACGATAAGCTAATAAAATTCTTTCTTGATCTTTTCTTCCATGTACCGCAACATCTACATAAGATTCATCATCTAACGTTAAACGATTAATATATGTTTTATTTGAATATTCCGTTACATTACTGATTGCACTGAATTCTAGATATTTTTGAATATCATCATACCCAACACCATCTGTTGTATATTCAGAAACAACTGAACCATCTTTATCTAAAACAGTAATTCCGGTTAACCATAGTTGTTCTGCATAATTCTTCAAAGAATCAAGATTTTCAAAATCTGAAACTTCATCTAATTCATGTACAGAAACAGAAGATCGAATCAAACTTCTAGCACTGGCTGTATCATTGTACTTGCGATAACTTGCAGCTGTTTCTTTAATGAATTCCATTGTTCCATTTAACTTTGTTTCTGTATTTTGAATATCATAATAAGCAAATACTCCACTAAAGCATGCAAATAAAAGTAATCCGCCACCAATTACAAAGATCCAAAAATACTTATCAATACTTTTCTTATTCGTTTTCAAGAGAATCCACCTCCAAATAGCTTTCTGGATCATCTAAATACTTTCCAACGATTTGTGCTAATGTACCATCTTCTTTCATTTCTTGAAATACTTCAGAAAGTTTTTCCTGTAATCCTCTTGTATCATTCTTACTAAAGGCAACTCCAATTCCCGTTGTGAATAGTGTCTCCTCTAAGATTCTAAAATCACAATGATAATCTTTCATATATTGAAGAATTGCGACTTTATGAGAAGCAATCGCATCTACATATCCACAATCTAATGCAGCATATTGTACATTTCTCGTATCTGTACTAATTACATCTTTTAATTCTGGAACTCTAGAATCTAAATGATTCAAAAAGATTTCTTCTGGTTTACTCGTTGTTTGAACCGCAACTGTTTTTCCTTTTAAATCAGATAATGTTTGAATATTACTTGTTTCATTCACCGCAACAACTTGTGTAGAAATCATATAAGGATTAGACCAATTATAATCATCTTCTCTACCTGCAATTGAAAAACAACCCCAAATACAATCAATCGCACCACTATCAACAAGTTCTTTTTTCTTGACCCAATCGATTGTTTCAAATGTTGCATCATATCCTAAGCGATAGAATGCTTCTTCCGCAATATCTACATCAATTCCTGTTGGGTTTCCACTATCATCCAAATAGACAAATGGTGGATACGTATCACTACCAATCGTAATTTTTTCTAAATCTGTTGTTTTTGTAGAGGCAGTCGCACTACATCCAACCAAAACAAAAACAATACATAATACTTCTAGTATTAATATTTTTCTTTTCATCTTTCCCTCATGTAAAATAAAATCATAATAATTCTAAAATATTTCGAAAGTTCATACAACTAACTAGATTGATTTTCTAACCAAATCATAACAAAAAAAGCACCAAATACTGAAAAGAATCATGTATTTGATACTTTTTTTCATTGAAATCACTTTTTAAAATCTTGTAACGTATTTTCTTGACGATATCCTAATCCATTTTTCCGCATGATAAAATACGTAATTCCGATAACAGTCACGGTAATAAACCAACTGATTGGATATGCCCACATTAATACTTTGAAAGAACGATGTGCATTAAAATACGTAAAGATATATGTAATTCTTACACCACAGATTCCAACAAGCGCAATGATTGCGGGTGTTAACGATTCTCCATATCCTCTCATCGCACCAGAGATGATATCAATTGTTCCATTGATGACTTCAAATGATAAGATCCAAAATAATCTTTGATAACCATATTCAATTACTTCAGGATCTGAATTGAAGATGGATAATAATGGTCTACCAAATAATATGATCAAAAAAGAAACTGCACCACCAATGATCCAACTTTCAATTAAAGAAATCGATAATGTCTTATGACATCTTTTTGGCTCATTTGCCCCAAAATTTTGACCAATGATCGTTGTACAAGCTTGTGAGAAACTATTAACAACATAATAGCCAATGATTTCTAAATTACTTGCCGCACTACTTCCCGCAACAACATCCGTTCCCAAAGAGTTGATAGAAGATTGAATAATGATATTCGAGATAGAGAATACCATTCCTTGTATTCCTGCTGGTATACCAATCTTTAACATTTCTTTCAATAATTCTGGATGAATCTTTAATTGTTTTTTTTCTATTTTTAAAGGTGTTTTCCCTTTCAACAATAAAACAAAGAGTAAGAAAGAAGAAACACAGTTTGAAATAACAGTCGCACAAGCAACACCATTCACTGTCATATGAACGATCAAAACAAAGAATAAATTCAAAATCACATTAATGATTCCAGAAATAATTAAACAGAATAGTGGTGTTTTTGTATCTCCTTGTGATTGAAAGATTGCGGCTTCAAAGTTATACAAAAGAATTACTGGCATACCAACCAAATAAACTCTTAAGTATAAAACTGCCATATCCAAACAATCATTTGGTACAGACATCAATTCTAAAATCAAACGTGCAACGATTTCTCCAAATATCAAAATGATAAATCCAGAAATAATTGCCACTAAGATTGCGGTATGTGCTGCTTTTTCAGCATTTTCTTTATCTTGTCTACCAGTATATCGTGAAATAACTACATTTCCACCTAACGAAATTCCCGTAAATAACGTAATCATAATATTCACGACTGGAGAATTTGCCCCTACTGCAGCCATCGCTTCTTTGCCAACAAATTGTCCTACAACCGCAACATCCGCCGCATTAAACAATTGTTGTAAGATTCCACTCAACGCAAGTGGTAGCGCAAGAAATAATATTTTATCCCACAAAGATCCATGGGTCATATCTAACTTTTTCATTTACTTCCCCTTTTCTAAAATACGAAAGACACACAGAATTCTGTATGCCTTAATTTCTTTTATAATAGCTTTGTTCCGGAAGATGTTCCGATTCTTTCAGCACCTGCGGCTATCATAGCGTCAAAATCTTCACGACTTCTCACACCACCAGAAGCTTTTACTTTTACTTCGCTTCCACTGACTGCTTCTTTCATGAGAGCTACATCATGTACCGTAGCACCACCCGTAGAGAAACCTGTTGATGTCTTAACAAAGTTTGCACCTGCTTCTACAACATCTTTACAAGCACGAACTTTTTCTTCATCTGTTAGTAAACATGTTTCAATAATAACTTTTAAACAATGTTCTCCACATGCTTCTTTGACTGCTTTGATTTCATCAACAACATATGCATCATCACCATCTTTTAACATGCCGATATTTAATACCATGTCAATTTCATCAGCACCATTATTTAATGCATCTTTTGTTTCAAATACTTTAACAGCTTTTGTGTTAGCACCTAATGGGAATCCAATCACGCATGCAGCTTTTACATCTGTTCCTTCTAATTGTGGTTTTACAAATGGAATCCAACATGGATTGACCATGACTGTAGCGAAGTCAAACTGTTTTGCTTCATCAATGATTTTTTGAACTTGTTGTTTTGTTGATTCAGGTTTTAATAATGTATGATCGATATACTTACTTTCTTTCATCTTAGCCTCCTTGTGAAAAGTAATGTTTCTTTAATATCTCATGAACTAGAACATCATCACCTTTATATGGTTCTCTTCCAAATTCACGATAAATAAATTTTTCATCGCCTTTACCTAGTATGATAATTGTATCATTCACATCTGCTAAATCAATTGCTTCACGAATTGCAGCGTAACGATCTAAGATCATAATATAGTTCGTTTTCTCAATTCCAGATGCGATTTCATTGGCGATATCTGCTGGATTTTCATCTCTTGGATCATCTTCTGTCAGAATGATCATATCACAATATTTATCTAAGATCTTACCAAATACAGGACGTTTAATCACATCTCTTTTTCCGGCAGATCCTGTTATCGCAATGATTCTCTTTCCTTTTGGTGTAATTGCGGAAGCATATTGACATACTTTCTCAATTCCATCTGGAGTATGTGCAAAATCAACAACAATGTTGAATGGTTGACCATCAGAGATTCTTTGCATACGTCCTTCAATTTGTGATAAAGAGTTTAAATATGGAAGCATCGTTTCAATATCTAAACCTTTCATATTCAAAGCCGCAATCACTGCTAATAAATTGTATACATTGAATTTCGCAACAAGATTTGTTTCAACTTCATATTCCATATTTTCAACTTTCAAAGTGAACTTTGTACGATCTTTTAAAAGTTGAATGTTTTTTGCTTGATAATCTGCTGGATGATCAATACCATACGTTACAACTTTCGCATTTGTATCTTTTACGATTTCCATTCCATAATCATCATCAACATTTGTAATTGCGATTGCATCTTCTTTCAAACAATCAAACAATTTCTTTTTCGCATGAAAATAATTTGTCATTGTTCCATGATAATCCAAATGATCATGTGTTAAGTTTGTATAGATAGCTACATCAAAATCAATAGAATCTACTCTGCCTTGTTCAATACCAATGGAACTTGCTTCCAAAGCGCAAGCTTTTACACCTGCATCTAACATATCTTTTAAGATACCATGTAAATCATCAATATCTGGTGTCGTTAATAATGGTGGTAGTTTCACAGATCCATATTGAATAGAAATCGTTCCAATATAACCTGTAGGTTCAAATTCATTCAATACATCACGAATCATACAAGAGATGGATGATTTTCCATTTGTACCAGTCACACCAAACATTGTTAATTTATGACTTGGATAGCCATAAAATGCATCCGCAACTTTATTAAACGCATGTACAACATCTTTTACACGAATATATGTTATATCATCTCTACTTGTATCAATTGGATCAGAATAAACAATGACCTTTGCACCATTATCAATCGCTTGATCAACAAATTTATGTCCATCAAACATCATTCCTTTTACACAAAAGAAAATAGAATCTGGTCTTTTTTTACGACTATCTGCCATTAAACTTTTGATTTCTATATCAGGAACATTTTCAAACAATTCTGTTAACTTCAATTTAATCACGAACCTTTCTTGCGTACATTTGATGATTCTCAAATTTCTCTAAAATCACATGATATTTTTCACCATGTATTAATTTTTCATCAACTCGAACTGGAATATATTCAGACGTATGCCCTGTTGTGTAATCTTCTTTCACCCATTCCGCAATCATATCTGCTTCTTGACCAACTTTACTCAATTGATAAGCATCATATAATTCTTCACTTAACGCAATGCATCGTTTCGCACGCTCTTTTTTGATTTTTGGATCTACTTGACAAGGCATACTTGCTGCAGGCGTTCCTTCTCGTAAAGAGTATGGAAAAACATGTAAGAAAGAGAATTGGCATTTCTTTAAAAATGCATATGTCTGTTCAAATTCTTCATCTGTTTCTTGAGGAAACCCTGTAATTAAATCAGTTGAAATTGAAATACCAGGAATTTCCTTTTGAATCCATTCTATTTTATCATAATAATACTTGGTATCGTATGGTCTTCGCATACGTTTTAAGACAGAATCACAACCTGATTGCAAAGGAATATGTAAAAACTTTGTCATTCTATCATTTTCTTTGATCAATTGAATCAATTCATCACTTACCTCTGTAATTTCAATCGAAGAAATACGAAAACGAACATCCTCTGTTTCTAATAACATCTTCTCTAATAATTGTGCTAAAGATGTATTGTATTCTTTTCCATATCTTCCTGTATGAATCCCAGTTAATACGATTTCTTTATATTTTTCTGATAATCTTTTTGCTTCTTGGATTGCAGAAGTTGGTTCCATACTTCTTTCTCTACCGCGTGCATATGGAATCACACAATAAGAACAGAATTGATTACATCCATCTTGAATCTTCAAATCACATCTTGCCTTAGAATCTAAAACAGAAGACTTTAAATTATCAAATGAAGTTTCTTCTAATGTAACGATATCTCTGATCTTTTCTTTATTTTTTATAAACTCTTCTAAATAAAATGGTAATTTTTTCTTATTAGCGGTACCAACCAAAATATCAGCTTCTTCTAATAAACCATCATCAACTTGTACATAACAACCAACCATCGCTGTAATTTCATCAGGTTTGATGCGTTTAGCTTGATGTAATATCTTACGGGATTTACTAGCTGCAGTATTTGTAACGGCACAAGTAAAAATGATTGTAGCGTCTGGATTTGCATGAAAATCCACACGTGTATGTCCTTTATCTACTAATATCTCACTAACTGCTTCTGCTTCATATGCATTGACTTTACATCCTAAATTAACGATTGCAAATTTCATTTTCTATCCTCATACATTTCACTCAAAACACTACAAGCATACATCGCTGCAGTTTCTGCACGTAAAATTCTACTTCCTAATGTGATAGAATCAAAGCCCATTGCTTCCATTTCCTTCACTTCTTCTAGTGAGAATCCACCTTCACACCCAATCACGATTGTAATAGATTTTTTATCATTCGCACAATCTGTTAAGAAATCTGATTTTCCATATGCTTTTTCATAACAAGCATAATTCCCTTCGGATAAATATTCTTTCAAATCTTTGAATGAAATAATATTTGTAATTTCAGGAATCATGTTTCTCTTGCATTGTTCACTTGCTTCTTGTAAGATCGTATTCCATCTTACCAATTGCTTCTCTGCCTTTTCTTTCTTTGCATGAACGACACATCGACTCGATTCAAATGGAACGATTCTTTTCACACCTAATTCTGTTGCCTTTTGTAATACAAGTTCAAACTTTTCTTTACGAATCAAAGCTAATGCCAAAGTAATATCACAATGCATTTCATGAATCCCAACATCTTCCTCATAAACATGAGCGATGAACTGTTTTTCTTTCATCATTGCTTCGGCAAAATATGCTTTTCCTTCATGTACTAATCTTACCGTTTCATGATCTAAACGAACAACTGTTTTTGCGTGATGAGCTTGTGATGATGTAAAAACATAATCATCCCCTACCTGTAAAGGTGTATCTACAAAGTATTGTTGCATAATCCTCAAAAAGGAAAACGAACTAATCGTTTTCCTCATCCTCCGTTTCTTTTTTAATTTCTACTTTCACTTCAAGAACTTTTCTTTGATCTGCTTTTGTGATTACAACATGTAAGTTCTTATATGTGAATTCTTCATTTACTTTTGGAATATGATGTAATTCAGAGATTGCCCAACCTGACACGGTAATAAAGTCAAATTCTTCATCCTCTTCTTCTACATCAAAACGATCGATCAAATCATCAATTTCAGCATCTCCTTTGACCATCCATGTATTATCATCGATCTTTGTATAAAAGTCTTCCACAATATCATGTTCATCCCAAATTTCACCAACTAATTCTTCAATGATATCTTCTAATGTAATGATACCTTCTGTTCCACCATATTCATCTAATACAACAGCCATATGTAATTTCGCTGTTTGTAATTGTTTCATACAAGTAGAAATTTGTGTATTTGGTGACGTATAAATCACTGGTTTAATAATTCTTCGAATTGGACCTTTATTGTTATGATACATTAATTCATAAAAGTCTTTTTCGTGAATGACACCAACGATATTATCTACTGAATTCTCATAAACTGGTAAACGAGAAAATGAATTAAAACGAAATGCTTTTTCAATTTGTTCATGTGTTGAAGTGATATTGACCGCAACGATATCTACACGTGGAGTTAATACATCTTTCACATCTAAATCATTAAACTCGATTGCCGCAGAAATCAAATCACTTTCATGTTCTTCTAAATTGCCATCTTTTTCTGCTTCATCGACCATCGTAATCAATTCATCGGAAATATCATTCTCACCTTCTTCGATGTGAATGATATGATTGACGATCCATGTCCAACCTTTTAAAACAACCGTTAATGGTGTAAAAATAAATTCAAAGAAATTCACTAACCCAACCGTCGCACAAGCAAACTTCTCTGGAGATTGTTTCGCCAAAGACTTTGGGGCAATTTCTCCAAACATCAACGTAATGACTGTAATGACAATTGTTGAAACAGTAGGACCTTGTCCACCTTTAATGATTTGAGAAAACAATAAAGTACTGATTGTTGCAGCAGCGATATTTACAATATTATTTCCAATTAATACGGAAGTTAAAAACTTATCAAAGTCATCTAAGATTACTAGCGCACTAGTAGCTTGTTTATTTCCATCATTTGCCATGTTCTTTAAACGAATCTTTGATGAACTAGAATAAGCAGTTTCTGTGGCTGAAAATAAGCCAGAAAAAAGAATACATACAACAATTGCTATGATATATGACGTCATAAAACAATTGCCTCATTTCTATTTGTTGCTTGAACATCAAGCGGTATCGAAGAATCTTCCAAAATCATTTACCTCTCTTTAAATATGAAAAGAATTATAACATTAAGCATTGTTACACGCAAATTTACAAAAAAGATAAGATTTCTCTTACCGTTACTATTCACCGAAATAAGAAATAAAGAGAACGGGTAAATGGTTTTTATGAA
>CAVJMM010000046.1:0-16263 GCA_963650865.1 Eubacterium sp. AM49-13BH | reverse complement strand
GATGAAGCAAGAAGCTCAGACCTCTAAGCGTAAGCGTAGGTCGTGAGTAGTTCACAAGCTATCTTAGACTTTGTAATTATCATGATTTTATCTTCAACATTAGGAAAAGGATGTATTTTTTCAGCTGTATCAGTTTTTTTAGTACAGATGAGCGTTACGTTACTTGCGAGTTTATTGAATGCTGTTTTTTCAGATGCTGCGTTAAGTAATTTATCACTTGTGGGGAATATTTTGATATTTTGTGCAGGTGTGAATTTGATTCATAGTAATACATTTAAAGTTGCGAATTTATTACCGTCAATATTGATTGCGTTACTGTATGGATTGTTTTGAGAGGGAAATCTTATGATTGTAAATTGTTTATTAGCAGGGTGTGCAGGAATGATTGGATGTTTGGTAGGAGGAACACCAGCATTTATTATGCTTGGTTTAGCTGGAATTATTTCTTTTACAATGGCAAGTTGTGGTTTAGAAAATACTTGGTTTCAAAATAATGTTGTAAATTTAATGTTGCTTCCAGCAATCATATTTGATGGAGATGTTGTTGGTGTTGCGTATACCGCAAAAAAACATAAAAACATTAATGGTTATGATACTTGGAGATCATTAGCGTATACAAGTGATTGGATGGTGTTATTTGTTGGCTTTGTTACAGGGATAATATGTTATCTATTTTTCTCATTCGTTTCTTATTTGAATGTTCCATGTGATTGTGGAGCGTTAACAGTATTAACAGCAGGAATCGTAACACGTTTATTTTTATCAACAGGTGATAAAGTGAAAAAAGATGGGATAACAATTTTAGAAAAGTTACCAAAAAATGTATGGCTTTTTCAAATGTTTTATTCTGCAGCAATATCATTTGTGTTTGCTTATTTTACAGAAATAACTGGAAATTATACGATTGGTTTTTATGTTTCAGCTTTATCATTGATTTTGATTTTGGTGGATGCAAACTTTCCAGTTTCTCATCATATTACTTTGGTTGTATGATATACAATGATGATGACGCACAATTATGTTCTCGCAATCATTTTTGGGATTCTTGCACAATTGATGTGTTATGCATTTACAATTGTATTCAATGATAAATGTTCAACACACATTGATCCTCCAACAGTACCAATTTTATTCTTTTCTTTTATTCTATTTATGTTCTTTTAGTTTTATAATAGAAATGCATTGATTTGAAAAAGAAGGATAATAATATGAGATTTGTAGATTTAATTGATAAAAAAGCACATGGTGAACTTTTAACAACAGAAGAAATTCAAGAAATGGTAGATGGATTTGTAAAGGGAGAGATTCCTGATTATCAAATGTCTAGTATGATGATGGCAATTCTGCAAAGAGGAATGAATGCGAAAGAAACTGCTGATTTAACGATGAGTATGATGCATTCGGGGGATGTCGTAGATTTGAGTGATCTTCCAGGAATTAAATTAGATAAGCACTCTACAGGTGGTGTAGGAGATACAACAACTTTGATTGTCGCTCCATTAGTTGCTGCTTGTGGTGGTACTGTTGCGAAGATGAGTGGAAGAGGTCTAGGTCATACTGGTGGCACATTAGATAAATTAGAATCAATTCCTGGAACTTCCATTGAACAATCTTTAGAAGATTTCAAGAAAATCGTTCGAGAAAATGGCCTTTCCGTTATTGGACAAACAGGGAACTTAGTTCCAGCAGATAAAAAAATGTATGCGCTAAGAGATGTCACTGCGACTGTCGGATCTGTTCCTTTGATTGCTTCAAGTATTATGTCTAAGAAACTTGCGAGTGGTTCAGATGCAATCGTTTTAGATGTAAAAACGGGAACTGGTGCATTTATGCATACAAAAGAAGATGCGTTTGAACTAGCGAAGACAATGGTTTCTATTGGAACCCACGTTGGAAGAAAAGTAAGAGCACTAGTAACTGACATGAATCAACCATTGGGTATGAAGATTGGTAATGCATTAGAAGTGCAAGAAGCAGTGGAAGTATTAAGTGGTCAAGTAGATGAATCAGATCCATTGTTTGAAGTTTGTATGTTGTTAGGTGAAAACATGCTTGTATTAGGAAATCTTGCGGAAGATGAACCAACTGCTAGAAAGATGCTGATTGAAAAAATCAAAGATGGTAGTGGATTAAAGAAACTTCAAAACATGATTACTTTACAAGGTGGAGATGCATCTTACTTAACAGTCGAAAATATGAAGAAACTTGTTGCGGTCAAACAACATATTGATGTAATAAGCGAATCTGATGGATATATTACAAAGATGGACGCTCAAAAAATAGGTAACGCAGCACAAATGCTAGGAGCAGGGCGTGCAAAGAAAGAAGATGTGATTGATCCTGCAGTTGGTATGGTTATGAAAGTAAGATGTGGTGCATCTGTCCATAAGGGTGATGTGTTATGTACGCTTTATGTTAATGATGATAAAAATGTATCTGAAGTTATACAGATGATGCATGAAGCAATCACAATTGAAAAAGAACAAAAAGAAATCAACCCAATGATTTATGGCATCGTTACAGAAAAAACAATTTAGATGAAGAAAGGCGTACAATTTGTACGCCTTTAGTCTGTTGTATAGTAAGAACAAATTTTTCTTGCTTCTGCTTCTTGCAAGTACTGCAACATTCCATCTTTATCTCTTTTCACAATGATTGCTACACCAATAGCACTTTTATCACGATTGTTTAGAATAGATAATGCATCGTCATATCTTTCACTTCGAATTTCAGCTGTGTTATAAACAATGCGATATTCATTCCCGAGTTCAGGTAATGATAATTCAATAAGTTCTCTTTTTCCATTATAAGTATCATTTAAACTTTCACGAATGACTTTATTTGTTTCATAGAATAATTCATCCATGAAATATGCAGAAGTATGTTTGATATCAATTTCCTTCTTGGATTCATCTTTGTAATAAGTTTTCATGATCAATGGCCCTTTAACAATCATTGGCTCATGACTACCATAAAATGCTACGGTATATGCGTAGTGATGAGTATATATGAAAGGATAGTATAATTTCGTGTTGTTTTCCATATTTAGAATATACTCTGAAATGTGTTATTTCGCAAGTTTGATGCGTTATAATAGTGAAGAGGTATCAAGATGGAGATAGAAATCTTACAACTAGCAGAAGGGGCAAAGAAAGCAAGTGGTATTACAATTATCATTGATGTATTTCGAGCTTTTTCTTTAGAAGCATATTTATTTCATAATGGATGCAAAGAAGTTTATGCAATCTATGATAAAGCAACTGCATATCGATTCAAAGAAAAAAATCTAGATTATATATTGATTGGTGAAAGACATGGAAAGATATTACCAGGTTTTGATTATGGAAATGCACCAAGTGTTATAGAACAGATTGATTTTCATAACAAAACAGTCATTCATTCTACATCGAATGGAACATTAGGAATCCATAACGCAAAGAATGCTGAAGATATCTATGTAAGTTCTTTTGTAAACGCAAAAGCTACTGTACAAGCAATCTTAAAGAAAAATCCTAAGCACGTTAGTATTGTTTGTATGGGATGGGAAGGAAAAGAAACAGAAGAAGATACACTTTGTGCATTGTATTTAAAATCATTGTTTGAAAATAAACCAATTCCAAATATTGAAGAGATGGTTGATGCATTGCGTTATACAGAAGGAAAGAAATTCTTTGATCCAAGTCAACAAGATATTTTTCCACAAAAAGATTTTTATTTATGTACGAAAATGAATTGTTTTGATTTTGCGATACATACAACAATCGAAAATGGAATCGCAATCAACCGAAAGGAATTACTTGTATGAATACTCCAAATCGACAAAAAGAAATCGAAGAATTAGATCGTATAGAAGCAAAAAGAAGAAATGACTCTTTTGAAGATCATATGATTTATTTTGTGAAAAAGTTTATTGATATCATACGTTGGTTTCTATCATTGATGTTTTTTATTGTGAGTTTTACGTTTTTTGGAGAAGAAGATGCCATGTTGAAAATGTGTATTGGATTAGTAATTGCTTTTTTCTTGAATCCAGTTACATTTCGATTTTTTAAAAACATGTTTGAGAAAGAAGGGTAAAAATTATGCGTAAAAAATATTTCTTTTTTGATATTGATGGAACATTAACGAATGAAAAAACACATCAAATTGTTCCAAGTGCACAAGCTACATTAGAAAAATTAAAAGAGAATGGGCATTTTGTATCTATCGCAACAGGTCGAGCACATTACAAAGCAATCTCATTTACAAATAAAATCAATATCCATAATATTGTATGCAATGGTGGGGGATGCATTGTAATCAATGATGAAATCAAAGATATTCAACCAATTCCTTTACAACAAACGATTCATATTTTAGAAGAAGCAGATAAAAATCATATTGGATGGTTACTTGCACTGAAAGATGATGATTCTGTTGTGATGAGAGATTATCGTTTTTTAGAACAAGCAGGTTTTCGAAAAGAATTAACATCTTATCAATATGATCCAAATTTAGATTATCACTCGCTTCCTGCTATCATGAAAATGTATTTATCTTATACACCTGAAATGGAAGAGAATCTACCATGGATCAATGAAGTAGGGAGATTAAGAATGTTTCCTGAATATGTCATCTATCAATATGATGCAAAAAAAGATGGGATTATACGCATGATGGAATATTTAAATGCACCATTAGAAGATGTGGTTGTATTTGGGGATGATTTGAATGATCTAGTGATGTTTGATCCAAGGTGGACATCGATTGCGATGGGTAATGCAAAGGAAGAATTAAAGAAAAAAGCAACTTATATTACAGATAAAAATATAAATGATGGTATTGAAAAAGCATGTAAAAAATTTGGATGGATTTGATTGCATCTAGCTTTATTCTATGATATTATCTTATGGCGTTTGTAACGCATCACTGTTCCGCTGGCTAATAAGTTAAGAGCTGTTGATCATTCGTATAAAGGAGAAAATAAAAATGGATTTAAGTTTAGTTGACAAGATTACTAAGAATCAATTACGTAATGACATTCCTGAATTCAAGTCTGGTGACTCTGTAAAGGTTCATGTACGTATCAAGGAAGGTTCTAAAACACGTATTCAGGTTTTCGAAGGTGTTGTTGTAGATCGTTCTAACGGTGGCATTGGTGCTACATTTACAGTACGTAAGATTTCTTCTGGTATTGGAGTTCAAAGAACATTCCCAGTTCATTCCCCAATCATTGAAAAAATCGAAGTTGTACGTTACGGTAAAGTTAGAAGAGCTAATCTATCTTACCTCAAGGGTAGATCTGCTAAGAACGCACGTATCAAGGAAGATCGTCGATAAGAATCTTGTAAGGAGAAAGCTATGGCTTTCTCTTTTTTCTGTTGTATAATATTGAAGATTATGGAAAATAAAGAAGAAAATAAAGTATTAAGTGAAACACAAGTATTTGAAAGATTGACGAATCCTGAAATGGAAACAGAACAACCAAAAAAAGAAGCTCCTGAAAGAAAACCTGAGAAACCAGAAAAAGAACATTCCGCAACAGATGAAGTATTTTCATTTATTAAAGATCTTGTTATTTGTATGGTTGCGGTATTCTTGTTAACAAATTATGTTGTTAGACCTGTACAAGTAAAAGGAAATTCAATGTATCCAACATTAAATGATGGAGCATTAGGTGTATCCAATACATTAGGATTTCATACATCAGAAATCAAAAGATTTGATATCGTTATTATCTATGTTCCTGAAAAGAATGAATATTTAGTAAAACGTGTGATTGGTTTACCAAATGAAACGGTTTCTTATTCAAATGGACAGTTATACATCAATGGTGAAGCAGTAGAAGAAACATTCTTATCACAAGAATATGTAGAATCCTATGGTTCAGGATGGATGCCTGATATTACAGAAGTTCATCTAGGGGATGATGAATATTATTGTTTAGGAGATAATCGACCACATTCTTCTGATTCTAGATATTATGGACCATTTAAAAAAGAAAATATTAAATCAAAAGGTATTTTCATTGCTTGGCCTTTCAGTGAATTTGGTGCACAAACATGGTAAAATAAGCTACTGTGAAAACACAGTAGTTTTTTTGAGGAGGTAATATGGTTAAAGTTCAATGGTATCCTGGGCACATGGAAAAAGCCAAACGAGGCATGTTGGAAAAATTAAAAGCTGTTGATATGATTATTGAATTACGTGATGCGCGTATGCCAGAGTCATCTAGAAATCCAATGCTTCTTCAAATGGCAAATCAAAAGCCACGTTTGATTGTTTTATCTAAGATGGATCAAGCTGATCCCATTCAAACAGAAAAGTGGTTAAAAAAATTAAAAAGCGAAAATGTATCTTGTATCGCTGTTGATTTAATGAGAGATCCCAATTGCGGTAAAAAAATCATCAAAGAAGCATTAGCTGTGATGCAAGAAAAAAGAGATAAACAACGTGCAAGAGGAATCAATCCTAGAGCAGTTCGTGCAATGGCTGCTGGGATTCCGAATGTTGGAAAATCTACAATGATCAACCGTATCGCAGGAAAGAATTCTTTAAAAGCAGCTGATAAACCAGGCGTAACACGTTCTTTGACCTGGATTCATGCAGATAAGGAATTAGATTTATTAGATACACCAGGTGTTTTATGGCCGAAATTTGAAGATGAAAAGACTGGTTCTGTTTTAGCTGCTTTAGGATCTATCAATGATGATATCTTAGATAAAAAGATGATTGCGATGGATGCAATTCATTGGATCCAAGATTTATATCCTGGTTTATTAGAAGAATATTATGAAAGTGGTGAAGTGAATCCAAATGGCATGTTAAAAGCTATCGCAACAAAACGCCACTTTAAATTATCAGAAGATACATTGGATACAAAGCGTGCTGCAGAAGCATTCTTAACAGATCTAAGACATGGAAAATACGGAAGATTAACATTGGAACATGCAGATGAAGAAGATAGTGAAAATATGTGAAAATCAATATGAACATTCTTATTGGGAAAAGAATCAATTTGTTGTAGGAATTGATGAAGCAGGTAGAGGACCACTTGCTGGACCGTTATCGGTTGCGGGAGTAGTATTTCCTATTGGTTATGAAAATCCTGATATCTATGATTCTAAAGCATTAAGCGAAAAGAAAAGAGATCAATTATTTGAAGTGATCAAAGAAGATGCTTTATGGTTTGAAATTATTGAAGTGAGTGTAGAAGATATTGATCTTTATAATATTTTGGAAGCAGATCGTAGGGCGATGAGTGAAATTGCAATGCATGCACCAAGTGATATTGTTTTAAGTGATGCAATGAAAATGCCAATTGAAAAAACGGTCATTGATTTGATCAAAGGAGATCAAAAGTCAATCTCCATTGCGGCAGCTTCTATATTAGCCAAAGTTACAAGAGATCGTATCATGAAAGAATATGATGTCTTGTATCCTCAATATGGATTTGCGAAAAATAAAGGTTATGGTACAAAACAACATATGCAAGCAATAGATGATTATGGAATTACACCAATTCATCGTAGAAGTTTTGGGCCAGTAAGAGTGAGACAACAATCCTTATTTTAATCTCCATTTTGGAGATTTTTTTGGATATTGAAAGAATTTTGTGAATAGTATCTTAGGGGTACTATGAATCAAAAAGATAAAATCATTCAATTATCCATTCAAAATCAAGGAGAATGGATCAAAATCACACAAGCAATTCAACAAAATCAACCAATTCATCATCTACAACAACCACAAACACCATGTATCACAATTCTTGATGAAGAATATCCAAATGTGTTAAAACAATTGCGATATCCTCCATGGGTATTATTTTATGAAGGTGATATTTCATTATTAAAAAAGAAATGTATGACAATTGTTGGAAGCAGAGAATTATCTTATTATGGACAACAATGTACCAATTTGATTGCGACAACCTTATCTAAGAAATATGTGATTGTTTCAGGATTGGCTAAAGGTGCAGATGCTTGTGCACATGATGCAGCGATACGTTCTTTTGGGAAAACCATTGGTGTGATTGGCTCTGGTTTAAACTTTATTTATCCTAGATGCAATGCATCGTTATATCGAGAAATGAAAAAACATCATCTGATCTTAAGTGAATATCCGTTTGATGTACCAATTCAAAAACATCACTTTGTTTGGAGAAATCGTATTTTAGCTGCATTAGGTGATAAATGTATTGTCACAAGTGCCAAAAGAAGAAGTGGAACAATGTTGACGGTTAATGAAGCAATTACATTAGGAAAAGAAGTTTGGTGTGTTCCTTATGAGATGAATCAGATAGAAGGAGGAGGATGTAATCTATTGATTGAACAAGGTGCACAAATCTTGTATGATACCAAACAGCTATATGAACTATGAAAAAATAGATATTGAAAACAAAACAAATTTAGGATATTGTTTTTAATGCTTGTTATTATGCGAAATGGAGGTAAGAAATGAAAAATCTAGTAATCGTGGAATCCCCATCAAAATCAAAAACGATTGGAAAATACCTTGGAAAAGACTATACAGTTGTTTCTTCCAAAGGACATATTAGAGATTTAGCGACAAAAGGAAAAGATGGTCTAGGTGTAGATGTTGATCATGATTTTGAAGCAACTTATCAAATCTCAAAAGATAAAAAAGATACTGTAAAAGAATTAAAGAAACTCGCTAGTGAATCTGATTTTGTGTATCTTGCAACCGACCCGGATCGTGAAGGAGAGGCAATCAGTTGGCATTTAGCACAAGAGTTAGGTTTAGAAGAAGATCTTGTAGATCGTGTAACGTTTCATGAAATCACAAAGAATGCAGTACAAGAAGCATTCAAACAACCTCGTACATTAGATATGAATCTTGTACATTCACAAGAAACACGCCGTATCTTAGATCGTATTATCGGTTTTAAGTTGTCTAAATTATTACATAATAAAATCAAATCAAAATCTGCAGGACGTGTGCAATCTGTTGCGCTAAAATTGATTGTTGAAAAAGAAAGAGAAATTCAGGCATTTATTCCTGAAGAATATTGGGAAGTTGAAGCGAATTTCAAAAAGAAGAATCGTAAATTCAACGCAAAACTTTCTAAAGTAGATGGAAAAAAAGCAGAATTAAAAAATGAAGCAGATGCTATGCGTGTCATTAATGGGACGAAGGAAGCATTTACAGTTACAAACATCAAAAAATCCAAAGCTTCTAATAAAGCACCGTTACCATTTATTACTTCTACTTTACAACAGGAAGCATCAACAAAATTAGGCTTTTCTGCCAAAAAAACAATGTCTATCGCACAAGGTTTATATGAAGGTGTAGATATTGGAAATGGACAAGAAGGTTTGATTACTTATATGCGTACAGACTCTACTAGATTAAGTAATGTTTTTATTCAAAGCGCAAGAAATCAAATCGAAACAGAATATGGAAAAGAATATTTAGGATATTATCATGTCAAGAATGATGATGGTGCACAAGATGCCCATGAAGCAATTCGTCCAACCAATATTGCTTATACACCAGAATCTATCAAATCTCATTTAACAAATGATCAATATAAACTTTATAAGTTTATTTATTGTAGAGCATTAGCTTCTCAAATGGCCGCAAGTAAATCAGATAAAGTCGCTGTTACTTTATCTCAAAATGAATTTGATTTTGTAGCGAATGGCAATGTATTAGCTTTTGATGGTTACTTGAAGGTCTATGGTGATTATGCATCTAATAAAGATACGATTCTTCCTGAACTTACAGAAGGGGAACAATTGAATGCAGAAAATGTTACACCAACACAACATTTTACAGAGCCACCAAAGAGATATACAGAAGCTTCTTTGATCAAAAAGTTAGAAGAAGATGGAATTGGTAGACCATCTACTTATGCAATGATTATTGATACAATTCAACAAAGAGGCTATGTTACTTTAGCTCCAGTAAAAGAAAAAAGTCGTACAAAGTTCTTTACACCAACTGAACAAGGAATTCTAACGACAGATAAATTAGATGAATACTTCTCTAGCATTATCAATGTTTCTTATACAAGAGATATGGAAAGTGAATTAGATGAAATTGCGGAAGGTAAACGAGAAGAAGTTCCTACCTTACGTACATTCTATGATAAATTCACACCTCTATTAGATACTGCTTATGAAAAGATGGAAAAGATTGCACCAGAAAAAGTAGGAGAAATCTGTCCGGAATGTGGTGGTGAACTTGTTTATCGAAACTCTCGTTATGGAAAATTTATCTCTTGTTCAAACTTTCCAACATGTAGATATACACGTTCTTTGGTTACAAAAGTAAAAGAACAACCAGAACCAACAGGAAAGATTTGCCCAGAATGTGGAAAAGAATTATTAAAGAGAAAATCTAGATTTGGAACATATTTCTTAGGATGTTCTGGATTTCCAAAATGTCATTATATGGAAAATCTAGATGGAGAAAAAATTGTTTCCAAAAAAGATAAAGCTGCTTCAAAAACAACAAAGAAAAAGACAACAAAGAAGACAACAAAAAAAGCAACAACAAAGAAAAAGGTGGCAGAATGAAAGAAGCAATTGTAGTAGGTGCTGGATTAGCAGGATGCGAAGCTGCTTATCAACTTTCTAAACGTGGAATCCATGTGAAACTATATGAAATGAAACCACATAAAAAATCTGAAGCTCATCATATGGATACTTTTGCGGAACTTGTTTGTTCCAATTCATTACGCTCTGATGCTTTAACAAACGCAGTTGGTTTACTAAAAGAAGAAATGCGTACGATTGGTTCTTTGATCATGGAAGTTGCGGATAATACTTCTTTACCAGCTGGTAGTGCACTGGCAGTTGATCGTACTTTGTTTTCACAAAAGATCACAGAACGAATTCAAAATGATCCAAATATTGAAATCATTGATGAAGAAGTAGATCATATTCCTGATGGACCATGCATCATCGCAACAGGGCCACTTTCTTCTCAAGCAATGGTAGATGCGATCGGTACGATCATTGACAATAAGTATTGTTATTTCTATGACGCTGCAGCACCAATCATTACTTATGAAAGTATTGATATGACAAAAGCATATAAGAAAAGTA
Organism: Eubacterium sp. AM49-13BH; assembly: GCA_963650865.1. GTDB lineage: Bacteria > Bacillota_I > Bacilli_A > Erysipelotrichales > Erysipelotrichaceae > Bulleidia. The sequence continues at coordinate 5,209 of CAVJMM010000046.1, read as the reverse complement.
GATATGATAAAGGAAGTGCAGATTATATCAATTGTCCAATGAGTGTTGAAGAATTCCAAGCATTTTATGATGCGCTGATTACAGCTGAAGTTGCTGAAGTACATGGATTTGAAAATGAAAAAGTTTTTGAAGGTTGTATGCCTTTTGAAGTGATGGCAAAAAGAGGAAGAAATACACTACTCTTTGGACCAATGAAACCAGTTGGTTTAGATACACCAGATGGAAAAAGACCATACGCTGTTGTACAACTGAGACAAGATAACGCACAAGCATCTTTATATAATATTGTTGGTTTTCAAACACATTTGAAATGGCCAGAACAAAAAAGAATCATTCATATGATTCCTGGATTAGAAAATGCGGAAATCGTTCGTTATGGTGTAATGCATCGTAATACTTATATCAACTCACCAATGGTATTAGATGAAACGTATGCATTGAAAGAAAGAAAAGACCTATTTTTTGCTGGACAAATGACAGGTGTAGAAGGCTATGTGGAAAGTGCAGCGAGTGGGATGCTTGCTGGCATTAATTTAGCGCATGTATTACATGATGAAGAACCAGTGAAACCAGGAAATGAAACAGTCATTGGTTCGATGTCTTATTACATTACACATGCAGATTCTAAAAACTTCCAACCAATGAATGCGAATTTTGGAATCGTTCATTTAAATAGTAGTGTAAAGAAAAAAGATCGTAAAAATGCATACGCTCCACAATCTTTAGAAATTATCAGAAAGTTAAAAGAAGATGGCAGACTTTGAAAAATCATTAGATTCTTTTTTGAATCATATTGCCTTAAGCAGAACTGGTTCAAAAGATACACAAGATGCATATCGTAGAGATATTGAAAGATTCTTAACGTATTTAAGAGATAACAATATCTCTTCTTTTGAATCTGTTACCAAAGAACATATCGCAGATTACATTACCCAATTAAGAAGTGGTAATCTAACAGGATCTAAATTATCCAATGCATCTTATGCGAGAAACTTATCTTCTTTAAAATCATTTTATCGTTATTTAAATCGACAAGAAGGAATTGAAAATAATCCTGTTATCTTATTTCATTCTGGTACAACAAAAAGAAAACTACCTGAATATTTAACATTTGAACAAATGGAAACATTACTCAATTCATTTGATTTATCCAATGATGTAGATATTCGAGATCGTTGTATGTTAGAAGTAATCTATGCATGTGGATTGCGTGTTTCTGAATGTGCTAGTTTAAAAATGATGGATGTGAATATCAAAGAAAGATATTTGAGTGTATTAGGAAAAGAAAATAAAGAAAGAATGGTTCCATTTTATCCAAGATGCGCACAACTATTAGAATATTACATTCAAAACGCAAGACCAACATTTATGAAAAACAAAGAAGAACATGGTTTTGTTTTTGTGAATCAAAAAGGGAAACCAATCTCTTCTAGAAGTATTCAAAATATTTGTGAAAAAGCAGGGGTGCGTTCTGGTATTGATGTGCATGTACATCCACATATGATTCGTCATTCTTTTGCGACGCACCTTTTAGATAATGGGGCAGATCTTAGAATCGTACAAGAATTGCTAGGACATGAAAATCTACAAACAACACAAATCTACACCCATGTCACACAAGATCGTTTAACAAAAGTTGTAGAATCTGCACATCCACATTCAAAAACAAATCAAAAATGAATTCTTTTCTTTTTGATGTAAGCGTGTACAATAATAATAGAGGTATCAAACATGTCAGTATTTGAAAATGATCAACAATATTTATCTAAAATCAGACGTATGGTCGTAGATGATCCAATGCGTATGATTTCAGAAGTACATGAAGCACACTATTTATATGAGAATCATGTTATTTCTGAAGAATGTTATGAAAAAGTAAAAGAAATAGCCCAACAAGCAAATCTTTTCAAAAAGTAGCAAAACATCAAGATTCCTAATGTGGAATCTTTTTTATAGGATAATATGCAAAGCGCTTACATCAAATAACACTTTTTGTGATAGAATAATTCCACAAGAGGGGTTTATGAATACTGTTGTTTCATTGTTGTTATTAATTGTATGTAGTTCATTTCGAGATTCAAGTGATTTTAGTATTGCGATAACATTACTCAAGAATATGAATCGTTTAGATAAAATCAACAAAAATAATTTTTTAGAAGAAGCAGGTGTCTCCAATCATTCATTGATTCGATTCTGTAATATGCTTGGATACAACAATTTTAATAGTTTAAAATTATCACTGACACAAAAATGTAATATTCGCAAACAACAAATGAGAGAACATCACGATAACAAAGATAATGAATTGTTATTAAAACAAATATCTTTCATGGCAAACAATACATTTGATGAAAATAAGATAAATCATGCGGTAAGAAATAGTAATGAAATGATTCATGAATCAAACAAAGTATTGATTGTTGGTGCAGTATATCCAGAAATATTATGTTTGCATTATATGGAAGATATGTTGATGATGGATAAGTTAGTATATTCTGTTCCATTAAAGATGGATGTGTATGAGAAAGATACGGTTGTGTTATTGATTTCTTTAACAGGAAGAGTTTATATAGAACACTATGATGAAATCAAACAACTCATAGATTCAGGTATATCAGTGATTGGTATTGGAAATTGTGATACTGTTCCGCAAGGAATTCAATTAAAAGAATTTATTGGATTACCATTTAAAGGAGATAATGAAAGTGAAAATGGTGTTATTCCTTTGCTCATGCAATATTTGAAATATGACTATTTTGAGCGATTTGCCAAGGGGGGGTACTAAGATGCCTGTCTACGAAAATCTTTGGTCAATCATTGAAAACGAGCCCTTATATTCCACAGATAGTCGTATCGCACAATACTTATTGTTGAATTACGAAGATATTGAAAATCATCATTTAGACGACATTGCCTTTGGCGCAAATGTTGTAAAAAGTACAGTGTCGAAGTTCTTGAAAGGATTGAGTGAAGAGGGTACCTATTCCTCTTTTATCGCTGCAGTTGAAATGGATAAAAAATATGCACGTATTGAAACAAAAAAAGAAAGTACTTCTTTAGAAGCGAAGAAGTACGCAAATGAAGAAGATTTAAACTCTTTAGTTGATTCCTTACAAAGTGCTGTACATGTTATGATCTTTACGAAAAGTAAATATTTAAATGAAGTAAGAGAATTTTGTCATCATTTATTAAAATATTCCATTATTGCGAAAAGTTGTTTATATTGTTACAAAAGCACTTTGAAACAAGAACTATTATCTCAAAAAGAGAATGATTGTATTTTGTTTATTGAAGTAGATGGTTCATTTTATGAATATGCATTGAAGTTAGAAGTAGAAATGAATTTCTCTGCTATGTTGAAATTAACAAAATGTAAAAAATATGTTATTAGTAATCAAACACAAAAATTCAGAAATATTGAATCACTTACATTTAATCAAATTCAAAGAAATAACAATCAACAATTTCTGAATTCTGTTTTTTCTTCCATTAATTATCAATTAGAACAAAAATATTAATATTGTTTCCAATTAGGAAACAGAAAGCGTTTACATTTGATTTGTAGACGTTCTTTTCTTTTATACTCTTTCTTATGAAAACGGTTACAAGAAATTACACTTATGCACCTAAGCTGTAATTCAATGCAAACCGGGAATGATGAAAGGGAAAAGTTATGAAAGCAAATTCGATTTTCGCTAAGGTTTCAGCTGTCGCTGTCACATTAGCAACTCTTGCAGCTAATGTTTCACCATTGTTAGCTGATGAGACAAAAGATCAATCTGTTACTTTCTATGGTGCTGTGACCGATGCTGGTCAAGTCGTAGATAAGATGACGATTGATTATGGTGATGATTTAGGTACTACTATAACAATTGATTCTTTAAGTGTTGATACAAGTACTTACAAAGTTCATTTTAAATCTACAGCAGATTATGGAGCTAAGAAAGAATCAAAAGATCCAGTGTATGCTGAAAAAGATTTAACAATTACTAATGTCTCTGTAAGTGGGAATGTTGTTACAGTGGATTTTGATCAAACAGAAGCTGCAACATTAACTTGGTTAGCAGAAGGCAGAAATTATCCTGGAAAATTGGAATTATCAGTTACACAGGAAAAAGAGATTAAGACACAATCATCAGATAAGAGAGAACTGGATCCGATTTCTACTACAAAGTATACATATACGAATAATGTATCTAGTTATGAACAGTTAGTTGATGATGAAGTTTCTAAGTTTACTGGTGTAAAAGCTGATATTAATTATCAAATCCATAAAGGAACAAATAAATCTTTGATTGTTTGGTTCCATGGCAATGGTGAAGGTGATTTTTCAACAGAAACTGCATCTAAGCTCACAGAAAATAACGTAGCACAAATGCTCGCTAATAGAGGTACTGTTGCTTGGGTAACAGAAGAAGCACAAAGTGTATTTGGAGATGCAACTGTTATGTCTTTCCAATCACCTGGTGTTTGGTATACAGCTACTAAAGACAACTATTTAGAACAAGCTTATAACGAAATTCAAGCAGTTATCAAGGAACAAGGGATTGATCCTAGTCAAGTTTATGTTTCTGGATGCTCTGCTGGTGGCTTCATGACTACTCGCATGATCATCAAATACCCTGATTTATTCAAAGCTGCAATGATTAATTGTCCTGCTTTAGATATCGCAGATTTACGTGCTGGATTTGAAGGTGCAACTCCAACAGATGAAGAACTAAATAAAATTAAGGATTCTAAGACAGCTATTTGGCTCGTACAAGGTGAAACAGATAGTTCAGTAAATCCTGAAAACTGCTCTAAGAGAATTTTCAAAATCTTAACAGAAGGTGAAAACGTATCTGAAAAGTCATTTGATAATGGTATTGCATCAGGTTATACAACTTATGAAACAGCAGATAATAAATATAAATTAACATTATATGAAACAGTTGATCAAGCTGATATTACCGGTACTTTAGGTGATACAAGAAAAGGTGGAAAATTAAAATTTGTTGAAGACTACAACAAAGATGGTGTTGCAGAAGAAGTGAAATATAACGATCACTGGTCATGGATTTATACTTTAAGAAATAATCCTACAGCTGCAGATGGAACACACATTTGGCAATGGGCTGCTAACTACACAGAAAAAGAAGTTGTTGAAACAGTTAGTGGAACACAAAAAGTATTTGTAGTTGGTGACGATTGGGGTCCAGCTGTTAATAAG
>CAVJMM010000045.1:0-16751 GCA_963650865.1 Eubacterium sp. AM49-13BH | reverse complement strand
AATACTTATGTCATTTCAAGAAGATTTAGATGATGCGAAAAAAGCTGGCATTGAACAAGGGTTCATAGATGGCAAAGCATCAGGATTCATGGAAGGTGAAAAAAACAATCAAATTAACATTGCCAAAAATATGATTGTAAAAAACTTCAATGATGAAATGATTTCTGAGATCACAAATTTATCATTGAACGAAGTCGTTGATTTAAGAAAAAAGCTGTAGATAGTTATCTATTTACAGTTTTTTAGTAAACGGAAAACTTGTTCCGTAGTATCTTTTACATTTTGATAAGCATTGTTTGTTTCCATTGCTTCTTGTAACGTTGTTACTTTTCTGAGAACTGGAAAATATGCATCAATACCACAATCATTGCATGCATATGCATTTTCTACACTTCCAGCCATCGCAATAACTGGAATACCATATTTCTTTGCATATTTCGCAACTCCAATTGGTGCTTTTCCCATAGATGTTTGATGATCCAATCTTCCTTCTCCAGTTATAACAAAATCTACATCTTTTACTTTTTCATCAAACTGTAATTCTTCTAAAACAATATCAATACCACTTTTTAATTCAGCATCTAAAAAAGTATGAAAAGCAAATCCCATTCCACCTGCTGCACCACTTCCTTCTAACAACTCATTTGCGTTAGAATAATATTGTTTTGTGATATTTGCATAATGTTGCATCCATTCATCCATATTTTGAATCATTTCTTCATCTGCACCTTTTTGCGGACCATAGATGTAAGAGGCTCCATTTGTTCCACATAATGGGTTATTAACGTCTGATGCAATTCGGAATGTACATTCCTTTAATCTTGGATCTACATTTTGAATATCGATTCTTTCAAGATCCTTTAAACCTATCGCACCATGTACGATTTCATTACCTTGATGATCTAAAAAGTGGAAACCTAAAGCTTGTAACATTCCTACTCCACCATCATTGGTTGCGGAACCACCAATACCAACAATAAATTTTCTACATCCTTGTTGTAATGCATCTTCAATGATTTCACCAACACCATACGTAGTCGTAATATAAGGATTTCTTTCATTTTCATTTAATAGTGGAAGTCCAGCTGCTGCACTCATTTCTATGATTGCTAGAGAATCAACAATACCATAAGTACTTGTCACTCTTTTTTCTAATGGTCCACAAACAGAAATAGATTTCTTCTTGCCACCCATTCCTTCTACAAGCGCATCCACAGTACCTTCTCCACCATCTGCGAGTGGCACTATATCTACTTCTGCATTTGGTTCAACTTTTAAAATGCCTTCTTTTACAGCGTTAGAAGCTTGCATTGAAGATAAGCTTCCTTTAAACGAATCAATCGCACATAAAATTTTCATTGTACAACCTGCACTAATTTTTTTACTAGTTCAACATCAACTACATCATAATCATTTTGATGTGGTTCATTTAAATATGCATACGTAACATTATCAGAAGAAGTTGTTGGATCCGTTTGATAATTTTTACAGGAAGAATGTACTTGATATACCCCTGTTTGTTCCAGCATTTCTTTGGCATTAGCTGCATTGATTCCTGAACCAGGTAATATTTCAATCTTATCACCATATTGTGATTGTAGTTGTTGAATCAATTGCATACCATCTTTTGCCTTAGCTTGTTGGCCACTCGTTAGTACGCGATCTACACCCAAGTCAGTTAAAATATCCATTGATAGAACTGGATCAGGTGTTACATCAAAAGCTCTATGAAAAACAGCTTCTTTTCCATAAGAATGAATGAAATCAACCATCTTTTCTACATATGGCATGCAGATATTCCCATCTTCTTGCAGAAAACCAAATGCAATTCCATCTGCTCCATTTTCCAATAATATTTCAGCATCTTCTATCATTGTTTCAAATTCACTTTGACTATAACAAAAACCTGCCGCACGAGGACGATCCATACATATGACTTTTAAATTTGTATCACGTTTCACTCTTTTCAACGTTGCAAGTGTTGGTGTTAATCCACCTACACTTAACGCACTATTTAACTCGACTCTTTTTGCACCACCATGATATGCCGCAACACAATCTTCATAACTACCACAACAAACTTCTACAATATTCTCCATCATTTTTCTCACTTTCTAACAACAGGTGCTGTTCTTGTTTTCATATAATCATCCATCCATTCATTGGATGCAACTTCAAATGACATTTTCCCACTTTCATCTTTTTTCGCAAGATAAACCGTTGGTTCTAGTTTCTCATTTACGACTACAAATGAAAATCCATCTATGTTTGTGGCACAACCCCATTCACCTTTACAATTCATCGCAATCAAAGACATATCACCAGCTTTTCCTCTACGTTTTTTTAATGCTTGATCAAATTCATAAACTGCTGTTTCGCAAGCCTTTTGTGGATGCATTCCTTCTTTCATTCGTCGCACGATTTCATAACTAACGCATCCTTTCATCACATCTTCACCTAGTCCTGTAGCACTTGCGCCACCCACTTGAGAATCCACATAAAATCCTGCCCCACAAACAGGAGAATCCCCAAGTCTACCAGGATGTTTCATAAATAATCCAGATGTACTTGTAGCACTTGCCATATGTCCATTTTCATCTATTGCAATCATACAAACCGTATCATGTCCACTATATGGTTTGACTTCTTCTTGTAATTCTTTCAACCGATTTTCATAATGAATTTGTGCACGTTCCGTTAACATTTTCTTTCTGACAAATCCATGTTCTTTCGCATATTGTTCTGCACCACTTCCAACCAAAAAATTATTCACATCATATTTCATTAAAGAACGTGCAATCGATACTGGATTTGCATAATCTTTCACTGCTCCAACTGTTCCAAATTCTAATGTATCCCCATCCATAAAGGAAGCATCTAATTCAACAATACCCTCTTTATTAGGAAGTCCACCATACCCAACACTTTTATAGAATTCAAAATCTTCAACGTCTTTCACTGCCTCTTCCAAAGCATCTTGACAATTCCCATGATTTTTTAAAATTTCTTCTCCTTTTTGAACACCTTCCAAAGCCATTCTCCAGGTCGCAATCATTCCATACATATAGCCTTCTCCTTCTTTTGTATAATATCATTTCTCACAACAAATTCATTGTCAATCATTCCTTTTCAGAATACAATTTCATGCAGAGGTATTTATATGGAAATGAATCAATACGCAAAAGAAATCTGTTATCAATTGCATCAATTAACCGCAATTGCTTCACCAAGTGGCTATACAAATAAAGCCGCACAATATGTGAAAGAAACATTAGAAACACTCGGATATGAACCACATATCACAAGAAAAGGAAATGTAGAATGCACATTAGGTGGTCAAGGAAATCCACTAGTATTAGCTGCACATATTGACACTTTAGGTGCTATGGTTCGTAGTATCAAACCAAATGGCAGATTAAAGCCAACAACACTCGGTGGTCATCAATGGTCTACTGCTGATGGTGAAAACTGCATGGTCTTTACAAGAAGTGGAAAAATGTATACAGGTGTTGTATTAAACAAAGAACCTAGTGCACACGTTGCGGATAAAAAAGTAGAAACTCTTGAAGCAAATATGGAAATCCTTTTAGATGAAAATATTTCTTCCAAAGAAGATGTAGAAAAATTAGGAATTGAAACAGGCGATATTATCGCAATGGATCCTAAAACTACTGTGACTGAAAGTGGTTATATCAAATCTCGTTTTTTAGATGATAAACTTTCTGCCGCAATCCTTTTAACAATAGCCAAATGGGTCAAAGATGAAAAGATCATACTTAACCGAAAAGTAACAATTATCTTAACTTGTTTAGAAGAAGTTGGATTTGGAGGAAGTAATGTTCCTAGTGATACAGAAGATATGTTATCTGTTGATATGGGATGTGTTGGGGATGATCTTGGTTGTACAGAAAGAATGGTTTCAATCTGTGCCAAAGATTCCGGTGGACCATACAATTATGATCTCATTACAGAATTACATTCTCTCTGCAAGCAATATCACATTGACTATGCAATTGATGTATATCCACATTATGGAAGTGATGTAGAAACAACATTAAGAGCTGGTTATGATATTCGACATGGTTTGATTGGTCCTGGTGTATATGCTTCGCATAACTATGAAAGAAGTCATGTGGATGGCGCAATGAATACATTCACATTGTTACAACATTTCATTACAAAATAACAAAAAAATGTCGATGCTACGTATCTTGTAGATCGACATTTTTATTTATCTTCTTTTTCTAATCCACTTTCCAAATTCAAAGACTGGAAATGTTGATAAAGCTAGTCCCACACAAATCAATAATTCATTCCATTGGAATGTTCCAGGTACAATTCCAAATACTTGTGATAATCCAGGTAAATAGATTGCGGCTAAAGTAATCGAAACAGTTATGATTGTTGCCCCAAATAGCCACCAGTTAAAATTCTGAAACATTTCTTTTGAAAAAATAGAGTGACGTCTAGAACGCATATTGATACAACAACATATCTCCGCAAAATTCACTGTTAAAAATGCCATCGCAATTGCGTTTACACAATATTCTCCACCAAAGATTCCTGAAAATGTTCCGAGTTCTAACTTATGGCCAATCAAGTATGCTAATATTTCAATCAATGCCAAGTACAATCCTTGCCATATCATATCTACACCAGCACCATTTGAAAAGATACTTTCTTCAGAACTTCGTGGTTTTCTCTTCATTACATCGCCTTCTGCTTTTTCCATTCCTAATGCAAGACCCGGTAATGAATCCGTTACCATATTAATCCATAATAAATGAACTGGGCTTAAGATTGTAAAATTCAAAATAGATGCGAAAAACATAATTACAACTTCACTTAAATTTGTAGACAACTGAAACTGGATGACTTTACAAACATTATCGTAGATCTTTCTACCTTCTTCTACAGCATTCACTATCGTCGCAAAATTATCATCCGCAAGTACCATATCCGCAACAGATTTCGTTACATCTGTACCTGTAATACCCATCCCAACTCCAATGTCAGCCGCTTTTATGGATGGTGCATCATTCACGCCATCTCCTGTCATAGCCGTAATCATTCCTCTAGCTTTCCATGCATTTACAATCTTGGTTTTATGTTCTGGTTGAACACGAGCATAAACAGAATACTTTGTGACAACTTCCTTCATTTGTTCTTCATCAAATGCATCTAATTTATAACCTTCGATTGCTTGGTTATCATCTTCAATAATTCCTAGATTTTTCCCAATCGCAACAGCAGTATCTTTATGATCACCTGTAATCATCACAACTCTGATTCCTGCATTTTTACATTCTACAATTGCATCTTGAACTTCTGGTCTACATGGATCAATCATTCCAACAATGCCAATCAATGTTAAATTTGTTTCAATTTCACTTGGATCTTGAAATGTTGGTAATACATCATATTCTTTATATGCCGCACATAAAACTCTTAATGCTTTTGAAGCAAAGTGTTTATTCGCATTTAAGATTTCTTGTTTCTTTTCATCTGTTAAAGAAACAACATTTCCATTTTCAAAAGTAGTTGTACAACGATCCAATAAAACATCTAAAGCACCTTTGGTATATTGAATATAATGATTTTCTTGTTTGTGAATCGTAGACATCATTTTACGATTTGAATCAAATGGTGCTTCTGATACTCTTGGAGATTTTTCTTCTAATTTGTATTTTGGTAAAAGTAATGTATTTGCGTAGTTGACTAGTGCACACTCTGTAGGTTCTCCTGTAGAATCTGTTTGCCCTTCTTCAATTGTTGCGTCACTACATAAAGCCATCGCTGTAGCTAATAAAGTTTCATCACTTGCGTAATGTTCTACGACTGTCATTTTATTTTGTGTTAAAGTTCCTGTTTTATCTGAACAAATGATATTCGTACAACCTAGCGTTTCTACTGCAGTCAATTTACGAATCAAAGCTTGGCGTTTAGCCATAGAACTAACACCCAAAGATAGAATCACTGTTACAACTGCAGGTAATCCTTCTGGAATTGCCGCAACCGCTAAAGCAATCGCAGCGATAAAGGTATCTAGCGTAATTGCACCAAATATCGTTAACGATAGTTCTTTTGTAAAGAGTAGGGATTCTATAACACCAACCACAAATACAACAACACAAATTCCAATCACTAGTTTTGTTAGAAAATTAGAAAGTTCTGTCATCTTTCTTTGTAAAGGCGTTAGTTCTTTACTCGTTTGACTTAAAGCATCCGCAATTTTACCAACTTCTGTATCCATACCTGTCGCAACAACAACTGCTTTACCTCTTCCATAAACAATTGTCGATCCGTTATAGACCATATTTTTTCGATCACCAAGTGTAATATCTTCTTTGTTTTCTTGTAACATCAGTACATTGACTAGCTTTGTCACAGGAACAGATTCACCCGTTAATGCAGATTCTTCTGCTTTTAAAGAATGAGATTCTATAATTCTACAGTCTGCACTGACCGTATCACCTGCTTCAAATACAACGATATCTCCAACACAAATATCTTCACTTTTTATAACAACACATTTCCCATCTCTCATAACTTTCGATGTAGAAGCTGTCATCTGCATCAAAGCATCCATTGCTCCTTCTGCTTTTACTTCTTGAACCAATGACATGATGGTATTAATGATTACAACAACTAGAATGATAATAACATCTGCGAATTCTGAAATTTGAAAACCATCTTTCATTTGTAAAGCATTTATCACTGCTTGTAAAGCTGCCGCAAATAACAACATTATGATCATCGGATCACACAACGAATCAATAAATTTTTGAAACGTCGTTTCTTTTTGTGCTTCCTTCAACTTGTTTTTTCCATTTTCGAAAAGTCGTTTGTTTGCTTCTTCACTCGATAATCCATCTTCTTTAGATTCCACTTGTTTCAAAACTTCTTTGTAATCTTCTAAATAAACTTTTGCCATACAACCTCCTCATCCAAAACAAAAGCTCATGACATCCATGAGCTAAATTTCAATATGTACGAAGCCCATGTATATCATCCGATACATGAGTCTCACTATTTAAGATAAACCAGACTAATAAGTCGAGATTGTTGGCTTATCACGCAATGCGCAAGTTACTCCCTCAGCACAAAAATTATAACATACCATTTTTGCATTTCGATATAAAATCTCGAAACAAAGGCATCATCACATCACTTGTATGTACAAAACCTTCTGGATGCCATTGCACACCAATCAAATATGGATATGTTGGATCTTCAATTCCTTCAATCACACCATCTTCCGCATACGCACTTACTTTAAAATTATCAGCCACATCTTTTAATGCTTGATGATGAAAAGAATTCACATCGATTTTATTTCCAAATATACTTTCTAAATAGCTTCCTTTCTCAATATGAACAGAATGCGATGGATATCCTCTATCTTCCGTTTGATTATGCAAAAAAGTACTTTCTTTCCGATCAGAAAGATCTTGCCATAATGTTCCACCATGAAATACGTTTAATATTTGTATTCCTCTACATATTCCTAAGATTGGCATTTGTTTCTTTTCACAAACTTCAATCATATGACATTCCCATTTATCATATCGAATATTTGTTGTACCTAAATGTGGCAATGGATTTTCATGATACATCATAGGATTCACATCAATCCCACCAGGAATCAATAATCCATCTATTTTATCTGCGTATTCTTGTAATAGCTCCAGATCATCAATTTGTGGAATGATGATTGGAATACCACCTGCTTGATAAATAGAATCTGTATAATTACAACTAATTTGATTGAATGGATTCTTCTCAAATGTATAAGGTGGATGTGCTAATATTCCTATCAATGGTTTCATAAAATACCCTCACTTTTTTTCTAGTATACTCTTGCATCAAAATACATCAATAGATATGATATTTTCATGGACGCTTTATGTAAAAAATATTTTAAACAATCTTATGATCTATTAGCGAAATGGATGCCTCACTCTTATGAAGAATTCCTATTTCGTTATCAAAACTTTCCAGATGAATGTTCTTTAGAAGAAATTGATGGATATTATTATTTGATTTTTGTATTTCCAATTATCTTTTCACAAGATTTAGTCTTTTTAGAACAAGGAATCACAATAGTATTTGATCAAGATCAGATAATTGCGGATAATTCTTTTTTTCATGGATTAATGGATGATGTTATGAACAACAAAAATGTTTATGATGCCATTACAACCGATTCTGATTGGTTATATTTGCAGTACTATACACTTTGTCAAATGATGTTTCCAAATGTTCCTTATCCATTTTGTGAAAGTAACCAAGAACGTACTTTTTTAGGAGAAACATGTTTCTTCAAAAATGCTTATGTTACGAAAAGATATCGTCAACAACATATCTTTACAAATATGTTAGAAATCACAAAAGAAATGGCTTTAAGAACATGTACAGAAAGCTCAATCTACTATAGTGCTTTTTCATTAGATCCTGATATTGCTTGTTATGGTGAAGATACCCCAAAAGAACCTTACATTTATTCCATGAAAGATGAACCTGCACGCATGCTTAATAAACAAATTTTAGAAAAGAAAGGATATCTTGTTCTCAAATTAGAAGAAGATATCCCAGATGAAAATAGTGATGGTACAAAGTTGTGGTTTGCGATCAACAAAGAAAATACATATATCTATGATGTACCAGCAATCTAATTTTGATAATCAATGTTCACTTTTTCTTTCATTTCAAATGTAAAGATTTCTGATGCATCTAAATTACAATGATTGATATTTACAGCATGTATCGTTGAACTATCATAAGTTGTGTAATAGTAGATTCCTTGATTTGTATTCATACAAGAAGAATAGATTGTATATTCATACATTCCTTCTTTCACTTCACAACAACCTTTTTGTTGTTCAACGCTATGAATGATATGAAAAAATTGCAAGACACTTTCTTCTTCACTAGATGATTTTAAACTATTCCATTTTGTAAATGCACAACGCACAAAACGAGAAGAACTACTGAGATCTCCAGGCAATCCAATTGCTCCCATTCCTCTAGAGTAAAGATCTAAATTTAGTTCTTTTGAAAAGTTATTTTCTGGCTGTTTGTTAGATAATGACATGTACTGATTTAACAAAAACATTTGGATATCAAATGGAGGATTGTTTGTTAATACACCTACTGAATTATCATATACATGCATTCCATCTTTACAGGATTCCACAACAACACTTTCACTCTCATCCGCAATCATCCAATGTAAAGATGCACATGGTAATTGATTAGAAAATGGTTCATCGATGATATTAATATCCTGTAATTGTTCTTTTACTTCTTGAACATTCTTGCATGTACATAAAAGATAATTCATAAATTCAAATTGTGGAATGTTTTTCTTTGTATCGTTATATGTTTGATATTTGGCATTCCCTACAAAGTTTAATCCAGCAATCGCTAAACCTTTTTCATTCATCGCATCGAAGTAATGTGGATATCCATCTACAACGATACCTGCTCCTATCATTGCGTAATGTGATTTTTGATTTTGTAAATGTCGAAAAGGAATTTCATAGTTTCTTGGAACAATGACTATTTTTTGCCCATAACCAAATTCATAATCTAAGTTTCTTCCAAAATAATGATTTTTTGTTTTATAAGTTAGTGCAGTACACATATTCTCACCTCAATTTCTTACAAGAAAAGCGAAGGCTATTCTTCGCTTAACAAACTTTTTTAATTGTATATGTTAAATTATATTTATATTCATTAACTTGTTCAGAAAGTCTTCTTTGAATTCTTGTGTACAAGATTTCAACATCAGAT
Organism: Eubacterium sp. AM49-13BH; assembly: GCA_963650865.1. Lineage (GTDB taxonomy): Bacteria > Bacillota_I > Bacilli_A > Erysipelotrichales > Erysipelotrichaceae > Bulleidia. Next base: position 6,956 of record CAVJMM010000045.1, on the reverse strand, counting down.
TCATTTGCCAATTTTACAAGTAATGCAATCTTTTGATCATTGATTTTTGTTACAACATCAGTTTTTCTAAAAGACATCTTTAAAACATTCATAAAAGTTTTCATGATGGAAGCTTGTTCACTCTTAGATGTTTCTAATACCATTTGAATAACATAATCATTATAGTTGTAACGAGCAACATTTCTTAATTCATAAACACATAAGATATCAAATACCTTTTGGTCAACAACCATAGGTCCAATAGAAGAACCTTCTGACATGGAATACAACGTATCAGAAATCTTGATATCTGTATTTTCCATAACTTGATTATTCATCAATTGTGTAAATGACTTCGATGCATTATAAGTATCTAAAGAAATACCAACTCTCTTTTCATACTTTTTGCTGATTTCATTGTAATATTTCTTTGCATAATTAAAGCGCTTATCTTTTACCAAAGCTTCTAAATATGTATAGATCAAAGTTTCTTCAAACTCATCTGCAGCTAGTCCCTTTTCACACACTTCGATTGCATCTTGTAAATCATCAATTTTCATATATTCTACCGCAAGTGTATGACATATTTGTGTCAAAATAGAACGATAATATCCTCTATCTGTAATGACCCACTCTTCTTCAATACCTTCTAAAAAATCACCTTTGTATAATTCAATACAATCATGATATAGACTTAATTCTGTATCACTCTTTGCATTCAATACATTCTTTTCAAATACTTCTGTATCCAATTCTACGTTAATTTCAGGATTGAACTGATAACCATTCGTTGTTGTAACGATTAATTCCATTTCAGGTAAACCATCAATATCTTTTAAAGCATTTCTTAAACGATGGATTGCAAACTTTAATGCATTTGTAGGATTATCACTATCAGGCCAAAAATTATCAATCATCTTTTCTTTTGAAACCGATTGTTTATAATTACAGATCAAAAAAGCTAAAATTGCGGATAACTGTTTTCCTAATTGGCTACTTAACGCTATCGTTTTCCCATCCACTGTTAGATAAAGACCACCAAACAATCTGAATTGATATTTTCTCTTTCTCATAATGTACCTCCTACATTTTTTTCTTTAATAGATCTTTGTTATTTGCATGTTGTAATGCAACATCTTCATCTATTAAACCTGCTTTATATAATTCTAAAATAGAATCATCCATTGTAATCATTCCATCATCACGATTTGCCGCAATCGTATTATCAATCAAATGTAATTTGTTATCTCTGATTTGTGTACGAATCGCAGGATTTGTTTTCATAATTTCAAAAGCAGGAACCATACTACCGTCTTTACTTTGTAACAATTGCTGAGAAACAACTGCTTCTAAAGACATTGTTAATTGTACACGAATTTGTTCTTGTTGGTTAGGTGGAAATATATCGATTATTCTAGAAATTGTTTCAGAAGCACCTAAAGTATGCAACGTTGATAATACTAAATGGCCTGTCTCCGCAGCACTCAATGCAACGCTAACTGTTTCTAGATCTCTCATTTCACCCACAAGAATCACATTAGGAGCTTCTCTTAAAGCCGCACGCAATGCTGTTAAATAATCTTGTGTATCATGACCAACTTCACGTTGTGAAACAATAGATTGATTATGACGATGTAAATATTCAATTGGATCTTCAATCGTAATAATATGATAGTTCTTTGTCTTATTGATTTGATCTACGATACAAGCTAATGTTGTAGATTTTCCTGATCCCGTAGCACCCGTAACAACAACCAATCCTTTATTTAATTTCGCTAAATCAATCACTTCCTCAGGAATATGATATTCTTTTGGATCTGGCAATTTAAAACGTACAACACGCAATACCGCTGCTACTGAACCTCTTTGAAAAAATACATTTGCACGAAATCTTCCGATTTGGCTTAAAGAGAAAGAAAAATCATCTTCCCCATTTTGTCTTAAAACTTCGATCGAACGATCAATCCCTGTTGATATTTCATAGATTTGATTAATGAGATCATTGGTATCCATAGGTGTTAATTTCTGATCATTTATTGGATGAATCACACCGGATTTCTTGAATGAAATACATGCCCCAGCAACAATAAATATATCACTCGCTCTTTGACTAACTGCTTCTTCTAAAATCTTCGTAACATCCATAAAACACCCTTAATTCACAAAACCTTGATACGCATAATCAGCATTAGATTTTGCGATTTCTTGCCACTTTTCTATCTTAAGTTTACCCTCATTCTCTTGGATTGTCACTTGTAATTCTCTTGTTTGGCTAATTTGCACACAATAAGAATATTGATTTCCTTCTTTTGTAATGTTATTTTCTGTTAGAAAGGTTGAATCATCATAATTTGTTTTTAATGCTTTATAAATTGAAGAAGCTGTATAATCAGCTTCATAATATGCTTGTGAAGCTTCTACAATACGATCAACTTCTTGTGCATTATGTTTTGCTTGTAAGTATGTTAATGTCGCAAAAATCGTTAAACAAAGTACAGTAAAAATCATCATAAAAGTTGACATACCAATTCCAACTGAAATTCCTTCTTTTCTTTCACGCATATTTTTTACTCCACATACATCACTTGTACTGTTTCTAGTACATTTCCATCTTGATCCATTGCGACAATCGTATAATCATCATCATTTTTCTCTACTTGTATTTTATAAGAAGAAGTATCCACTTCTTCATATGTTCCATTTGTTCTTATTGTTTCCGCAATCGTTTGAACATCTAATGAAGCTTGATATTTCATTTCTGCACTTTGATTCATTTTCGCTGCATTCACAAATAAATTCATAAATACAATCGAACAAAATGTAAATAACATGATAACGAATAATAGTTCTAACAAAAAGTTTAATGATTTACTCCTTCTCATATTATTTCACACCTACTTTCACACTTTTCCCATCGATCGTAATTTGGTAAATGCCATTTTCATAGGATATTTCATATTCTTTTACATCGTATAATTTTGTCCCTTGTCCAACATCCATCGTACTTCCATTTGGGATAACAAGTTCATACATCACACCATCTTTTTCATAGATGCATGTTTGATAAGAATCTTCTTGTATTTTTAAAACTTGATCTTCTAATGTAATACAATCTTTGTTTTTCGCATGGTGAATCTTTGTTGTGAGATACGCAAAAGGAACTTGCGTTTCTTCTCTGTCATCTTGTAAGGAAATAGTCTTTTTATATTGTTGTGCTCCTGACACCACTAAAAAGAAACTTCCTAAAACAAATACCAAAAACAACACCAAAGAGAAAATAACTTCAATCAATGATTTTCTTTTCATGATGCATTCCCCTTTGCGCTAACACGAATATCAGGAAATAGATTACTTCCGATTGTTTGATAAAAGACATTTACTTTACTTTCATCAACAACAAGGTCATAGTTTTCCTCTAAATAAGAGATAGAACTAGGATAGAATCCTTCTACGCTATAACAAGTCATCGTAGCTTTTTTTATGTTTTCTTCTATCATCTTTAAAGCTGTATCATTATATGCTTGTTCACTTTTAATAATTCCAACTGTAATACAAACAAACATAATCAAACAAACGCTGAAAAGTGATATCTTTGTTAAATAATGTTTTTTCATAAGTTTGCCATAATTCCTGTTAGAGGTAACATAATAGATAATAGGATAACACCAACAATCAATGTCAATAAGATAACCAATGTTGGTTCAATACGATCTAGTAAAACATTAATACTATAATCTATTTCTTTTTCATATGCTTTCGCTACTTGTGACATTGTTGTTTCAAAATGTCCACTCTTCAATCCAATCACTAACAAGCGATTATAAACTTCATGAAAAATATGACTATCTAAAATACAATTCGTTAAATTATCTCCTTCATTGATTCTTTGTACGATTCCATCTATTTTATCTTTTAAACTCTTATCTTCACACATAGAAGAACACATTGTTAATGCATCTTCTTGTTGATATCCACTATTCAAAAGTAAAGATAATGCATACGCAAACTGTACAACAGATAATTTATATGCCAATTTTCTTGTGAATGGAAATTTTTGTAGAACACTAGTAAATGATTTTCCAGATAACTTAATATTCATAAAAACAATCAAACATATTACAAATACAACGACAAGTACTACTAAGGCAATGATTGCGAAGTTTCTTCCAATTTCATATAGCGTCAATGAAATTCCATTTAAACCTAATCCCATATTACTTAATACATTGCGAAACATTGGTAATACTTTTACTAGCATTACAACAATAACGACTAACATCATCGTAACTAAGATACTTGGATATGTAAGAGCGTTCTTCACTTTTTCTTTTGTATCATCCATTCTGTGATAATACAAAGCAAGCTCATGAAAGATACGATCTAAATATCCACTTTGTTCACCTACTTCAATCATATGCACCATATAAGAATCATATAGATTTGTTTCTTCCATTGCTTTAGAAAGTGGCACTCCATTTACAACTTGATCATGAATTCCTTCTAATACTTTTTTATATTCTACTTCATTCACTTGTGAAACAATTGCGTCAATTCCATCATCTGTAGAAATACCACCATCTAAAATCATTGCCATTTGTTCACAAAACTGTGCTTTTTCTAATTCACTAATCTTTCTCATATATTTATCCTCTAATATGTATAAATGATTTCATAATCACCATTATATTCTTGATCCATTGCATCATAGGTAGGATCCATTGTTGTCCATTCTCCACTATTGAAATACACATGTGGTTTGATCCATCCCATGTTTTCAATATATACTTCAATCCATGCATGATACCCTTCATCAACCATGCCAGTAACAACTTTTGTAGGAATATGTTGTACACGTAACATCGCACTCATGAGCGCTGCGTAATCAAAACAAATTCCTTTTTTCTCTTGATACGTTTCATCTAATATAGGTAACACATATTTTCCTTGTACTTCTTCTACTTTATCCCAATCATATACGATATTATCTAATACCCATGTGTAAATATGTTGTACTCTATCCAACTCTGTTTTGTCCTGTTTTACAAGTTCAAATGATTTTTGTAAGCATAATGTATTTGTATCATAATCAACAACTTGATTTGGATATAAATAGGGAACAAATTCATTTTCTAAAGTCACATCGAATGTTGTATCAAACAACAATGCATATGCATCATCTTGTATATTTTCATATACTTTCACAGTATAGTCGCCATCTGACATATTCAAAGGAAAAACTTCATATGTATCATCTTTATTCAAATCATATGTATACTTCGTATCACCATTCAAAACCATGATCTTTATTCGAGCGTGGTCTTTTGTAAGTGTTTTTGCCATGAAATACCCTTGCGAAGTATTAGAATAATCTATCAATACTTTATTATCACTATTCACATTAATTCCATCTGCACTTGGCCATAATATTTCATCAAATGTATAACTTTTACTTTCAGGATTATCTACTTTTGTATCTCCACATCCAATAAAACAAATACATGTACAACATATGATCAACCATTTCATCATCTTATAAAAGTTGTTCATAATAGTCATATTTTACAATGAAATAAAACATAAAAAAAGATGATGTTAATGCACCATCTTTAACATTTCATCAATTGTAGGCATATCCATAATTGTCTTACCATAATGCGCAACAATTACTTCACCATCTCCATCCACATAGAAAAATGCAGGTAGCTGTTGTTCATTTCCTTCATATGTTCCATGTTTAAAACCACAACCTTCGGCTTTCGCACCTTTTTCTTTTAATGAAGATAAATCATTTCCTACTAAAGCTTCCATAGAACTTGCCGGAACAATATCCAAAGATTGATAGATATGCATATCCGTATCGCAAATCAAAGAAAATGGTAATGGTTGATCATGAAGATCTTTTTGAACATTCTCACTACTTGATTGCATCACAACACATACATTTACACCCTTGTCTTTGAATTCATTGATTCTTTGCGTTAATAAATGTACATCATATCTACAAACTGTACAGCCAATATAACGTAATACAACAAACATTGTAGGTATATTGTTTATGATATTCTGAATTGTTGTTTTACCAGAAAATGCTTCTACTACTTCATAGTTTGGGAATGTATCACCTTTGTTTAATCTTGTCATAAAGTACCTCTTTTTACGTTTATTATACCTCTTTTTTTCATTCATCATTGATTAATACATTTTTGAAAACATAAAAAACGAATTATTAACTCTTTTCGTGCAATATATTGATTTTTTCGTGCAAACAACATATACTGCATTTATGGAAAGGGGGATCGTTTTATGGCTAACTCAACTACAAATATCAGCATTCGTATGGATTCAAATTTAAAATCACAGGCCGAGGCACTTTTTGGAGAACTCGGCATGAATTTGTCAACAGCATTCAACATTTTTGTACGCCAATCACTCCGTGAGGGGCGAATTCCATTCGACATTTCACTCAATCAGCCCAATAAAGAAACAATCGCAGCCATGATGGAGGCAGAAAGGATTGCAAAAAATCCATCTGTGAAAGGTTACACCAATCTAGATGAACTCTTTGCAGACCTGAAAAAATGAGAAAAACAAAATACCTAGTCAAACCCACATCACAATTCAAAAAAGATTTCAAGTTAGCTATGAAGCGGGGCTTGAAAATTGAATTACTAGAGGAAGTAATTATTACCATCGCAATGGGTGAAACACTTCCTGAAAAGCACAAGGATCACATGCTTACTGGGAATTGGAATGGAAACAGAGAGTGTCATATCCTCCCAGACTGGTTACTAATCTATCGGATTGAGGATGATGTTTTAGTATTGACTTTGACACGTACAGGCACGCACAGTGACTTATTTGGAAAATAACACATTCCACCGTATAGGATTAAATTCATACGGTGGTTTTTCGTATCTAATAAAAAAAAGTTGCTGACGCAACTGTTATTAGAAAGATCAGAGTAGTTAATCTGATCT
>CAVJMM010000044.1:0-16974 GCA_963650865.1 Eubacterium sp. AM49-13BH | reverse complement strand
CTCATACAAATACAATTCTTCAATCTGCATTCTTTAAATTAAATGAACAAATCATGCCATATTCTAAGAGCTTACAGCTCATGGAAGATTCTGCTCGTACAACATATGCTCGTAAGGGTGAAGATGTTGTTAACAACAACATCGCTGCTATTAACAAGGGTGCTTCTGGTTTAGTAGAAGTTCCAGTTAAGGCTGAATGGAGCAACCTATCTTCTAAGGGTGCATTATACAAGGAAACTGGTGATGCATACTATGATGGATATGTTCAAAAGATCAATGCTCTTGAAGGAAACAACATGAAGGTTTCTGAATTCATGGATGAAGAACTTCTTGATGGTACAATGAAGGAAGACGTATCCTTTAGAGAAGTACGTAACATTGCTTCTTATGTTCCTGAATGGAATGCTGATAAATGTATTGAATGTGGTCAATGTGCATTCGCATGTCCACATGCTACAATTCGTCCATTCTTAATGACAGAAGAAGAATGTGCTGAAGCAAGTAAGATTGCTAGTGAAAATGGATTTGAATTAACATATAAGGATCCAACTCCTCTCTATGGCAAGGCTAAGGAAGATGGCTTAAAGTTCAGAATTCAACTTGCTACTGAAAACTGTGTAGGTTGTGGTGTATGTATTACAGCTTGTCCAGTAGGTGATGGTACTAAGGAAAATCCAAAGGCATTGGTTGCTAAGCCAATCGCTACACAAACAAAACAAGAACCTGTAGCTGATTACTTATACAAGAAGACTCCAGAAAAACCACAATATGGTAACGCAAATACAGTTGCTGGTGTTTCTCTTGAAAAGCCATACTTTGAAGTATCTGGATGCTGCCCAGGATGTGGTGAAGCTCCTTACTACAGATTAGTATCTCAATTATTTGGTAAAGATATGATCGTTGCTAACGCAACAGGTTGTTCAATGATCTACTGTTCTGCTACTCCATCTAACCCATTCACAACAGATGCTGAAGGTAATGGTGTTGCTTGGGCTAACTCCTTATTCGAAGATAACGCTGAATATGGATTTGGTATGGCAGTTGCACAAGCTGCTAAGTCCGGTAGAATCTTACGTATCATTGAAGAAAATATCGATAAGGTTGAACCAACTTGCAAGGAAGCTTTCACAAAGTATCTCGATGCTAAGGAAGATAGAGATGCTCAACGTGCAGTTAAGGATGAATTAGTAGCTGCTGTTAAGGCTTCTAGCGTTGAAGAAGTTAAACCACTTCTTGAAATGGAAAGAGACTTAGTTGGTAAGTCTGTATGGATCGTTGGTGGTGACGGATGGTCTTATGATATCGGTTATGGTGGATTAGATCATGTTATGGCTAACAACTTAAATGTAAATGTTCTTGTATTAGATACAGAAACATATTCTAACACTGGTGGTCAGGCTTCTAAGTCTACAAACTACTCTGCAATCGCTAAGTTCGCTGCAGGTGGTAAGCCAACAGCTAAAAAGGATCTTGGTCAGATCTTCATGGAATATGGAACAGCTTATGTTGCTTCTGTATGTATGGGTGCAAACCAAATGCAAACAATCAAAGCATTCAAGGAAGCTGAAAGCTACAATGGACCATCTATCGTTATCGCATACTGCCCATGTGCTGAACATGGTATCAAGGGTGGATTAATCAATGCACCTAAGAGACAAAAGGATGCTGTAGCTTGTGGTTATACATCACTTTATAGATTCGATCCAAGACTTGAAAAGCCATTACAACTTGATTCAACAAAGACACCTGATTGGTCTAAGTTTGAAGACTTCTTGATGGCTGAAGCTCGTTATTTCAACTTACCAAGACTCAAGGGACAAGAAGCTGCTCGTGAAATGTTTGAAAAGACAAAGAAGGATGCACAAACTCGTCTCAACAAGTTGATCACAAAGCTCAAGATGCAAGACGAACAATAATCTGAATTCTTAAGATTGATGAAATGAAAACAGATACTCATATGGGTATCTGTTTTTTTGTGGAACAATGAATTATAATTGTTTAGGTGAAATTCTATGAAAATATTATTATATTTTGAAGGTGAGAATGTCATATCAAAATCTGGGATTGGTCGTGCTTTTAAACACCAAAAAAGAGCTTTAGAATCTGCTAGAATCGAATATACAACAGATCCTTGGTGTCCAGATTATGATATTTTACATATTAATACATATTACATGAATTCTGACGCAATTGTTAAAAATGCTAGAGAACATGGAAAAAAAGTAATCTATCATGCACATTCTACAGAAGAAGATTTTCGGAATAGTTTTACATTGTCCAATACGATTTCTCCTGCTGTAAAGAAATGGTTGTTACATTTATATACACAAGCAGATGCTTTGATTACACCGACACCATATTCTAAAAAGATACTAGAAAGTTATGGAATCCAACTTCCTATTTTTGATGTCAGTAATGGAATTGATTTACAACGCTATCAAAAAGATATTGAAAAAGTAAATGCTTTTCGTAAATATTTTTCATTAAGACCAGAAGATAAAGTTGTAATTGGTGTTGGCTTATTATTCCAAAGAAAAGGGCTACCAGATTTTGTTGAAGTCGCAAAGCGATTACCTGATTATAAATTCATTTGGTTTGGGGATACAAATCGTTTGATCATTCCAAAAGAGATGAGTGATCTAGTTGATCACAATGATGTTCCAAATTTAATTTTTCCAGGTTATGTAAAAGGTGGAATTATTGAAGGTGCATATAGTGATGCGGATTGTTTCTTTTTTCCAAGTTATGAAGAAACAGAAGGAATTGTTGTATTAGAAGCACTTGCTGGAAAATGTCCAACCGTTGTTCGAGATATTGGTGCGTTTTCACCATGGTTAGAAGATGGAAAGAATTGTTATAAAGGCATAAGTAACGATGATTTTGTTAGAATCATTCAAGGCGTTGTAGAAAAGACTTTACCTGATTTAAGAGAAGCAGGTTATCAAACAGCATCTGAAAGATCGATTGAATCTGTAGGACAACAATTAAAAAGTGTTTATGAATTTGTGATGAATAAGTGAAGTTGTTTGATGGATTTGTTGAAGGTATAATAGAAGCATGTGGAAGAAAATAAAGAAACTCTTCAGTAATACAATCTTTAATATATTTTTGATATTTGGTTTTGCGTTACTTGTTTTGTTTTTTACTTTAAAATCAGATGGAGAAAATGTTATTAAAACATTGAAATCAGTTAGTATTCCTGGATTGATTTTAGTTGTTTTATTAATGGTTTTTGAAAGATTTTTGTTAGGAATTGGACTTGCGGAAGAATGTAAATTGACACATCCGAAATATACTTATGCACAAGGTTTTATCAATTCCTATGTTGCAGGTTTATTTAATAATATTACTCCTGGTGCTTCAGGTGGGCAGGTAGCGCAAGGCTATATCTTTCGAAAACAAGGAATTCCAATTAGTAATTCTGTTGGTGTTTTATGGTTGGATTTTATTGTTTATCAAACAACCATGTGTTTATTGGTTTTATTCTTATTGATTGTTAAGTTTCCATATTTTTATTCGAATTATTCACAATATTTTTTGATTGTCATTGCGGGTTTTTTAGTTGGTGCGGCAATCATTGTATTTCTTTGGATGTTAGCAATTTCTCCAAAGTTCTATCATTGGTTAACAACATCAGGTATTGAAATAGGATGTAAGTTACATATTGTAAAAGATAAAAATTTGACTTTAGCGAAATTAAATACACAATTAGAACAATTTTCTAAAGAAGTACATGTTTTAAAAACACATAAGAAATTAATTATTTTTCTATCATTAGATGATTTGATTCGATTATTGATTTATTACAGTGTTCCATTTTTATGTGCAGTGATTTTAAAGATTCCTGTTACAATGGATATGTATTTTAACATGGTTGCTTTGTCATCGTTTGTTGCGATGGTAAATGCTTTTTTACCAATGCCTGGTTCTTCAGGTGGCACCGAAGCAACTTTTGTTTTGATGTTTTCAACGATATTTACTCCAACGCAATCTGCTTCGATTATGATTCTTTGGAGAATGATAACGTTCTATCAGGTCTTGATTATAGGAAGTGTTGTATTCTTATATGCAAAGACAAGGAAAGATGTTCCGATTTCAGTTGGCTTACCTTCTTCTTATACGAAGGAAGCAATTGAAAAGTATCAGAAAGAAGGTGATGAATAATGCGTATTGCATTGTTTACAGATACATATCCGCCACAAATCAATGGTGTTGCGGCTTCGACATATATCCTAAGAAATGAATTAGAAAAACATGGACATGAAGTATATGTCGTTACAACCTATAAAGGAAGTGGAAAACATAAGTGGGATGAGGATCATAAAATATTAAGTCTTGCTGGGGTACAGTTAAAGTTCTTATATGGTTATGTGATGACATCTCCTTTTCATGTTTCCGCATTAGAAGAAATTCGAGCATTAAATCTAGATATGATTCATGTCCAAACAGAATTTGGTGTTGGTATTTTTGCGAGAATTTGCGCAAAGCAATTAAAAATCCCTCTTGTTTCAACATATCACACGACATATGAAGATTACACACATTATGTTAATTTCATCAATAGTAGAAAAGTAGATGAAGTTGCCAAAAAAGGTGTTGCGAAACTAAGTCGATTGTATGGGGATTCATCGATTGAAGTCATTGCTCCAAGTATTAAAACAAAAGAAATGTTAGAAGGATATCATGTCAGAAGAGAAATTCATGTTATCCCTACAGGATTAGAGTTAGATAAGTTTGATCCTGCTTTAACAAGTCTAGAAAAAAGAAATGAAATTCGAAAGTCCTATGGAATTTCAGAAAATGAGAAAGTCATTATTTATGTTGGTAGACTCGCAGAAGAAAAAGCATTGGATCTTGTTGTGAAAGGAATTGCGGAATCTTTGAAGCAAGGTATCGCAATTAAACTTTTGATTGTTGGTGATGGTCCAGATTTTGAGCGATTACATCAATTAAGTGAATCCTTGAATATTACAAGTTCTGTGATTTTTGCGGGAGCAAAACCTCGTGATGAAATTCCTGCATTGTACCATAGTGCGGATGCATTTATTTCAGCATCTTTATCCGAAACACAAGGTATGACTTTTATTGAAGCATTGGCTTCTGGTTTACCTTTGTTTGCACGTTATGATGATGTTTTAAAAGAATTGTTATTACCTGAAAAAACAGGTTGGTTCTTTCAAGATGAAAATGATTTACATGAATATATTTCTAAATTTTTATCTTTGAATGATGTAGAATATCAAACCATCAAAAAACAATGTATTGTACAGGTACAACCATATTCATCTGAAACTTTCTATCAAAGAGTGTTACAAGTATACGAAACAGCCATTCAACAATATCATGATCAATATGCAATTGTTGATGTAAAAGTAAAAGATACACTTGTACAATTGTATTTGATTTCTGATAAAAAAGAAGAATTACGAATTCAAGTTTCTTTAGAAGACTATTACAACATGGGAATGCGTAAAGATGGTTTTTTGACAAGAAATCAAGTAAAAGATTTAATTTATCGAGAAAAGGGAGCTTTGGCTTACCAAAGTTGTTTAAGAAAATTAGAGTATAAAGATCGCAGTCGAAAAGAAATCTATGATTGGTTAACACAAAATACAGATTGTGATATTTATATTGTGAATCGCATTGTTGAGAAGTTAGAACGTAAGGGATATATCAATGATGAGAGATATTGTGAAGATCAAATCAATTCTTTGAAAGCTGCTTTAAATGGTGCAGATAAAATTAAACGAGAACTAAGTAAAAAAGGCATTCCTTATGAAATGATTGAGGAAAAACTAAGTGAAAGAAAAGACGATGAAGAAGATAATGCGATGGCATATGCAGAAAAGATATTATCTTCTTGTAAGAATGATTCTGTAAAAAAAGCAAAGAACTATGTCTATACAAGATTGATTAGTAGAGGATATCGTTATTCCTTAGCGAAAAAAGTGTCTGAGAAGATAGACTATACAAAAATCGAATCAAAAGAATTAAGTAATTTAGAAAAATGTTGTATCAAAGCGAAGAAAAGATATGAAAAGAAATATCAATCTACGGAATTAAAAAATCATGTATTCCGTTATTGTATGGCACAAGGTTATTCTACAGAAGATATTTATGTAATGATGGATGAAATGGAGTGGTGAGAATGGTAAAAATCAATGAATTAAAAGAACATATGAAGTTAATACAACCTTTTCTTGTAAAGGATGTGAAAAATGGTACTACTTCGAAAGGTGCTCCATATTTATCTTTGGTATTACAAGATAGCTCAGGAAGTATTGATGCAAAGTTTTGGGATGTCAAAGAAGCAGATCAAGCTTTGGTGCAAGTTGGAAAAATATTAATGTTCCAATTTGAAGTGCTTTTATATAAAGATAAGTTACAACTAAGAGTAAATCATGTACAACCTGTAGAACAAAGTGAAATTAATTTAGAAGATTTTGTGATTTCTTCTGATTATAGTGAAAATGAAAGAAGAAGTCTTGCGGATGATTTAATTCAATCAATTCAAAACGAAACATATAAAAAACTCGTACAAGGTATGTTAGCGTATGTAGGTGATAAATATTACACATTCCCTGCAGCGAGTAAGATCCATCATGGATGGAAGGGTGGTTTATCCGATCATTCTTTATCCATGGCTACGCTTGCTAGTGACTTATGTAAGCACTACCCACAATTGAATCGAGATTTGTTAGTTTCTGCAGCACTCATTCATGACGTAGGAAAAACAGCAGAGTTATCTGGTCCAATTACTACAGAATATACGTTAGCTGGTAAATTAGAAGGACATATTTCGATTGCGAATGCATGGCTTTCTGAAGTGGCTGAAAAGTTAGGATTAGAGAATGAAGAAGAAACATTGTTGATGCATCATATGATTCTTTCTCATCATGGAAAACTAGAATTTGGTTCTCCAGTAGCACCTATGTTGATAGAAGCAGAAGCGTTGTATTTAATTGATAATATGGACGCAAGATTAACATCTTTAAAACAAGCATTGGATGGTATCAAACCAGGTCAATGGACAAGTCGTATGTTCCAATTTGAAAATAGACAGTTTTATAAACCAAAGGGGTCGTTATGAGTATTCGGTTGAAGATAGTACAATGTGCGCATTCAATTCTATCCAAAGCAGGTAGAGGTGGTAGTTTCCCAGGTGAAATCGCATTAAAAATGGATCCTCATTTTATTGAGAAATTTCAAATGCCAAAGATCGTTGTTTTGGTAACCGGAACAAATGGAAAAACGACAACTTCTAATTTGATTGCGGAATCATTACGTGCAGCAGGGTTAAATGTTGTGAATAACCGCAGAGGTGATAATTTAAATGTTGGAATTGCGACTTTATTAGCTTCTAATTCAGATTCTCATTTTCGTGTAAAGGCAGATGCTGCAGTGATTGAAGTAGATGAATTGACATTATATCGTCAATTTAAAAATTTACATCCTACACATTTAGTTGTGAATAATTTCTTTCGTGATCAATTAGATCGTGCAGGAGAAATGGAAACAATCATTCGTAAGATTCAAGAAGTTACAAAAGATTTTACAGGAGATATTATTTTAAACGGAGATGATCCAAATACATTACGTATCGCAGATACTGCTTTGTCTGCTAAGATTCATACATTTTCTGTAGATCGTAATGAAGTATCAAAAGATTCAACGGATGAAGCTAGTGAAGGGAAGTTCTGTCCAAGATGTGGCAAACCTTTAAAATATTCCTACTATCAATATTCTCATATTGGAAGATTCATTTGTGAAAATGATGGATTTGGTCAGATTACACCAGATATTGAAGTAACTGCAATTGACTACAAGGCTGAGACATTTACAGTAAGTGATCAAAAGTTCCACAATTTTATTAATAGCGTTTATGCAATTTATAATTGTGCTTGTACATTAACGGTTATGAAGACTTTACAACTCGATTTCAATGCCGCAAATCAAGTATTCAAAACTTTCCAAATGAAAGAGGGAAGAAATGAAGAATATGCGTTACAACAACCTTGTGTTATTAATCTTGTAAAAAACCCTACTGGAGCAAATGAAGTCATGAAATATATTATTTCTCAACCAGGAGATAAGAATATTTGTATCTTTTTAAATGACAATGATCAAGATGGTCATGACGTATCATGGATTTGGGATGCCCATTTTGAAAGATTGAATGTACCAGAAGTAAAACATATCGTTTGTTCAGGATTAAGAGCGTATGATATGGCATTGCGTTTAAAATATGAAGGGCTAGAAGATCGAATTACAGTCATTGAAGATGCAACCAAGGCAATTGAATGGCTAGATGAGGCAAATTTACCATCGCATGTGATCGCAACATATACAGCATTGCATTCTACGCGAGCAATTCTAAGGAAGGTGAGCCACAAATGAATTTAAAGATTTTATGGATGTATCATGATTTAATGGATCTTTATGGTGATAAGGGAAATGCAGAAGTTTTACGTAGAAGAGCTGAAAAAAGAAACATTGAAGTGACATTAGATACTTGTACAATTGGACAAGAAAAGAATATTGATGATTATGATTTATTCTTTTTAGGTGGTGGTGCTGATAAAGAACAGAACCTCATTTTTGAAGATTTATTGCAAAGAAAAGATGCTATCCAACAAGCTATGGATCATAATACAGCTTTTCTACTCATTTGTGGTGGTTATCAATTGTTTGGCCAATATTATAAAGACCAAGATGGAAATGTTGTAGAAGGGTTAAAATTCTTTGATTATTATACGATTGCTGGAAGTCGTAATGATCGTTGTATTGGAAATATCGCAATTGAAACGACGATGGATGGAAAAACATTCAAGGCAGTAGGTTTTGAAAATCATGGTGGTCAAACAAAGAACGTTTCAAAACCTTTTGGTAGAGTTTTATCAGGACATGGAAATGAAATGCATAGTGGCTTTGAAGGTTTTATGAATGATCAAGTATTAGCGACTTATATGCATGGACCATTACTTCCAAAGAATCCTGATATTGCCGATGCAATATTAAAGCGTGCATTACGAAAAAGATATGGTGAAGTTACACTAGAATCACTAGATGATACAATTGAATACAAAGCACAAGAAGTTATGTTAGAAAGATTGCATTGTAAATAAATAAGATCGAACGGATGTTCGATCTTATTTGTTTCATTGTTCTCTAATACTTCTTTTCATTGTATGTTGAATATTTCTTTGTGCGAAATATTCTTCTAATATTTCTTGATGTGTAACAACAATATCATAGTCTTCTAATTCCATTGGATCGATCCATTTCAATTCAATGGAATGTTTTGATACTTCTGTTGTAGGAAATTTATTCAATTCAGCATAATATGCCATATGAACAACTCGATAAATATTTCCATCTAAAAATGATACGATTCTCGTTGGATCATCAAATAATTCTAAACGATGTACTTTTTCATTCTTTAAATGAATGCCTGTTTCTTCAATTGTTCTACGAATTGCACAATCTTGAAATGTTTCAGTATCTTTAATGTCTCCAGAAATAATACCCCAACGAAAATTATCTTTTCGATGTTCTAAAAGAATCTGTCCATCGCAAGAAATAACAACAGCGCTTCCAAAACGAGAAGGGCGGTTTGGTTTTGGGGCAAATGGATCATGCATGTAATATAGAGCTGCTGGCATACATTAACCCTTTACCTTTTCTAGAACTGCATTGAGATCTTGTTTTTCACTTTCTTTAAATTCAAAAGAAACGCAATCATTTTCAGAATATCTAGGAATGATATGAAAGTGAAGATGTGGAACTGTTTGACCAGCAACTTCACCACAATTATTCAATACATTGCATCCAACAGCACCTGTATTATGAACGATTTGTTTACTTAATTTAGAAATGACTTTCGAACATTTCACAATCGTATCTTCATCTGCTTCTAAAATATTAGCACAATGTTTTTTTGGCATGACAAGTGTATGTCCATATGTTACTTGTGATACATCAAGTATCGCTAATACATCATCATCTTCGTATACTTTTGAAGATGGAATTTTGCCTGCAATGATATCGCAAAAAATGCACATAATAAATCCTCCAAATATATGCTCCATTATACCATTTCATACAAAAAAGAGAGAATGAATTTCTCTCTTTAATCTTATTCATTTGTGGATGAAGATGTAGTTGATGAACTTGTAGAAGAAGTATCATCATCTTGCATATCTTGTACAAGATAATCAGGATAATCTTTTTCAATTGCATCATAGATTGTCTTATCATAAACGTGGAACTTATATTTCTTGAAGAAATATGTTGTAGCGTCTGATTTAACTTGAGAAACAGATGCTAATTGTTCAATACATTCATCCTTGAAGTTATCTGGTTCATTATCATCAACCTTAACAACATAGAATGTACTACCATCGCTTGCAGGTACTTCACTCCAACCATCATCTGGTGAATTTGCGTTGATGCAACTTCTAACAATTGAATCTAGATCTGTATCTTCAATTGTATAGATTGTACTTTCTCCAGTAGAAGAAGAGTTATGACCACTTGCAGCTTCACTTGCTGTTTTAGAACCATCTTTTAATTCACTTAATGCAGCTTGTGCATCATCACTAGAAGAGAATTCTAGAATAGTTGCCTTAACTGGTGTATATAACTTTACAGCGTTGTCCCAGTTTTGTTCTAAGTATGCTTTTGGTAATTGTTCAGCTTGTAAAGAAGGGATTAAATAATCATTCAAATAATCATCTTCGCTCATATTGTTATTTTCTAAATAACTTGTGAATGTATCACCGTACATACTCTTATAAGATTTCAATGTGCTTTCTGCACTAGATTGCATATCATCTGTAATTTCAACTTCTGCAGAACTGATTGTTTTTGTTGCGTTATTTGTAACAACAGAAGCACCAGAAGTAGAATTCATCTTAGAATATAAATCACCTTTTGTAACTGTCTTCTTTCCAACTGAGAATAATGCAGTGGAAGAGTCTTTTAGTTTTGCTTGTGCATCTGTACATCCAGCTAAGGAAGTGCATGCAAGTAATGCTGCAGCTAATAAGTAATGTTTATTTTTCATTATTTATTTTCCTCACTTTCTTCTGTTGCACTAGCAGTTGCTTCTGCACTAGCGGAAGGAGAAGCAGTTGCCTTTTTATCAGAATCATCATCGTCATCTGTTACATTGAATGCAGATTTGATTGTTTTTTCGATTTCATCGTTTCCTTTGAAATCAATTCCTAATTCTTGTGCTTTTTCCCAAATTGCTGTGTTTTCTAATGTTGTGTCGTAGTTTTGTACAAGTGATAGATATGGATCAGAATCAGTGTTGTTGCTTTCTAATGTTTCTTGTGTAGAAGCTGTACACATGATTTTGAAGTATCCAAAGGAATCACTTCTTACCCAATCAGAAACTTCACCTTCTTTTAAAGATAAAGAAGTAGATAAGAATGTAGAATCTAATGAAGTTGTATTTTTATCAATAATACCTAAATTACCACCATTACTTGCTGTGGAAGAATCTTCAGAATGATTTTCTGCAACAGTTGCGAAATCTGTTCCTTCTTTTAATTCCGCATCAACAGCGTCCATTCTACTTTGTTCATCTTCTGTTGGTTCATCAGCAGGATTAGAACTATCTTCGAACTTAACTAAGATATAAGAAATTTGACGAATGCTTAAATCATCGAAATTCTTTTGTGCATATTCTGCAGAAATTTGATTGATCTTTTGTACTTCAATCAAGTATTCTTCTAGATCATCGAATCCTGTAGAAGCAAGATCTTTTGCTAGATAAGATTCATAACTACTTGAACCATAGTTTGACTCATAATTTGATCTGATTGATTCAGCTTGTGTTTTTGCGTTATCTTTCATTTCACTTGTTGTGTTAACTGCAGCATCCGCAACAGCTTGTTTGAATAAAGCAGTTACACTACTTGTTCCACTAGATGAATACAAATCATCATAGAATTGAGAAGCTGTTGTATCTTGTCCGTTGATTTCATAAACAACATCTTCACCATTTGATTTCTTTCCTTTTAATTTCCCTTTGTTTGTATCGTAGATATAATAACTAACTACACCAATAAACAATGCAGCTACTAGAACTACGAACCAATTCTTTTTTAAGAATTTACCCATAAATCCTCCTATTAAAATAAGCCTATTTATTATATTGCATGCCATCATTAAAAGCAATTTTTAGATTGTGAACGTTATCTGAACACATTACAAGACATAAAAACAATAAAATGTTAAAATAATCCCCGGAAATAGAAGGAAGTGTATCTATGAAAACTTTAGAAATAAAAAATCTTCATGTTGAGGTTGAAGGAAAAGAAATTTTAAAAGGTGTTGACTTAACAGTGAACGAAAATGAAGTGCATGCGTTAATGGGGCCTAATGGAAACGGGAAGTCTACATTACTCGCTGCAATTATGGGAAACCCTAAATATACAGTTACAGAAGGAAGCATCATTTATGATGGTAAGAATTTGTTAGAAATGCCAGTTAATGAAAGAAGTGTTGCAGGTGTATTTTTAGCGATGCAATATCCACAAGAAATTCCTGGTGTAACAAACTCTGATTTTTTAAGAGCTGCATTGAATGTGAGAAGAGAACAACCAATTTCTTTATTTAAATTTATTAAAGAAATGGAATCTACAATCAAAGATCTAGAAATGAAAGAAGATTTAGCACATCGTTTCTTGAATGAAGGATTTTCTGGTGGTGAAAAGAAGAGAAATGAAATCGTTCAAATGGAAATGTTAAAACCATCTTTAAGTATGTTAGATGAAATTGATTCAGGATTAGATGTAGATGCTTTGCATATTGTTGCTAACGCATTAAATAAAATGAAGAAGGAATCTAATATGAGTATGATCGTTGTATCACACTATGAAAGATTCTATCAATTGATCAAACCGGAATTTACACATGTTTTAGTGAATGGAAAAATCGTTGTTGAAGGTGGTGCTGAACTTGCGGAAAAGATCGATGCGGAAGGCTATGATTGGATCTATCAAGAATACAATGTTCAACCAGCTTCTGAAGTTGCAAATAACGTGAAGAAAGTATCTACTGGAATTGGAACTTGTGCAGTTCGTACTGCAGCAGAAAGCGTAGGTAAATAAGTATGGTAGATATCCATGTTGATATGGATGTCGTGCTAAAGGAAGGGTATAGCGAATATATCATTGATACAGATCGTGATATTGAACTAACTTTTTACGCATCACATGATTGTGATGTATTTGTACGTATCCAACGAGCAAATAAAATTAAAATTAGATCATTTGCACAAAGAAATGTAAATGTTTCCTATTTATTTTGGAATGCATCTAACAAACCAATTGAAACAGATGAATCCCATGAAGTATTAGGGGATGCAAATGTGACTGTTGCCTATGGTGAATGTAATGGTTCTTCTACAAAAAGAGAATGTTTTGTGGCTTTGAGAGAACAAGGAGCAAATGCACTTGTATCTAGCGCAACATTAGTAGATTGTAAAAAAGATTATCGTATTCAAGTAGTAAATTACGCACCACACACATATGGTGATATGAAAAACTACGCTGTTGTATTAAAAGGTGGAAAGTTGAATATTGATGCAATTGGTAAAGTTATCAAAGGTGCGCATGGTTCACAATCTCATCAAACAAGTCGTGCATTGTCTTTTGAAAAGGGATGTCATGCGATGATTCTTCCTGAATTGCTGATTGATGAAAATGATGTAATGGCATCTCATGCAATGAGTATTGGTAGAGTAGATGAAGATCAATTGTATTATTTGATGACAAGAGGTCTTTCTGTAAAACAATGTACTTCTTTGATTTCTAATGGTTATTTAATGCCAATTACAGAAACATTAAATAATGAAGAATTAAAGAATAAATTAAAAGAAGAAATGCAGAAGAAATTGGAGGAATTATGCTAGATATTGATAAAATCAGAAATGATTTCCCAATGTTCAAAAATAATCCAGATCTTGTCTATTTGGATTCTGCCGCAACAAGTTTAAAACCACAATGTGTGATTGATGCAGTTGTGGATTTCTATACAAAACATACTTCTAATGTCCATCGTGGAGATTATGACATTGCTGCAATGAATGATCGTTTGTATGACGATACAAGAAAATCTATCGCAAAATTAATTCATTGTGAACCTAGTGAAGTAGTGTATACACATAACGTATCTCATTCTTTAAATCAGATTGCTTTTGGTTTAAAAGATCAACTAACAAAAGAAGATACTGTTTTATTAACTTATGCAGAACATGCTAGTAATTTATTACCATGGTTTACATTACAAAAAGAAATTGGTTTTCAAATTGAATACATTGAAACAGATCAACAAGCTAATATTTCAATCGAATCATTTCAAAAATCGATGCATTCAGGTGTAAAGATTGTTTCTGTTGCGGAAGTAACAAATGTATTAGGATCGATTCAACCAATTAAACAAATGGCTAAGATAGCACATGAATATGGTGCTTATATGATTGTTGATGGTGCACAATCTGTACCACATATGCCAGTTGATGTAAAAGATCTAGATATTGATTTCTTAGGTTTTTCTGCACATAAGATGTGTGGACCTGGTGGTGTTGGTATTTTATATGGTAAAAAAGAATTATTAGATCAAATGGAACCAGTATTCTATGGTGGTGATATGAATGCAAGATTTGATAAAGATGGCAATGTGATCTTAAAAGATGCACCTATCAAATTTGAAGCAGGTACACCAAACATTGAAGGTGTTATTGGAACTGGGGCAGCAGTGGAATATTTATTATCGATTGGTATGGAAAATATTCATGCGTATGAGGCTGAATTAAGAGCATATGCAATTGAAAAACTATCAAAGTTAGAGAATATTGAAATCTATAATCCAGATAACAAATATGGTCCGATTGATTTCAATGCCAAGGGTGTATTCGCACAAGATGCGGCAGGTTATCTTGCTAGTAAGAATATTGCGGTAAGATCTGGAAATCATTGTGCTAAAATCTTGCATAACATTATTGGTACAGATCAATCCATTCGTGCTTCCTTGTATTTTTACAATAACAAAGAAGATATCGATAAATTCGTAGAAGCATGTAAAGATATCACACTAGAAAATTGTGTAGGAATTTTCTTCTAGGAGGTTTTATGAGCAATGTTAATGATATGCTGAATGATCCAGAAATTCTTAGAGAATTAATTATGGATCACTATCAATACCCACATAATCATGTTTTAACAGATGATACAGAATATAAAAGTGTTCATATGGCATCTGATAGTTGTATTGATGATATAATAGTACAATCTAAGATTGAAGATGGGAAAATTGAAGATATTCGTTTTGATGGAGTAGCTTGTACGATTTCTACTGCTTCTACTTCTATGATGAGCGATCTATTAAAAGGAAAAACAATTGATGAAGCTAAGAAAATCATTGCGGAATATTTTAATATGATTGATGCAAAAGAATATGATCCGGATGTATTAGAAGAAGCTGTTGCGATGAAGAATGTTTATAAACAAGCAAATCGTATTAAATGTGCAACAATAGGTTGGAAAGCTATGGATCAAATGATTACAGAAAGTGAGGAAAAGAAATGAGCGAAAAGAATGAAAATGATGTTCTTTCTTCACAAGATGATTATAAGTATGGATTTCATGATGATAATGTAAAGACATTATTAGAAACTGGAAAAGGTTTGAATGAAGAAGTTGTTCGTCAAATTTCCGCATGGAAAAATGAACCAGAATGGATGACAGAATTCAGAGTCAATGCATTTCATCAATTTGAAAAGATGGAAATGCCTAAATGGGGACCAGATCTTTCAGATGTAGATTTCCAAGACTTTACCTATTATAAGAAAGTCAGTGATGAAGCTGAAAAGAGTTGGGATGATGTACCTGAAGAAGTTAAAAATACGTTTGAAAAATTAGGTATTCCAGAAGCAGAGAAAAAATATCTAGCAGGTGTAACAACACAATATGAATCTGAAGCTGTTTATCACAACATGTTAGATGAAGTCAGAGAAAAAGGTGTTTTATTCCTTGATATTGATTCTGCTTTAAAAGAATATCCAGAATTATTTAAAAAGTACTTTGCGACAATCGTTCCAGCAAGCGACAATAAACTAGCGGCTTTAAATAGTGCTGTTTGGTCTGGTGGTTCTTTTATCTATGTTCCACCAGGTGTCAAACTAGAAAAACCTTTACAGTCATATTTTAGAATCAATTCTGAATCTATGGGACAATTTGAAAGATCAATCATCATTGTGGATGATGGTGCTGAATGTTCTTATGTAGAAGGATGTACTGCACCACAATATTCCAAAGATTCCATGCATGCTGCGGTAGTTGAAGTGTTTGTAGGAAAAGGGGCAAAATGTAGATACTCTTCTGTACAAAACTGGAGTGGTAATATTTTGAACCTCGTCACAAAGCGCGCAAAAGTAGAAGCACACGGAACAATGGAATGGATTGATGGAAACATTGGTTCAAGAATTTCTATGAAATATCCAGGATGTATCTTAGCAGGAGAATACGCACATGGAATGTGTATTTCAATTGCGGTAGGTTCTAAAGGACAGTTCCAAGATACAGGTGCGAAGATGATTCATTTAGCACCACATACAACATCATCTATTATTTCTAAATCAGTTTCTAGAAATGGTGGTGTAACAAATTATCGAGATTGGATTCGTTTCTCAAATAAGGCTGAATATTCTCGTACAAAGATTGAATGTGATACTTTGATCTTAGATAATCAATCACGGTCAGATACAATTCCATTAAATGTAAATGATTGTGATTCCGCAACCATTGAACATGAAGCTACTGTTTCTAAGATATCTGAAGATGAATTATTTTATTTAATGAGTAGAGGATTATCTGAAGCACAAGCTACAGAGATGATCGTTATGGGATTCTTAGAACCATTTACTAGAGAACTTCCTATGGAATACGCTGTAGAATTAAACCA